>SDNW01000062.1 GCA_004524725.1 Promethearchaeota archaeon
TATAATCTTAAACTTTTCAAATAGAATTGATTCTAATATTAGCATATATGAACTATTCAATTCTTTTATCAAGTTGTACACTCTTCCTAAAACTAAAGGAGAGGGATCATTATTGATTGTCCATTCTAAGGCATCTAATCCCTCCTCTACAAAGTTTCGAAGAATTATCTCCGCGGCTAATATTCGTATTTCTTCTTGGGCATCAGAAATCAGATGATTTTCAAATATTTTGAAAAAAGAACTATGCTGTAAATTATATTCATTTAAAATCTCTAATAACCCTAATCGAGTTTCGATACTCTCCGATTTCTCCAAAATAGCTACTAAACGATTCACTAGTTCTTTTGAGTTGATATCCGAATCAAATAAATCTTTAATATCAGAAAGATCTATGCGAACCATTATTTTTACTTTTTATCAGTTTTTTTTTATTTTAATGGATACTTTGGGTCCCTTTTCTCAAAAAAGGCTTGAGCACCTTCCGTTAAATCATTTGAAGTTGAACATAACATTTGTGCTCGATTCTCTAATTCCATAATTGTTTCTAAACTGGGGGAATCCAAAGAAATATTTACTGCTTGTTTGGTCATTCGAAGACCCAACGGACTTTTTGTCAGTAATTGTTCAGCTAATTGGATACCTTCATTTAAAAGACTTTTTTCATCGACAACATTCAGTACCAATCCAATTTTATGAGCTTCTTTGGCATCAACAAATCTTCCCGTATATAAAATCTCCGCCGCTCGAGACATACCAATTAACCTTGGCAAATGATAACTAGAGGCTAAATCGGATCCCGAGAATCCAATATTAATAAATGCATTATTAAATCGAGCGTTTTCAGAGGCGATTCTGATATCTGAAGCGAGGATAAATGTAAATCCCGCACCTGTCGCAGCCCCATTGATGAGCGCTATGATGGGTTGGCCGATTCTTCGCATTTTTACAATTAATTTGCTTGTTCTCCATTGAGCATATAACTTAGCTTTAATAGTATCTTTTTCTGGGGTGTCGATATAAAAGAATTTCTCTTTTAATTCTGGGGGTTTCTTTTTGGATTGCAAGACCATCGATTCTTTTAAATCTAAGCCAGCACAAAATACTCTTCCTTCTGCTTGAAGTATTAAAACTCTACAATCAAGATTGACCATTAAATGGTCGAGAATTGTATGTAAATCCTCAATCATTTGAAAAGACATTGCGTTTAGCTTTTCTGGACGATTTAAAGTTAATATCCCGATACCATCTTCTCGTAGTTCAAATTTTATAGTTTCAAAATTCATACGATACTCCTTTCTTAGTGTATATTTAGCTTTAATATTATAGAGAATTTATTGTTTTTTTAGCAATTAAAAATAAGGTTTTTAGATGTTCTTCGGTCAAATGAAAATGTAATTGCCACTCATCCTCACATAAATAATCGCTTATGGTAAAAAGCGATCCTGCTTCGACATTTAAATACTTTGCTACCGCGAAGATGGCAGCGGCCTCCATTTCAACAGTTAATACGCCTTCCTTCTTATATTTCTCAATTTCTTCATACGTTTCCCTATATGGAGCATCTACTGTCCAAGATGTCCCACGAGTGTATTCAAGATTTAATTCTTGTAAGGTTTCTATCATTTTGTTTGTAACTTTTTTTGAGGGATACGAATATTTATCGGGTTTACAATAATGATGGGATGTGCCCTCGTCTCGAATTGCTTTATCGCATACTACATAACTTCCTAACCTTAAGGTCTTTTGTAAAGCTCCAGCGACTCCAATTGAGAGGAAATTTGTCACTCCAAAGACCGAAAGCTCTTCGATTAAAATAGCGACTATAGGAGCACCTATCCCAAAACCGCCACAAATTCCTATCTGTTTGTTAAATTCTTCTAGAAGATAGAAATAATCTCCAAATACTTCCTCAACCTTGATTATTGGATGATTATTAATGATATGACTCATAAGAGATGGGGAGTAACAAATAATAACACCCTTAGGAGGCTTTTCTTTTGGAACTCTTCCTATTTCTTTTTTGTATCTCCAAAAATCTTTTGCAGTTACGAATGATCGTGCTCGATACTTTTGGGGATAATTGGGAAAGGACATGATTAAATACTAGTATCCTTTTTTACATTTCTTTCTTGTTTCTTTACTTTTCGTCTAAGGAAATTCCAAGCGGGTGGTCCAAAACCCTTAGGAATACTTCCAACGAAAAACCTTGACGGTTCTCTCATATTAAATGACTGTCCAGACTTAAATAAATTCTCATTAACATAGGCCATTATTTCTGCGGGTATGCCTATAGCCATTTCCTCCTCCTTTGTCAATGCTATAGTCCTATCTCCCGTTCCAGGTAACACAACTTCAGGTTTTTTTGAAATAAAGGGTAATAATACTCCTTTAAGACACGATTCCCCAAATCCTATAAAAGCTGAATTTACGAGGTATTTACCTTCATAACTTAACGACTGAATAATATGAGTTATTTGAGCAGGGTCTCCATAAATCAGAACCACATCTGGTCTAATTATTGTTCTTGTTAAAGGAGAAACAATAAAACCTACATGATCCTTGATCTTCAGATAGTTTTCTTTTTTTGACAAATCGCTATATTGAGACTGGACCAAAAGTTCTGCCTTTGCATCTTTATGATATCCCGAAATTACCTGAGATTCAATGATATCCTTAATCGGAACCTTTTTCCATTGATGGACCAATGAACTAGTGACACATGCATTATCTTCATACGTCATTGCAACATGAGCACCCCAGCGCCTCGCCATAGTGAATGACTGACACAAAGTGACATTTTGCCCCATTTTGGATGGGCGCTGCGCTTTTTCTGGGATCTCACTATAATCTTTGATAAACTTAATTGCAATTGGATAGGTCAATAATCTTAGCTTATCATAAAGCTCTTGGCCTATTTCTCTAATTTCTTCAATGTTTTTTGACAATTTCTAAACCTCCAAAATTTCTTATCAAAAATAATCTTTTACAGTTTATATTCTATATTAATTTAAACAAATACTTTTTATTTTTTTTGTTATTCAAATAACCAATTGAAAATTTATCGTGATTTTATTGAATTATTCCCAAAATGATATAAAATTCTATATTGGATTATTTCCTTCGCAGAGTGTTCAAAATGACACAGTTCATTTAATCCCATCTTTTGGTAACATCGGAATCATCGAAACTAATGAGGGGCTCGTTATGTTTGATGTGGCTATAAAACAATTTGGTCCTCGCAATTATAAAAAATTACGAGCTATTACAGAAAAGCAGATCAAATATGTTATATACAGTCATGGTCATTTTGATCATTGTTTTGGATTTGAACCATTCATTACAGAAATCAATGAAAAAGGATGGGATATGCCCGAAGTTATCGCTCATAAAGATGCTTTAAAACGCTTTACAAAATATCAGTTGTTAGCAGATTATCATGAATGGATAAATACTCAACAATTCGCTTCCATTATTGGTAAACAAGAAAATGTTATTGACCCATATAACATATTAGAACCAACCATAATTCTTGATGGGGAAAATCCATATAGATTCCAATTAGGAGAGATTGGGTTTGAATTAAATCATGATATCGGGGAAACGGATGATTCTATTTGGTTATGGGTTCCCGAAAAAGAATTAATATGCGCAGGAGATCTGATGGTTTCTTCTTATCCAAATGTGGGAAACCCTTATAAGGTGCAAAGATATCCAAAAGAATGGGCTCTAGCGATGGAACATATGCTAGAAAAAGATGCGAAATATATTATACCTGGACATGGTAAGCTTATAGAAGGGAAACAAAAAGTAAGAGAAGTCTTAGAGATTACAGCAGAAGCAATGCACTTTGTTCATGATGAAGTAGTGAAAAGAATGAACGAAGGAAAATGGTTTGAACAAATATTCCATGAAATGTTAGAGATATATCCTGATAAGTTCAAAAATCATGAATATCTAAAACCATTTTACGGCGATTATAGATTTGCTATTCATGCAGTATACAGATTATATCATGGATGGTATGATACAGGAAATCCCACAGATCTTTTTCCTGCAAAATCAAGTGATATCGCTAAAGAATTTATTGAAATAAATCCTCCTGAAATGTATTTTAACCATGCCAGAAGTTTATTTGAAAACAAGAAGTATCAATTAGCACTTCATATGCTCGATGTTGTCATTCAAGGGCAAGATTCAATCAAAAAAGAATTGATATTAGAAGCCTTGGAACTAAAATATAAAATATTAAAGAAAAAAGTTAATGAAGAACCCTCATTTATCGTTCGAAATATTCTAAATAACGGAGCCAAACAACTTAAATCTAAAATTAGTAGCCTTAAAAAAATATGAAAGGATAACATTTTAAATCATTAATTGAAATCTCTTGAATTATAAGCAATATTCAATAAAAACTATATAAATTTGTCTCCTCAATATTTTTAAATTTACTAAATAATATTACGATTGAAAAACTAATTTTGAAAATATATTAAGAGCAATAATTTTTATGAGAGAGAATACCAAAATCTTGGTCGAAGTTATTGGTATTATTTCCTTATTTTTAATAGGTATATTTGGACTTGCATGGCTCACGATTAATGTACTTTTACCTGAAAGTGGAGAAGAAGAAAGGGATTCAACGATAATAATTAATAAAAATGATGACTGGGCAATACTAGCAGCAAATACCTCTTGGTGTTATGGTTCGGGAAATATATCTGATCCTTATATAATTGAAAATATCACCATCGATATCAAGAAAGATTGGGCAAATTGTATGGATATACGCAATTCTAATGTTTTATTTATAATAAGAAATTGCAGATTTTTGCAAACGAGCTGCTGTTATCCTGATAACTGTCTGTGTGGAATTCGGTATGGAATAAAATTAGAAAATGTATCAAATGGTATTTTTATTAATAATACATTTTTTTTCCATGATAAAGGGATTCGTGCTGAAAATTGCAGCTTCATGATTTTTTCAAGTAATTATTTCATTCAAAGTTATTATGGAATAATTTTATATGATTGCTTTAATAATTCAATCATGGAAAATTACTTTAATAACAAAATTGAGGGCGTTTTACGTGGATTTGGATATGGAGTGTATGAAGTTTCTGGTTGTTTTAATAACACATTTTCAAGCAATCAAATATTTTTTGCTGGGCTTTACATTTCAAAATATTCTATTTATATGAATTTATCTAATCTTGTTTATGGAAAACCACTTTATATCTATAGAGACACTCAAAATCTTATTCCAGAAAATTTTACAGATGCAGGTTATGTGATTCTAGAAAATTGTACAAACGTTAGTATTCAAAATATCACAATTCAACATACTTATAAAGGTATATATTTAGATAATTGCATAAATGTCTCAATATCTAATTGCTCAGTTTATTGGAACGTTGGTACCGATATATTGAATTCTAAAAATATTACAATCAAAGATACCGAATTTTCCCACGGAGGATTACAGTTTTCTAATTCCAGCTATAGTAATTTTTTTCATAATAACCTATACTCTACAGGTATTTATCTTAGTGAAAGCGATGAAAATACGATTTCATTCAATTTATTAAACTACACATATTGGGGAGTATACTTAGAAGAAGGTAGTGATTACAATCTAATCGTTAATAACACTATATTTTATGAAAATACATGTTTTTTAATTAGTTCTGATTGCATTGGAAACCAATGTATTAACAATACTTGCACACAAATCTAAAAAGACTATAATATTTTTTTTTGGATTTTCGTTCCATATAATTCTTAAATTATATAAGGATCAAAGTTTAAGTGAAATATAAATTAATTATGGGATATTTATGGAAATTAGTAGGGATGAAATTTTAACCAAGGCTTATGAGCTTGGGAAAAAATATGAGAGGAAATGTACTGGATGTGCCCAAACTGCGGTTGCTGCAATCTTTGAAGCATTAAATATCTGGAATGAGGATGTATTTCGAGCAGCAAGTGGCTTAGCTGATGGGTTAGGACTCACAGGGGATGGTTCCTGTGGGGCGTTAGTGGGAGGCTCAATGGTTATTGGGTATCTCTATGGACGTGGGAAAGAAGACTTCTCCGATATGTATAAACCAATGAAATCTTATGGCTTAGTAAAAAAGCTTCATGATGAATATGTCAAAAAATTTGGATCTTGCCGCTGTTATGACGTTCAAGAAAAACTTATAGGGCGTACGTATAATATGTGGGATCCTAATGAATTAAAAGAAGCTTTCAAGTCGGGAATGGTAAATCATTGCTCTGATCTTGTAGGCAAGGTAGCCCAAATGGCTACGGAAATTATTTTAGACAATGGCTTTAGTCCAAAATAACTGCTAATGGGACCTAAAATGGAAGAGAGAAACTATAAGAAATTATTTGCAGAAAAAGTTGAGTATCTAGAAAAAACCTTACCGAAATTGACAAGAGGAGTAAATTGTGCGGAGTTAACTTTTACAAATATTTTAGACGTCCTGGGAATAGAAAACGGTTTGTTAAATAACGCTATCATTCCTTTAGCGGGAGGGTTTGGAGGATATAAATCAAAAATAGGATGGCAAGGAGCATGTGGAGCTGTTTGTGGGGGATGTGCTGCGATAGGTATAATTTTAGGCGGAAAAGAACGAATGCATGATAAGATAATTCCAATTGCGTATTTAAAGGCTGCAAAATTTGCCTCTGAATTCGAAAAAGAATTTGGATCAGTAGTATGCGCCGAATTATGTGGATACGACTTTAGTACTGCCGATGGTTTTATACAATATCAAAAAGATAATTGTTGGTCAAACACCTGTTATAAATATGTTATTTGGGCCATCAAGAAAGTTCAAAAACTCATGAATAACCAACTAAAGCGATTTTGGTAACTCTTAATTATTATTATTTAATATTTTATTGTATTAACCTATAGAAAAGAGTTATAATTATGACCGTTAAAAATAATTCAGAGCGAATTTTTCGGCTTAAAAACAATCTATTATCAAGTAAATACGAATTATGTATTGAACGAATGAAATATTTTACCAAGATCTTTAAAGAATATCCTGAGGATCCGGAGATTATCAAGAGAGCGAAAGCAATTGCCTACACCTTAAAACATATGACAATTTTTATCAGAGAAGATGAGTTATTAGTTGGAAATGAAACCAGTAAGAATCTTGGAGAAAAAATTAATCTTGATCTCCAGAGATATGATAATAGTTTAGAGAAACGGATAACTTACAAAAAGTTGAAACGTCGACCATTACAACCGTTCTTTATTGAGGAAGGGGAGATCGAAGAGTTATTAGAACTACTACCCTTTTGGAAAGATAAATCACTTATTGGGAGTCGAATTTTAAAAAGATTATTAGAAGAAGGCTATATTTGCGGAGATGGATTGATAGATGCATTAGCACCTAACATTTCGATCCACATAGGAACCACTGAAGGCCACTTATGCGCGGGCTATGAGAAACTATTAAGGCTGGGATATAGAGGGATTATAGAAGAAAGTGATAACCATCAAAAAAGCTTAGATGCGAGTGACCCAGAATTCCATGAAAAGTACCAATTTTATGAAGCGGTAAAGATTTATTACTATGCAGCCATTGATTTCGCTGAAAGATACTCAGATCTTGCTTATGAGATTGCAAACAAACATAATGATAAACAACGTAAAAAAGAACTCAGATTGATTGGAGATATGATGATGAAATTTACATCTCATCCTCCAGAGAGCTTTTATGAAGCAGTGCAGTTTATATGGTTCTCCCAGAATATCGCTAACATCATCTATCAGCGCAGTGTGCTTGCCTTAGGACGGTTAGATCAAATATTATGGCCATTTTACGAGCATGATATTCAAAGTGGAACCTTAACAAGAGAATTCGCTCTCGAGATAATTGAAGAGCTCAACTTAAAGCTTACTTGGAATGTGACTTTGTTACCAACAGATTTTACGATGGTTGCAAACGCTCTTGGTCAAAATACTCAAACCATCACTATTGGGGGAATGAATCAAAGTGGAAAGGAAGCTATCAATGAGCTCTCCTATCTTTTTCTTGATGCTTACAAGGATGTTAAAGTCTTTTCCACCGATTTATCCGTTCGTATTCATAAAGATACTCCAGAAAAATTCTTTAAACATGCTCTGGAGGTATATAAAACCACATCGGGTATTGCTTTTTATAATGATGATGTGATCGTTCCCGCATTAAATAAGGCGGGATATTCATTAGTAGATGCCAGAAATTACGTCATAATTGGATGTGTTGAACCCACAGGGCAAGGTAATAGTTTTGCGGCAACAGGAAGAATGTTTATGAATCTGCCTGGTGTATTAGAACTTACTTTAAATAATGGTTACAGCAAATTAACGAAGAAAATCGATGGACTTCAAACAGGAGACCCTTCGAAGTTTAAAAGCTATGAAGAATTTTATTCGGCATTTAAACAACAACTTCAATTCAATATTAAACGATCAGTTGATATTGCCAATGTTGGAGATGTTGAAGCCATGAAATACTTTCAACACCCCTTTGTTTCTGCAACCCTTGAAGGGTGTTTAGAAAGTGGTAAGGATTATGTATGTGGAGGAGCAAAGTACAACTTCTCTTCAATTACGGCTTATGGTTTTGCCACCTTAGTTAATTCATTGTATAACATAAAAAAATTTGTCTATGAAGACAAAGAAATGGACTTATCGGAGTTCATAGAGGTATTAAATTCAAATTATAAGGATCATGAAGATCTCAGACAGAAACTTATCAATAAATATCATAAATGGGGAAACGCTCAAGAAGATATAGATTCTCTTGCTATGGAACTATGGGACGCTTTTACTCAAGAAGTTGCGAAATATGCTCCCCTAAGAGGAGGAAGATATAGCGCAGGAGCTTATTCAATGGGTATTCATGTTATGGAGGGCTTTTTTACGAGACCCTCCGCCGATGGAAGAAAAGCAATGCAACCAATATCCAATAGTCTCTCCCCTGTTAACAATTCAGAACAAAATGGTATTACTGGTGTATTAAATTCAGCTGCTAAGTTGAACTATGACTTTGCGACCAATGGTATTGCTTTAAATGTCCGATTCCATCCTCAAAATCTTGATGCTCCTGAAAAATTAAACAAAATATATCATCTACTTAAAACCTACTTTCATGAAGGTGGAATGCAGATTCAACCAACAGTGGTCTCATCAGATACTTTAAGGGAGGCCCAAAAACATCCAGAAGATTATCAAGACTTAATAGTAAAAGTTGGTGGATATAATGCCACTTTTATCGATTTAGGAAAACCCATACAAGATGACATTATCGATCGATATGAATATGACTTTTAATATTTCTTAAAAAATGCGTCCTCTAATTTTGTATCCACAATCTCATCTAAATATGAATAATAAGTCTGCCAGAAATCGGGATCCTTCTCCTTTTCAACTCGATATAGGTTGAGAAATAAGGGTTCGATTCGTGGATAAAAGTAATCCATAAAAACCGTCCGTTTGATCGCAGATAGGAAGTAATTGAGCACAAAAACATGATATTCATATGTATCATCCGCTTCCATAGCGGATATAATATTGGATATGAGAGATTTGAGTCGAGAAGAATAGCTATCCATCATCTTGGTTTCATTCAGAATATCAACCAATCTATCTAACCTAATACTACGAAAAACACTCTGCTCAGTTTCTTTAAATCCCATTTCAATCATATTTCGAAGAAGCGATTGATTGGATTCGATTTCTTCCTTATTCAAATTGACAACTAAATAACCTAAACTTTCAAGCTTATTATCTGGGAACTTCCTATTCTTAATACAATCACATATTTTATCTAGATAATCACCAAGAACGCCCTCACGCCCCATCTCCTTCATCAATAATTGAAATTTAATAGACTTTGTTGTCTCATCAATCTCACATTGATGGGGAATATCTGCTCTATCTTTAATCCCAGTACCTAATGAAAAAGATGCTTTTCCAAAACCGGAATTCCGCTCATCCCAACGGAAAGAATAGTCCCCAGAAGGATCTACGAGCTCTTCTTCAAATGCAATAAGCACATCTGTAAATGCGGATTCAAGTTGAACTTCGAATTCCTTACGCTCTTCTGGAGATACGTATTGTAATAGATGCTTTTCCTTCAATAAAGATTGAAACACGGCTAACTTTTCCATGTAATTTTTTTCCCAATCCGAAGTCCTATCAAAATTGTTATAATTGCAATTCAATATTTTCGCCTTTTTGTCTTAGATTAGTATATTGCAATATCTTAATAAAAATATTGCTCTTTTTCATGTAATTATAAAAAAATACTTTATAAGGATTTCATAGACACTTATTTAAGGCTGTCCTCTGGGCTCGGAATAATTATTCAATACTTATGAATATGAGTTTTATAGATACTTAAAAGGGTTTTCCGTTCAATTTTGTCAAGGTTGGCTTCTATAAATACTCTTCAAAAGACAGTGCTTTTTAAACAACAAAACATATTTCAATAATATCTTCTCTTATAATATCTCATATAGCAGTAAATTATATATAGACTAATAGTCAAGTATTATCATGGGAAAGAAAAAGAAGAAGTCTCGTAAAGACTTGCTAAGGTACGCCCGAAGTTATCAAAATCAATACAATAAACATGAAGAAAAGATAATGAACGATCCTAAATCCGATTCAGTTTCGCATTGGAAGAAAGAAAAAGAGAATTTTCTATCCCGTATAAATTATTATTTGTTAAAAGCAAAAGTTGATTCATTATGACATTGTCAAATAAGTTAATTGAAAGCTTTAAGAATAAGCCAGATCAGAGCAAATGGAATTATATCTTAGCTCTACAACAACTACAGAATGCTATTTTTGAACTTGAGAAGGATGAAGATGACCCCATTGTACTAAAAGATTTATCCACACGCGCTTTAGATATAGGAAAAGACTTAGAGGAATTATTAAATTTGATGGAAACTGATCTTGGTGAATAATAGCTTAGAGTTTTATAATTTTAGTACAAACTCGATTAATTCCAAAACTTATACCAAGAGTAGTATCTAAAATATCTAATCATTATTAATTTTCTAAAAAAAAGTTGTAAAATTCTAATAGAGTAAATAAAGCCTTACACATATCTTCAGCACAAAAGTGCAAAGGTTTCTGCATTTAGTGCAATTCCACCCTCAAAACATTGAGACCTCACTTTCGAGCAAGGGGCATGCAAATCAAACCCACGGTTATTTTTACTGAGATTTGTTTAACAAAAAAAAAAAGAATTAATTAAGTTGGCTTTTGAATAATTTTTTTTCCACTAGTTAAGTATTTAGTAAAATTTATACGTGAAGGACAGACATAGGAACATAAACCACATTCTATACATACATCAACATGAAGCTTTCTCAATCTGTTAGCATCTCCCCTTTTTTCTGCCTCCATTATCAACTGAGGGTAAATATTAACTGGGCATACCGTATTGCAGTAGGCACATCGTATACATGGGAGGGAATATTCATACGGATTAATTTCATTTTTAGTAAATGCAGTAATTCCTGAAGTTGCTTTCAAGATTGGAAAGGAAGAATTTGGAATGGTTGGTCCCATCATAAGAGAACCTAAAGCTATTCTTTCGAAAGCATCGGGAGAAACACCAACATGTTTAAGTATATGATGGATGGGAGTACCCATTCGTACCCATAAGTTTTGAGCGCCAGTGTCCTTGGAGAAATAAGTCAAACCACGAGAAACCAGTGGTTCCCCATCATAAATTGCTTTCGATACTGCGTAGGCTGTAGCTACATTATGGACTACTACTCCAATATCAGTAGGATATTTTTCTGACGGTACTTCCTTATTTAAAATTTCTTTTACTAAAAGTCTTTCGGAACCAACAGAATAATTAGGACGAATTCTTGCGATTTCTATAGAATTACTTTTTAAAGCGTTTTCAAATTCAGCGATCTCCCCTTCCTTAGTTCTAGTTGCAAAAATAATTTTCCCAACACCAAGTATTTTTGCCATAAGCTTTATACCAGTAATAATTTCTTTTGGCTTTTCGATTATTAGCCTAATATCACAGGCTATATTGGGATCGCTTTCTTTAGCATTGATAATAAGCGTGGAAATATTATTCGATGATAATTTTACGTGGGTAGGGAAAGCAGCACCCCCTAAACCAACGATACCCGCTTCTCTAATCCGTTTTAGAAGATCCTCTCGAGATGACTGTTTAGGATCTAGAGGTGTTAAAGATGGGACCTTATTCTCAGTCTTAGTATTTATAATGACAACCGATTCTTCTTTTTTAGATATTGGGTGTAGCATATTGCTTATCTTACTTATAGTTCCATCCACAGGACTATGGACAGGAACTGTTAACAGTCCACCGCTTTCATCATCCCCAATCTTTTGGCCATAGCTAACAGAATCTCCTTCCTTTATGAGCGGTTTTGTCTCAGCTCCTATATTCTGTCGAAGAAAGACAATCATTTTATCTGCTGGAGGTACTTCTTTGAAAGCATCATCAACAGCACTCATTTTCATACTTACATCGACCTTAAATCCTCCTTTCTCTCTAAAATATAATTTGCTCTTCTTATCAAATATCATATTATTCGCCTCCCCTTGATTTTTTTGAGCCGAAAGGAGTTTTGATTCCTATTCTATCGAGATATGGCGTAAGAAGGTTTAGTAAAACTAGAGCTATAATCGATCCACCTAATACATTAAAGAGTTGTAACATGAATGTAAGTAGCGCAAGAACTATTCCAAAGATATATTGAGATCTTTCAGGCATTGGTGTTGATTGTGGTTCAGTAGCCATAAAAAATATCATAAAAATGACACTTCCAGTAAAAACATGAAATGCGATCCTTAATATCGGATCTCCTCCCGTTATCAGTCCGATACCAAAAGCTAATAGTGTCATGGTAATTATAGTAGAAACGATAATACGCCATTTAAATTTAAGCCAATAGGCTGCTATCGAGCCTACTATAAGCACTAAAACCCCACAAGCACCTCCAATCCACCCATGGGTCTGCCAAAAGAAAAGACTTAAAGTTGCTGAAAGATCGATACCGAAGATACTTTCACGCTCAAAAATCCACATTGAATTTTGAAACCCCTCAGCAGTAAATAGATTTAAACTCAAATGATGAGTATGAAAAATCATTCCAAAATTTAACGGATTCTCGAATATAAACATTATGGATAGCACTACAAGTAATAACACTTTTGCTGCAGCCGCAGGATTTAGATATTTTCTTGAAAAATATTTACCTTGTCCGTATTTAAACAATAAAATTGTGAGAAGCGCCACCCCTGCAGTTATTTCGAAAGGTGAGGCAATAGGCATAGCAAGTCCCACAATCATACCTGTAACTAAAGGAGATGCAGGTGATTCATAAGTAGGTTTTATTCCCTTCCAAATTTGATAGGAATGGATAAGCGCATAGACAAGAAGTACTACTCCCATAGCAATAATCAAATGTATAAAAGCTGTTAATCCCATTATTATTACTGAAGCGAATGCGATAACCAACATCATTAAAAAAGTCTTCAGCATTAATTCATTTTTGGTAAATCCAATATGGAGATATGGGGGATTAATAATATTATATTCGAAGTTAATTTTATTCTTATTAATAAAAATTATCACCAATTATTTAGTTCAAA
>SDNW01000063.1 GCA_004524725.1 Promethearchaeota archaeon
AGAAATACAAATACAGCTCAAATAGCAGATCTTTACATAAAAGTAAACCCGAATGAAGATTACGAGTTGATGAATGCAATTCGAGCTACATTACGAGGAGTTGAGATTGACCAAAAAGAAGTTGCAGGTGTTTTAAAAGAAGATATAATCAAAGTCACAAATATTATGAAAGAAAGTAATTATGGCGTAATCTTCTTTGGTATGGGACTTACACAAACAATTTCACATCACAGAAATATTGATACTGCAGTGTGTCTAACCAGAGAACTTAATGATCATACTAAATTTCTCATAACCCCTATGCGAGGTCATTATAACATTACGGGAAGTAATACTGTGTTTACTTGGAATACGGGTTATGCTTATTCAATAGATTTCTCACGAGGGTATCCTCGCTATAATCCAGGAGAGTTCTCTGCTGTTGATGTATTATTGAGAGATGAAATTGATGCGTCATTAATTGTTGCATCCGATCCCGCCAGCAATTTTCCTGCGGCAGCCGTCAGAAATATGTTCAAACATCCTATTATTTCTATCGAACCTCATCATACTCCAACCTCTGTCAACGCAGATATTATCTTACCCGCTGCATTTGCAGGTATTGAAACTGAAGGTACTGCATATCGAATGGATCATGTGCCATTAAGATTGCGAAAAGTGAAAAATCCACCAGGAAAAACCTTACCCGACCGGGAAATCTTAGAGAAATTAATTGAAAAAGTAAAGGAAAAGATGGGTGAGTGAAAATGGCAGAAATTAAACTGAAACTAAAAGAACAACCACGATTTCCCTTAGAAGCAGAAGTAATAACTCCTGATAATTTCGCTGCAAAGACAGCAGCTCAAATTAAAAAGTTGGAGTTATATCATGGCAATGAAATCGTGAAATTAGGAGACTTTTTTGAGGTATCGGGAAAATCCAACGATGTTAAAGATACTAAGATTGTTATTGAAGGCGATCTTTCTAATGTGAAACGCATAGGAGAGAAAATGACTGGCGGTGAAATCATCATTGATGGTGATATAGGGATGCATGTAGGAAATCAAATGAAAGGTGGAAAAATAACCGTTAACGGAAACGCAGGAGACTGGGCAGGTGCTATGTTAAAAGGTGGTGAATTAGAAATAAACGGTGATGCGGGAAATTATATTGGAGCAGCATATCGTGGATTTTGGATCGGAATGGAAAATGGCATAATCAAAGTTAAAGGGAAGGTCGGTAGAGAATCAATGTTATGGGCGAGGAGCTCGAAAGGAGCAAACAAATTTCCAGTGTTAAAGTGTGGGGGTGCTGAATCATTTTTAGGCATGCATAACCACGGAGGTACTATTATCGTCGAGGGAGATGTCAATCTCTATACTGGTGCAGACCAGGCGTGGGGACAAATTATCATTAAAGGAAAAGCACCCCGGTTGTTGCCATCATATAAGAAAATGGGAGAAATCTCTGAGATTGAGTTAGCTAATGGAGAAAAAATAACAGGCAAATTTATAGAATATAGCGGCGATCATAGCGTAAAAAAAGAAACCAATGGCAGAATCTATATTGCCAATTAAACTTTTTATAATTCTTAACCCAATTTCTTTTTAATATTTTACGAATTAATAGCTTAACAGAAGATTAACTTTATTTTTTATTATGTTTAAACGAGTAGTCGATATTACAAGAGTTCATAAGAATTCAATGGAAAAAGTTAATGATACAATTGTAATCGAGACTCCAGTGGACCTCATTGTAAATGGAGAACCACTAGTAAATATAGTCTGCTTAGCTAAAGACATTAATTATTTAGGAATAGGTTTCTTATATTCGGTAGGAATTATTAACTCGTTTATTGATATTGAAGATTTATCGGTTGATGAAGTCGATAATAAAATCTATATTCAACTCAAGAATGATATTAAAGTGGATCTTACTCTCTTACAAGATAATCCCGTAAGCAGAGTTATTGATACAAGTTGTGGTATTTCCTCACCATGGAGAAACATAATCAAGAAGTCGTTAGATAACCAAAATCTAAGTCATCGTAAAAATGATGATTTTAGAGTCAGCGCAGAGACAATAACCAACGCAGTGCTTGAAATGCAGAAAAAGACACCTTTATTTAAAGAAACCGGAGGGTGCCATGGAGCGGCAATGTTCAACCAAAAGGGGGATATAATCGCCGTTTTAGAAGATATTGGCAGACATAACGCAATAGATAAAATAATAGGCTATGCTTTGAGTAATAATATTGATATGACTCATCATTTCTTAACAACTACTGGTCGTCTTACGGGAGACTCCGTATTAAAGACTATAAGAGCAGATATACCCATATTAGCATCTTTATCAGCAGCAATTGAATCCGGAGTACGATTAGCATTCGGATACGGATTAACTTTGATCGGATTTGTACGGGGGAAAAAAATGAATATTTATACTCATCCCCATAGAGTCCAGGTATAAAATCATCTTTAATCGAAGATTAAAAAGGTAATCTTGTTCGATGATATGTTTTAAAATAATACTAAAGAATTATATGGAAATATTTATCTATCATCATAATAGGTATTTTAATTATTAACTGAAAATTTAACCTTAATGGAGTGAACAATATGGAGAATAAAAAGTGGATTATTATAACATTGATCGGTGGAGGCTTAATGATAATAGGCTCAGCAGTAGGGAGCACAGCCTTTTATGAATTCTTGTATAATCTCTTTTCAGATTATATTACTGAAGACTTGAAACCATTGCTTTCAGCGATATTAGCCATTATAAGCTTTCTCGCTGCGGGAGGGGGTTATACTGTAATAGCAGGAGTCATATTAGTCATGTTAAATCAATATAGATTAGGAAGGATCATCATTTCATTCGGAACGGGGTTTGGGATTCTTGGAATCATCGTTTATGTCACCTATTATGTAGTAAATCTTACCGGAATCATAACGAATCCTACAAGTTTAGCTTATTTAACTCAGATATATGGATTATTTTCATTTAATACAGGTTTTGGATTCGTAGGAACTATTTTGGCTGTGATCGGAAGATTAGGTTTGAAAAAACCAACAAAAATCGTCAAGGAAGAACCCACGCCAACACAAGATGAAGAAGCATCAGAAGTTTTTAATGCTCAGGTAAAATATTGTCCTAATTGTGGAAAAGCATTACCTCTGCACGCAAACTTTTGTAATGAGTGTGGGACAGATTTTGGAGAAAGATAAGAGGGATGAGAAAATGAAACATAAAACTGGAGTTGGCCTTATGTTTATTGGAGGGATATTGATGATCGCCAGTTTTACAGTGGGAAGTATAAAAGTGTTTGAATTTTTATATAATCTCATTGTGAATCAATGGCCTCAATATCAGCCAATCGCCTATATAATCTTAACTATCCTTCAATGGATAGCGGATCTAGGAGGGGTAGCGATAATAATTGGAGCATTTTTGATATTATTTGGTGGAGTAAGAGTAGGCAAATTTATTGTCTGGATTGGGTTAGCTTTCGGTACTTTTGCTTTGATAGTCTGGATTGTGAGTTGGATTGTCAATTTAACGGGGATCATCACTGATCCTACCATAGTTAATTTCTTAAATCAATTATATGCTCAATTCAATTATGGCTCGAGTTTATCCTTTATAGGTGTATTGATCGCGATTATCGGGCGTGCTTTCGTAAGAAAAAAAAAAGTGAAAAAAGAAAAGAAAAAAGAGTCAAAAGTATTACAAGTCGAGCAACCAATAGATAAAGAGATAATAACTGAGGAAAGCAAAGAAGATATCAATGAAGACTTTGAAGACTTGAATTAGTTAAATGGGTTTTAATATATATAAATCATCTATTTTTATTTTCTTTTTCCTAATATAATAACTTTAGATTGGTTTTTAATGCAATATTGGGGTAGATTTTGCAATATAATGATTGTTGGGGTTGTCATGTTTTTTTTGACTATTAAAAACATATTTGTAAAACTGCTTATAGAGTTATTTAACAAATCTTTTAATAAAGTTCGTATTTAACCATTTAACATTATTAGAAATTAGATTTAAATTTGATATGGTGAAAAGTAAAGAATGCCTATACCTGTAGCGTTTATGCAGTTATCTTCGTGCTGGGGTTGTCATCAGAGCCTATTGAACGCCCATTTAGGTTTGCTTCCCATCTTACCTGAATTGGATATTGTTTATTGGCCTGCAGTGGTTGACTTTAAACATGAATCATTAGAGAAGAGGGAGGATGGAAGTATTGTGGTAGGATTTATAGAAGGCGTAGCGAGGACCAAGCAGGACACTGCAAATATAAAGTTGATGAGAAAAAAATGTGCAATTATTGTCGCAATTGGAGCTTGTGCATGTTATGGCAGTGTAAAGGGCTTAGCTAATCTATTTGATAAAGAGGACTTAATTAATAGAAAATTCAAGGAAGTAGAATCGATAACTGATGAAGATCCTCAAGAGCCGACTGTAAATGTGCCAGGAATAGAGGATTATATTATTAATGTAAAAGAGATAGTAGATGTGGATGTATTCATCCCGGGTTGCCCTCCAACAACAGAGAACATTATTGCTGCAATTTCCTACCTTTTGACCTTAGTTGGAGAGGGACCAGAATCTCTAGATAAGAATAAAACTGTATGTGATAATTGTAAGTTATTTGATAAAGGGTGTTTCTTAGACCAAGGAAAACTTTGTTATGGTCCAATTACAGCTGCAGGATGTGATCTTATGTGCCCACATAACGGTGAGATTTGTTATGGTTGCTTTAAACCTACAAATAAGCCAAGTGAGAAAGCAAAACAACTGCAAGAATTGCTTCATAATATTGAGGTTTTAGATAATGAATCAGCTGCGAATTTGCAGCATTTTCTTGATTTATACTTAGGAGTCGCGAATATTACAAATTTCTATTTTAGAGGGGATTTACTTCAACGATTAGCCTATGAGCCTGATAGTTTTGTAGTTAAGGAAATCGAAACGGATAAAGGTCCCAAATTAGTACTAGATACTTCAACAACTGGAAATAAAATATTGGATAATATTATAGGGTATTCCTTATATTTACTAAAAAATGATCCTCTCTTTAAATTTAGTTCAAAAACCGTGTGTAGTACCTGCGAGCGCGAAGTTGTTGATAAAGTTCCCACTGATTTAAAACGTGATTATGAAGGATTACCAACCATGGATAAATGCTTTTTAGAGCAAGGATATATCTGTTTAGGACCAGTTACGCAAGCGGGTTGTGGGACAATATGTCCGAATAAAGCGAATGCTCCTTGCTTAGGGTGCTACGGTCCACCTGTTGGAATTGAAGACCAAGGGTCGAAATTTATCAGTACTCTTGGTTCCTTGTGCGCTGATAAAGATCCAAAAGAAATTATGAGAGTGATAAAAGACCCAGCGGGATTATTTAACCGATTTACGTTAGCAGACAGTATATTAGGGCATAGATATCATGATAAAATGGAGGATAATTAAACATGGTTAAAGAAATAAAAGTTGAACCTATAACGCGATTGGAAGGTCATGGTGGTCTCAGAATAGTAATAGGGGACGATGGAAAGGTCAAGGATGCCCAATTTAATGTTACTTCCACACGATTTTTCGAGAAGTTTTGTGAGGGTAGATATTGCGAGCATGTTCCTCGAATTACTCCAAGAATCTGTGGTATCTGCCCTATTCCACATCATCTCACTCCGACTAAAGCTGTGGAGGACGCATGGGGCGTTGAAGTTCCTGAACCCGCTTATAAGTTAAGGCAATTATTAATGAATGCGAAGCAATACTCTTCACATGTTTTGCATTTCTATGCACTAGCGGCACCCGACTTTTTATTAGGGCCATTCGCGGATCCTGCATTACGCAATGTAGTACATATCATTAATAAAATGCCTGATGTGGGAGCAATGGCGCTAAAAATGATGGATTTTGGTCAAAAACTCTGTGCGGATATTGGAGGTAAATCGGTTCATCCGATCTCCGGGATTGTGGGTGGAATGAAAAAGCCAATGGATGAAGATGCTCGTGATCGATTTTTAAAACAAGTAGATGAACAAATTGAGTTTACTAAAAAGACAGTAGAAATTGGTTTAAAAGTAGTGGAAGATTACTGGGATATCATAGCAAATGTAGGTGTTGTACCTACATATTATCTTGGTATGACCAAGAATGGAGTTCATGATATTTATGATGGAGATATTCGAATTGTCACTCCTGATGGCGAGAAAATCGATTATGATATCCACAAATACTTAGATGTGCTTGGTGAACACATTCCAGACCATTCCTATGCGACTCATATGTACTATAAGCCTGCCGGATATCCAGAAGGCATCTACAGAGCCAATACTCTAGCAATGATTAATGCGGCGGATAAGATGGCCACACCCCTAGCTGATGAGGCATTAAAAGCGTTTAGGGAGAGAATTGGTCCAATTTCACATCACACTTTCGCATATCACTGGGCACGTTTAATTGAAACAGTGGAAGCTATTGAACTCGTTAAAAATTTGTTAGAGGATCCTGATATAGTCAATCCAGATTGTAAAACATTAGATATCGAACCAAAGGAAGGTATAGGAATAGGAGTCACTGAAGCACCTCGTGGATTGTTATTATACAACATCTGGAGTGATGCTGACGGGATTTGCAAGAAATTAAATCTACTAGTTGCGACAAATCATAATATAGCAGGAATTGAGAAGTCATTAATGCATACTGCGAAGCAAGTATTTGAAGATAAGGCGTTAGAAGGGCTTAAATTACCAGATCCTTGGATAAAATAATTAATTTTTAAATTATATTAAATAAAAATGAATAAGTAAAAAGTGGATAAAAAATGGTAAAGGTCGATTATGAATTTAGAAAAAAAATAATGGATGCCCATATTATTGATACATTGAAGTATTGTTATCAATGCAATCGCTGTACCGATGTTTGTCCTATCGCAACTATTGCCCCTAATAGATATAACCCACGAAGTCTTATCCTAAATTCATTTTTAGGATTAAAATCAGCAATTTTTGAGAATGAAGATAATTTTTTTATTTGGGGCTGTACTGTATGCGATACTTGCGATGAGGTGTGTCCTCAAAAAATTGAGCTAACTGAGGTATTTACGGTATTAAAAAATATGTCAATAGCCGAAGGAAAGGGTCCCGAATATTACACCACCCAAGCAACAGCTATATATGAAAGTGGTAAAGCAATTCCTTCCCAACCCGCTATTGAAAGACGAAGAGAACAAATGTCTCTTCCCCAAATTGAGCCACCAAATGTCGAGGAGGTTCAAAAAATTTTAAATCAAACAAAATTAAATACAATTATAAATAAATAAAAATGAGGAATTAATTATGGCTAAAGCCGAGTCGGAATATAAACTCTTTCAGGGCTGCACCATCGGGAATCGTATTCCCTTTATTGAAGTAAGTTCGCGTAAGGTCTTCGATAAGCTTGGAATAAAAACCTCAGAAGGGCCTTTTGCATGCTGTCCGGATCCAGTAGGATTCAATGCGGTAGACCATACTAGCTGGCTAGCGATGGCGGCACGTAATCTCACGATAGCTGAACAAGAGGGTAAAGATATCGTTTCTTTGTGCAATGGATGTTTCCAAACACTCAAAGCGGTAAATCATGAATTAAAGCATAATGAACATGAAAAAGAAAAAATTAATGATATTTTAAAAACAGTAAAGCGAGAATTCAAAGGATCAATCAGCGTCAAGCATTTTGTCGAGGTTTTATATGATGTTGGTATTGATAAAATCAAAGAACACGTGAAAAATGATTTTTCTGGATTAAAAGTTGCGTGTCATACGGGATGTCATTACAACAGGCCAAGTGAGATAATGCAAACTGACGATCCAATGAAACCAAAGAAACTTAGAGAGCTTGTAGCAGCAGTTGGGGCTACACCCGTGGATTACGAAGAAGAAATGCTTTGTTGTGGAGCTGGAGTTGGAAATGCGGAAGAAGCTCCTTCTATGCAAGTATTAGCAAATAAGTTTAACAGTGCTTTAGATGCTGGGGCTGAAATATTCGTAGTAGTATGTCCCGCATGCTTTCAACAGATGGACACAAATCAAAAGAAAGCCGGAGAACAATCAAATAATGAATTTAAGATTCCTATTTTGTATCTTACTGAATTATTTGCATTAGCATTCGGAGAGAACCCAGACGACTTAGGATTGAAATTTCATCGAAGCAGACTTACATCATTCTTAGAGAAATTTGGCTTCAAATAAAATATAGCAAGTAATTTTTTTAGCAATATCAATTATAAAAATATAGAAAATAGGGATAAAATATGAGTGAAGAAGTACCTGAAGGAGTAGTAAATCTTTTAGAGATGATAGTCCGCTGTTATGACTGCTGACTATCGTGTGCCGCGCACATCACAGTTGTTGATGAAGATGGCACTGAGATTTACTCTCGTAAGTTAAATGTTGGCCTTGGATGATTCTTCCAATAAAAAATTGAGATTGGAAATGACTGCCCTGCACGGGTAAATGCCAGCAATATATTCTTTTTCTTTTTAACTTAACCTATATACTTTTACAAATTTTATGACAAATTCAATGAAAAAAGAAAAGATTAGAAAAATAAATTATTTTTGAACGATTTGATATACTTTTTTAGCAAATTCGGGTTGATATTTGAAAAAATTATTGGAATCGAACGTAATTAAACGAAAACGTACTTTGATGAAGTTATCCATGCCAAATATATGATAACGGGGTCTAAATCCAAATTTTTCTTCATATTCATCAAAAAGTTGTTCGATATATTCTATTTTCTTTCGAAATTGGGCAAAATGAAATTCCATTGAAAAAGTAAAATTATGAATTTTCGGATTTTCCTTTCTTTTAAATGCAGCCTCAAAGACATTCCTTAAATGTATCTCCTCTTGCTCTTTTAGATCTCCTTCTTTTATTGGAGGAAATCCTTCTTGCTCTGCTTGATGTATTCTTTCTTTGAATTGAAGGAAATGTTTAATGTTTTCCAATTTCAATGAATATTTAACGATTTTTGCTGAAATGACATCAGCATTTGAAATCTCTATAAATATATTATCAAATGTTTCAATTACTGTTTTAGTTATTTTCAATTCCCTAACAGCGCCAAATGCATCCCCTATACTCACAATATCTTCAATTTCGAAAGGATTGAGGATAATCAAGATAATTCCAGAAATTAAATTTTCGAAGATTCCACTTGAAGCAAAAGCAATGGCTATACTTATAGAACTAGCAATAATCGCGCTAAATCCTGGATAAAAAGCTTCCAAAATTTCAAAGATTGATAATCCTCCGAGCAAGAGATATAATATTATTAATATACTCATAAATCTCAAAGAGAACTTGATGATCAATTTTCTTTTTTCTGATATTTTTTTTCTCCGTTTAACTATTGTAGTAATGATTTTGTAAATTACCAATGTTGCAAAAAGACCAATACCTACAATTATCAGATCAAGATAAAAGCTATTTGTGAAACTCATTAGAAATCACTCTTTTGTTGTTTATTAATCATAAGATCTACTGGTAATTCTCCTTCCCAATTTTCGAATACTTCCTCACTATACAATTTATATAGTATATCTCTCAAGAATGAGTTTGCATATAAAACGATTAGATTTGGATCCTCTCCAATTAACTGTAAAGTGATACTACACCGATCGAAAGTAGTATTATTTACATAATAAATCGGACGAAAGCCCATTAGAGGTTCATACTTATCGAAAACCACATTGAGCAAATCGCTTAAATTATCCGGATCAATATTTGGACGAACCTCAATAACTTTAATGTAACGTGTAATTTTTTTTCCTTTTGAGATGATCCGTTTTAATTTATCGCCATACTTCTCAAATAATCCCAACTCCTCATCACTCATTTTTTCTTCTTCATCGGGTGTAATTTTATACGTAAATTTTGTTATCTTCGCATTATATACCTTCTGATTTGGTAATAAAGTTATAATTCCATTAAATTGACGAATTTGAGTATAATTAAGAGAAATATCTTCAACTATTCCTTGAACTCCGTTAGTTTCAATAAGATCGCCTACATCGAATCCTTCTGTTAAAATAATCATGATACCAGAAATTATGTTATTAATTCTATCACGAAATGTTAAAGAAATAGCAACTATTAAGAAAGAAACAATTGCGGCACCAAATACCGGATCGAAGCTAAAAATTAACCATACTACAAATCCAATCCATATCAGATTAATTGATATCGAAAACAAGAAGCGCGAAATTATCCCCTTCATAGTAGAGGTTATAATGCCTAAAAACGCGGTTCTTATAAGATATACTATTATATTCACTATAATTGGAAAAAGATAGTTATTCCATAATATGTCCCGGGAGATCCAGACATCGATGGGTAAATATAGAAAGCCATATATTATTAGAACTAAAACTGTAGCCCAAATTAAAATTTTATATATTTTTTTCATATCTCCTTTTATCAATTTAAAAATTTAAGTCTTGCTTCTTTAACATATAGAAAATTCATAGTGAATTTAAAGCAAATAAATTGAAACCTTCCACCTTGTTTATTTTAACTTTTACAAATTCACCAAAATCTCTACTATATTCTTCAATAAAAACATTTTTGTAGGCTATATTTCTTCCAAAAGCTTGATTTGGTTCCTCACCAGGATGTAATACTAAAACTTCCCCTTCCCATCCTTCCCATTCTAAATTACTATTAATTAAACTTTCTCTAAATATATCTGACAATTTCATAGACCTCTCTTTGATTATTTTACTATTAATTTGTTTCATCACTTTCGCTTTTGTCCCCGGTCGAGGAGTGAATTTTGAGATATTCAAGATTTCAGGTTTCAATGATTTTACAAGTTGGATAGTTTTATTAAAATCCGATTCCGTTTCCCCAGGGAATCCACAGATAATGTCTGTTGAAAAACTCAAGTTTGGAACTTTTTCTTTTAATTTTTTAAGGTTTTCAATCACAGGTTTAATTCTATATGTTCGATTCATTTTCTGAAGTACATCGTCGCTTCCAGATTGAATCGGCATGTGAAAAAGTTTGTAGACCTTATCATAATTAAATATCATGATAAGTTGATCTAGTTCATCTACTAAAAATCGTGGATTAATCATTCCCAACCTTAAGTAGAACTTTTCTTTTAAATTAGCGATATTACCAATTAATTCTGCTAAATTGGTTTTTGCATATTTATAAGTACTACAATCTTGAGAGGTTAAGTAAATTTGCTTTATGCCTTGTTTCAATTGCGACTTAACATTATTTAAAATTGAAAGCGGATTATAACAATATAATTGACCTCTTGCATTTTTTACACAGCAATAAGTACATGCTCCCAAACATCCTTCAGAAATGGGAATAATCCCAGTAATTTTCCCTTGAGGATAGTGAATTTGAAACTGAGATTTATCTATAGGTTGAGCAGATTTAACGATAATATTTCTTTTTCCACCCTTCACTTCATTTAGAATTTTTGGTATTTCATGAATATTGTTGAGATCGATAATCGCTCCAAAATTTGGCACCAAGTTCTCAATTACTTTAATATAAGTTGCTGCGATATGAGGTAAGCATCCCGTGATGATTAAATATTTATTCAAACTTCCTTTATAGCGTTCATAAAGAGTACCTAATCTCCGTTTGATTTTATTCTCAGTTTGCTGCTTGACGCCACATGTATTCACAATAACGAATTGAGCATTACTTAAAGAGGTTCGAACATAATTTGAGTCAATTAACAAATTAGAAATAATGTTAGAGTCTGCCTTATTTGAGGCACATCCGTATGTTTCTATATAGAAAGATTTTTTTATCACGTGAGATTCTTAAGAATGTAATTTACTGAGATTTATATATCCTTGAGATTAATAGTTCTTTAGATTTCAAAAATTTTTTTAATTAAACAACTCTATTATTAAAATTAATTAGTTCGAAATTTTAAGGTTAAAATTTTATGACACAATATTGGTACTGTAAGAAATGCAAAAAAGAAGTTGAAACCCCCATTCGTAAGCCAATGAAAACTTTTCATAAGGTCATTTGGGTCATCATTATCATTGCGACGGTGGGAATTGCCGCATTAGTTTTTGCAATATATTATTATAATCGAAAAAAAGTTTATTGTCCCTTGTGTTATTTAAAATTAGAAACCTCCAGTAAGCCATTTGAAAAAGAGGGAGAGGAAGAAGATGCTATTCCAAAAACTCCGAAAGAAAAGATTCTGAAAAAAGCAGGTAAGAAAGTTGTCACGAAAAAACGACCTAAAGAGGAAGAGGTTGAAAAAATCGAAGGAGAAGAGCGAATAAAACCAGAGCATACATTCTGTCCATATTGTGGCGAAGATATAAAACCGGGGACGAAAAAATGCCCCTACTGTGGCAGTTCGCTAAAAGGATTTTAAGTGTTTTAAATAAACCAAATTAACTTTTTTTATCAATCACCTAATATTTAAATAGCAAAAACATTCAAATAAACATAAATTAATAATAAAATAATAGAAAATTGAAATTCTAATTTAAAATCTAACTGCCTAACATGATGATATAATTATGCCAAGAAAATCAAGACGAGCACCGACCAGAGCGCCCGATCCATTAGATGAATATTCCACGTGGGATATACGAATTGCCAAAACCATTTATTATGGGATAATTCTCGCCTCAGCAATCACTATTCTCGGAATTTGGCTTACGTTTATAGGAATTTTGATTGAGACAGATGTATGGCCAGAGATCTTAAGTTTAAATCCGGGAGCTTTAGCCTTAATCATAGTTGGAATTGTTGTTGGCCATTTATTTTTACTGGTGTTGTTTTACACTCTATTTCGTGGCGGAATTTTGAAATTATGTATAAGATTGTTCAAAGATCGTCTCTTAGCTAAAAAGTATGAAGACTATACCACCTTGAGGTTACTATTAGCTGTTGCATTATTAAGCTTATACATTTTTCTAATTACTTTATTCGTCGTTATACTCCCATCAGTATTTTGGCAATTAGTTGCAGAAATTTGGTCGTTTTTCTTTGTCAATTTCCTACTTGTTTTTCCAGGAGCATGGGTTTTATTTATTGGTATAGCTATGTTTATAATACTTTTGATAGTATATATCGGATTTGTTATTTGGAATCATGGAGTATTCTTTGTGCTTAAACGGGTGAAACGTATCGAAGAAGAATATGAGATTGAAGAGGAACTTAAAGTAGAAGAGCTACGGGGTGCCGATGAGGAGACTCTCCAAAATTATTATGAAAAGCAGACGGGTAAACGAGCTATTTATCGAGGTAAAGAAACAAAAGGCTATAGCGCTTGGAAAAAGAATGTTCTAGGCTAATTCTATAATATAAAGAAGTAAGAATAAAAAAGATTTTTAATATTTTTTTTTAAATTTTTTTACCTACGCATCATTCTTGGATTTCTAAAGAGATCTAACTCTTGTTTGGGGGGCTTGTACGTTGTAGTTCCTGAGTTTTTCATTTGTTTATACAATTTTTTAATAATTTTTACAGCACCGTCCATAAAATTGCAAGCACATCCAAAAAGCGTCATGTAGCGTATAAATGTTTTATCCTTCGCGTAATCTTCATCATAGATTTCTATAATAAATTCTTTTTGTATTGGATGGCCATCGACCCGGGCAATTAATTTCTTGCCA
>SDNW01000064.1 GCA_004524725.1 Promethearchaeota archaeon
TCTTGCTGCACACCCATCAACACCGTTTTTGATTCGATAGTGGAGCGATTAAGACTTAAATTCTCTAAAAAGCGTTGAATAGAGTCAAATTTCTGTGTATAGATGGCCAGTTGTTCTAAGTCCTCAAGCCGCTGGTCAGGATTATTATACTTGGTGGTAATATAGTCTTCTAAACTGGTAGTTATTCTCCGGATCATAGTTGCCGGATCGTCCTTTGCGGTAATCTCGGCTATTGATTTGAGATGTTTAATAATATTTTTAGCACCTACCTTTGGAATACCCTTCAATTCACCCGTATAAAAATGTTTGTTTAAAAGTGTTCGAAGGGGATTTTCAGTCTCTAAGATCGCATTGCGAATCTTGCGGTTTGAAGTCTGTCCAATCCCTTCCACAATCCCAAATATTCGAGACCATGATACCTCATCAGAGGGATTTTCGATGACCTTGAGATGTGCCAAAAGGTCCTTGATATGGGCTCGCTCAAAGAATGATACTCCCGCACGGACTTCATAGGGGATATTTTTCGCTTGGAGTTCTACTTCGATGCGGATGGAATGGCTAGCTGCGCGATATAATACCGCGATTTCATTGAGTGCAAATCCATCATCTCTAAGCTTAAGGACTTGATTTGCGATAAATCGTGCTTGGTCGTCTTCGCTCCCCACATTTACGAGATAGGGGACAAGTCCATCTGGTCGAGTGGGTTTCATTTTTTTCTTGAACTGCTTTTTATTGTGCTTTATGGAATCATTGGCTAATTCAAGGATTTGAGGACGGCTACGATAATTATAGGTAATGGTATACTTTTTGCAGTTTTTATAGCGCTTTTCAAACCGGAGGATATTTTGAAAATTAGCACCCCGAAACGCATAGATACTCTGTGCGTCATCTCCTACCGCTATTACGTTTTGTTCTGGGTTGTTTTTTACGATCTTGTGAATAATATCGTCTTGGATATAGTTAGTATCTTGATATTCATCAACCAATACATACTTTATTCGCTTTGCAATCATTTGAGCCACATTTCGTTCCTCTAATAAACGATTCCAGAACACAAGTAAATCATCAAAATCAAGGAGTGCGTCTATTTCCTTCTTTTTAGCGTAGATCTTGAATACTTCCTTTAATTTCGCGATAAGTTCCTCATCATTATAGTGGGGATACTTCCAAAGAATGACTTCTTCGATGGATTTATTACAATTTATGGAAAATGAGAGGATATCTTTGGCTTGAGCAGAGGTCGGAAAGCGCTGATCCAATTCCTTTACCTCAGCATCAGCAATTGCCAATTTCATAAGTGCTTTTGCATCGCCCTCGTCCATGATAGTATAGTTCGGTTTCATATTTAGTGTCTTACAATAGATACGCAAAAAACGATTGGCGATGGAGTGGAATGTACCCGCCCATATCCCTTTCGGTCGCTTCCCCAGTAGTTTCTCCACGCGTTTAATCATTTCACTGGCAGCTTTATTTGTAAAGGTGACCAGCATAATCTGACTAGGTCTCACTCCTGAAGATAATAGTTTTGCAACTGCATACACTATTGTTCGTGTCTTTCCTGAACCAGCTCCTGCAATAATAAGCATTGGACCGTCAATATTATTTACAACTTCGAGTTGTTCGTCATTAAGGTTAGACTTGAAGTCAACTTCATTGTATTCTTCAAGGGGTGCTTTTGACTCTGGTTGAAGTACGTTAATATAATCCTCGTCGTAGAATTCAAATACAAATTCTTCCTTGGGATTTTTTTTCGCAGTTCTCATACTAAAACTTATTTAGATAATGAAAAGCAACTAATTTGAATTTATCTATACTTAATAATAGAATATGGTTTTAAAATGATATAGCCTCAATTACTTCTCTAATTTTGCATCTATAAAGCTATGATTATTGTTTGGATAATTGCGGGTAAAAAATCTATGATATAATGAATGGAAAAGGGAATAAGAATACTCCTTGTCTTTATAAATACAATACCTAATATCCATCCCGTAACAATTTGATTTAGTAAAAGCCCTAAACTAACGATGAAATTTTGTCCGAAAAGGTACCAAAAGTAGCCGAAAAAATCATTAGGAATATGAAGTAAGCCAAATAAAATCCCGCTGAATAATAAAGCCTTGTTTATGCCGTAGATCCGCTCTAACTTACTTGTAAAAACTCCCCTCGAGATCAATTCTTCACTTAATGCTGGAGTAATAATGCCCCAGATAAAACTAATCAGTGATAAGGAATTTCCTCCTACGAGTAAAAATGTAACTACACTAAAAACTATCATCACTACAAGAAATAATAGAGATGCGAGCCAATTAAATGGTTTTTTAAACCCTAAATTAATAGTTTCGGATTGGCTGCTCCAAAATCGTATTGCAAGAACCGGTAATATAAAGCTCAATATAAGATAAAGGTCAATTCGAATAGGAGCAATAATAGTAATTGAGGGATAATAGAGAAATGGAAAATAAAATGCTCTGAGCATGAGATAGATGAGAACAATAAACATGATCCCCCAAATTATCATAACATCAAGGAGCTCTTTTTTCCGACTCCTAATCTGTACTAACTTCTCAGGGTATTTACCAATTTTTTTATGAAATAATAAGGCAATCGCAACTAAAGATGCGACTTGAATGTAAATTAAGTAATCAGCCATGATAGTTTCAATGTATTAGATTATTTAAGGTAATTTTTTTCATATTGAAAGCTTAATTTATCTAAATTTTTGGGGATGAAAATTGCTTCTCGAATTGAAACAAATAGAATTAAAAGCATATAAAAGAAAAAGAAAAAAAAACTCATTTCATTATCTTACAGTGCTAATATCGGTCCTACAAAAAATTTTACCGCGTATGTAATAATGGGAACCATCGCAGCGACAAGTATCTTGTAAATTAAGTGCTTGTCTAGCGTCTTCTTCTTGAGCTCCATGTTCATCTCCTCAGTATATAAATAGGCAAGAACCGCTTTAAGCATATCATCGGTACTGGCAGCCCTATCCTCCATGATGTTCTTAGCAACCTCGTGGAATTTGTAATGCTGGACTTTTTCTACTGTTCTAAGTGCTTCTTCTTTCTCATTATCGATATCCTTTGCAATCACCGAGGGAGCTATAATAGTGCCCACTAAAAAGATGATAAAGACGATATACATCGAAATTGTATCACTCCACCATGGTTGGAAAAAGGTTTGATATACAAACTTAATAGCAATAAAGATGCCGAGTGGCATGAACGCAAAAATTGATTTAGTGAGTAAACTTTTGTGTTGTTTCTCCTTTACTACGATCTTAATATCATCTTTCCATCGCGTATTTTTTAACTTTGCTCGAATAAATATAATGAAAGAGAAAAACATCCAGATAAAGGCTCCCATAAATAACCATGGCACAATCCAAATAACTAACCATAATACCGAACCAAATCCTATTCCGTTCGCTGTTTCTGTGATCCGTGGATACCAGCTATTATCCATATTAACAAAATACCACTGAATGTCTACCAGCCAGCCTTCCTCGCCCAATCCAAATCCCGTTATATCATAAATAATAAAGGGGAGCGCAATTACTATTGAAATAATGATCCCTGGAATTCCATACAAGGAATTGATCAGATTTTTTTGGACCTCATTGTCGAATTTAATGAGATCATTGGCTTTATTGATCGTTTTCTTAATCGAGATATCCGTCCACGTCATCAAATAGACCGTAACAGGAATAAAAAGTGCCCAAAAAAGATAGGAGATGATTGGATTGTCCGGTGAAGTGAGTATATCGGGCTCAGTAAATAGTCCCGCAAAATATCCCGCGATTAAAAAACCAATAGTAATGATAAACGGAAAAAGCTTACCGGCAATGCCCCATTTTCGAATATAGAGCCGTTCAAGATAAAAACGTTTGCTTTCGAACATTTCATCGTTTAATTTTTCATTCATTGCTCATCATTTCTTACTTTTTTACTTATTCTATCAATCATCTAAATATAATTATGTTAATCTACCTATCATAATACCTATTTTAAAGCTTTTACTTTGATTTTTTGTACGATAAAAAACGAAGAATGACTAAGATATTAATATTTAATAATTTCTTTGATCGCGCGTAGTACGAAATATCATGCTCTATGCAATTATTATAAATTCTGCAATACCATATCTATACATAATAAAACAAATAATTAGGAGAAGAATTGTATTATGGCTATTATCTTAAGCCCATTTGAAGTACTCTATGGCGCAATGACCTTTATTGGCGTTGTTATCTCCGTCCTTCTTGGTATTCTTATTGCTTTCAAGTATTTCAAATTTAAGAAAATTGATTTCTTACTTGTTGGATTGACATGGATTTTTCTAGTTAGTCCCTACTGGAGTGATGCGATTCAATTCATTGCCATTACGATGTTTGGAATAGAACTTAACCCTAACTTATACTATTTTATCGCGAATGCGTTTATTGCGCCTATCCATGTAGTTTGGATTTATGCAATTTCGGATTTTCTTTTTCCCATTCGAAAAAAAGCCCTCGTTGCGATATTCAGTATTGAGGCCATTGCCTTTGAAGCGCTGTTTTTGGGAATGTTCTTTCTCGATCCGGCGCTCATCGGAGACCAAAAAAGCTGGTTTGTGGTGGAGTGGGCCATTTGGATTCAAATCTATTTACTGGCTTCTATAACACTTTTCCTCATCACGGGATTTCTATTCGCGGGGCGCAGTCTAAAATCACCGAATAAAGACTTAAAACTTAAAGGAAAGTTTTTGATCGTCGCCTTTTTATGTTTTACTGTTGCAGCTGTAATTGATGTAGTCGGAGCAGAAACGCCCAATGAACTCGCCATCTTCCTTGCACGTACATTTCTCATTGTGAGCTCCATATGCTTCTACATAGGGTTTATCATGCCCCGGTTCATTAAAGGATTGTTCATTCAAGAGTAACTAACTTTTTTTTTATTTTATATAATGCTTGAGAGATTTCGGTTATTATTGCCATTTTTGAATAGAATAGAACAAAGTATCCTACATTTTTATCTAATTAAATTGAAAAATCGAAATTCTTTTACAATTTGATGAAAATATGCTCAACTTACTCAAAAATCTTAGTCTTTTTTTATCTGCTTTTATATTGCTTTAAGTTTTGTAAAATTCCATCCTCTCGAGATCAATTATAAATAGATTCTTAAACAATCAATTAATTAGATAAGAATTAATCATAAGTGTGAAATCATATTGCCAGACAAAATCAAAGCTGATTTTTATATCAGAAGGAAATCGAAATTACTTGCATTATTCAAAGAAGATTTAGAAATTGCAAAGCAACTTTTATTGGAAAGATTTGATGCAGAAAAAGTTGAGAAGCTCCTTGGGGATGCAATAAAAGAATATGAGAATATTCTTCCCGAGGTGCAGTATGTGGGCGGTAATAAAAATCCATTTACCCAATATTTAACCGGAGCAGTTGGAGTTTTCTCAATTATACGTGTCCTTGAGAAAGAAGGATTTTCATATCGCGAAATTGGGGAATTCACGTTTCGATATCATGAAATACTCAATGAAAAGCGAGAAGAAAACCTAAATAAGCTTGGTCAGTCCCACTCTGACCAGATCTTTACCCCCAACTATATTCAATTCATGAAAGATTTTGCGAGTAAGTCTCAAGAAAAAGTATATCCTGGTGACTGGATTCTCGAGTTTATTGACGGAGAAGGACAGCCCTTCACCTATGGATTTAATTTTACACAATGCGGAAGCAACGAATTAGCGAAAAAATTAGGTATGCAAAAATATATGGGCTTTATTTGCCTTGGAGATTTCGCTGAAGCAACTGCCGGTGGATTTGGCTTTACCCGCACTCAAACACTCGCGAATGGAGCTCCAATATGCGACCATCGCTATATACAAGGGGGTTCCACTCTCCGAGCATGGCCTCCAGATGACCTTGAAGAGTTTAAAAATAAGTCCCAATAGCAGATATACGATTGCTAAATTTAAGCAAAAGCACGTGCTCTAAATCACTTTATTAATCATCATCATCATCCAAATCTTCGTCATCATCCTCGTCATCCCAGTCATCTTCATCATCCCAGTCCTCTTCGTCCTCTCCATCCCAATCTTCCTCATCCTCATCTTCAAAATCAGAGTGATCTTCCCAGTCATCTTCTAAATCTCCCGCTTCTTCTCCCCATGGTTTCTTTTTTTCCTTCTTATCTTTTTTAGTCATAAAAAATACCTCATTAAAAATCTTATTTTTTAACAAATTAGATTTCACTGAACCTTTTAAATATTTCGATAAAAATTTAAGAAAAATCGATAGTAGCTGTAACTGGTAAATGATCAGACCCAAATTCAATAGGAGAATCGATATCTGGCAACATATCAGTTACAACATGATAATCTATGATACTATGATACCCAGTAGCAAAAATATAATCAATTGGTGCTCGATATGTAGCGCCAAATTCGATAGCTGTATCGTTGAAATTTGTTAGTACACGAGCAATTTCTAATGTAGTATTTACTAAATTAAAATCCCCCATTAAAACCCTTTTAGGCGTTTTAGAAACATCCGTTATTTTTTCAAGAAGATAATCGATTTGTGCAGTTTTATTTTCCGTTCTTATTCCTATATGAGTAGAAAATACGTCAATTTTAAGACTGGGAGTGATCTGGATTACACAATGAACAAACAATCGTTCTTGAAGGTCACTTGGAAGTTCATACGCTTCTTGTAGAATTAGAGGATACTTACTTAGAATCGCATTACCCATCAAATGAATATTTGAGTAAGGATTCGAATAATAATAATACATTCCTAACCGTTTAGCTAGCCAAAAAGTCATGTCAACTCCTTGAGATGTAACACGCCCCACCTCGACTTCCTGTAATCCGATAATATCTGGATTGTCAATTAAAATATTCTGAGCTATTCGTTCCAAATTAAGTAGATCATCCATTCCCTGACCAAAATGAATATTGTAGGTCATAAAGGTTAATTGCGTTTTTGGTGAGCTTTCTCTTGGTAATTCGCCAATACCATACACAATAACAGAAAGAATCAAAGGTGAGACCAAAACGATTATTACAACAAGTTTTGCTCTTTTATTCATCTTTCTCCCCCCTATTATAATGTATTTTTATAGACATAAACGTAGAAAATGATAAGACGATTGTCGCCAATAATATTATAATTGGACCTAATCCTTTAAACGCAGAAATTACATACGCCCAATCAGTTGCTAATATGTGGAACACAGTAAATAAAATATAGAAGACCATTCCAATTGCGAATGTATTAGATATCGTTTTGACTTTTTCCCATTTAAAAGATACCGTAGCCATATGAGATAAGAGTACGAAAAAGTTCAAATAGAATATTATTACAGTAAATGCTATCATAACAACCGCGATATACATCAAAAGATTACTGAGATATAAAAACATTAACAACCATACAAAAATTATCCCATTTTGAATTATTGAGGTTGTTAAATTCACGAAACTGGCAGTGTTTACCCGAAAAATAATCAAAATCGTCGCTAATATTGCCGCAATACCTATTATATTATTTATATAATAAGAAGTAGCAGTATAATGGGCAATAATATTAGGATAGAGAAAAATGTTAAATAAAAGAAACCAAAATGCCCCCATCCCTATGAAAATTAAGGAATATACTGTATTTTTTCTATTAGTTTTACTATTTACTTTCAAATCAGTACCAGAATCGAATCTGGGAAAATGTAGCCTAGCAAAATAAATGCATCCGAACGTTAAGGGAATTTGAACAATTAACCATAAATATTGGTTAATATACCATAAATCTGCAATTAACCCTGGTGGTAATAATGATATATCTTGAGAGAACCCTATCGTTCTTATTAAATAATCAAGTAAAAATGCTGTTAATAAAGAAAAGGCTAAAAACTTTGCTTTATTATCGATCGTAGTTTCACCGCTTGCATCATTAATCCATAGGGTAAGAAAGGTACTAAAAAACATTCCATACACCGCAACAATTACCCCACACAAAATCGTTTGCCATATATTAGGCAAATGAAAAGCAACCAATAGTCTACTGATAGCAACAATGTAAATAGAACTGCTTAATACTCTTTTTATTCCAATGCGTTTACAGATCGTATTAGTTAAGGCGGGAACAGCAAAAAAACCCATCGTTAATAATATGAACAAATTTTCTACAATATTATGACCAAACACCACATGAAACATAGCAACATAAACCCCTGGAACATATGCACGTACAGCCTGAATGAAAAACAAACTTAAGATTATTAAATTAAACATTACCGCGTAAAATGATCGAGAACCGAGGTGTTTCTCAAGCTCAGAAAAAGAAAACCCAACTTTTGAATCCCGCGACATAAATTTTTACTATTACTTTATCGAAATTTATTTATAATTAATTAAGTAATTTCAAATATTGATTTTTCTTGTTTATATAGTTAATCTATGAAGATTAAAATAAGTAAAACTAGATCCCTTTATTGTAAATCCTCTAAAGAGTTAAACCCTTGTATAATCGAATATTATAAAAATAAAAGGAAAAAAATAAAATTTTGATTATACTTTCGCTAAGTTAGAGATACCAATGTGATTTAAATCCATTTGGATTGGGCTTAACATGCTCCTTATATCTCCATTACATTTTTGAAAACATGTTTTCAATTCTTGAATTACCTCTCTCATGTTTCTCTTATCTGCGTTTCTATTTGGTTGACTTTCCTCTTTTATTATACGTGTAATGGGAATTTGCTGAGAGGGAATAAAATTAAGAGCTTTAATAATGTTAGAATTAATAATATTCGTATCAATAATCTTTGGTTTTAATTCTCTTATGATTTTTTTGAGCATCTTAATTTCTACTTTCAAGAATTTTAGTTCCTCTTTAAAAATAAGAGAATGTTCCTCCAATTTCTTTTTCTTATAGCACGTAGGGCCATACCCTAACTTAATACTTTTAGCTGACGTTAACTTTCTTCCACAGCGTTTACAAAAAACTACCATATCACCTCACATTTCAACATCTTTTACTTAAAGGTATTTTCTCTACCTCTTTTTCTTTTCATTATAATAAAAATTTTCACATATATAATTAGTGGATCTTTATATTGTAAATTTGGGCGCAAATTCATATTATGATTAATGCCGACTATGAAAATCAATAAAATTAGGTTGCAGATTTATTGCGAATTACAGCAACGGCTTTCATTGAGCCCCCGCCACCTGGAGGTTTAAATATGAATGGATACGGGAAAAAGCCACCTTTATCATCATCATCCTTATTATGGCCACACCACTCACAGAAATCCTCATCTTTTGGGATGACTTTGCCACAATATTTGCATCTCGATGGCATTATATTCTTAGCCTGCAAAGCTTTCGCTTTAATTTGTTCCCCGTCAAATTGTTCTAAAGCGTTATTGTTTATCATATGATTCTTAATAAATTGGAATCTATCATTATATAAACTCCTACGATCTAAAATAGAATTTCCATCATACTTGCTCAGTTGCTCCTCAATTGCGTGCACGCAATTTAAAATCTTTTCTCGAATATCCTCGTTTCCCTGTTGTAAAAGGCTCACAAAAACATTTTTCAGGTGAGTCAAGAATAGAGTTGCATTCGATTGAGTAAAATATGGCAGAAATCCTAGCGATTTATGAGGTGAAATATCTCTCTTTATAATTGATAATAAAATATCTTCGCTATTTGGAAAATTTAAAATTTGTAAGATAATCTTCTCGCTTAGGGTTGGAAATTTACGAAAGCAAGCACTCAGAAATGAAGTCAATACTTTCGATTTAGATGAAAGCTTTTCAATAAGTCCTGTGGATGCTAAAATCGTTTCAAATTCATCTGGACTGAATTCTCCAAGATATCCTTGGGCTAAGATATATTGAACGACAGAAGGATATCCCCCTTCGAGCCGTAATGCGATCTCTTCTTTATAAACTCGATTTGCTACAGGATCCCCGGCTTTAGATAATGCTCGTAAAAGCGGAAAAGAAATATTACTCATAAGAATCCTTGTATCGTAATCATTTTCAACCCATGCCTGAAGATTCGAGCAATGCCCCCAAAATTCTTCTTCGGGAGTAATATCATGGCTCTGATTTGGAACAGGAGCTGCCATCGGACCGCGTACAATTCTATTTTGATAAACATGGTTATTATATACCTTAGCTGCCTCATCTATTGACTCGATCTCATCATACAAAGGGATATCATCTTTTTGAATGTTTAAAACTAACCGGATACACTGGATAAACCTTCTTCCATTCACGTAAATAAAGGTTTTTCCGTCTTCCAATTTTAAAGTTATATATTGATTAATTTCCTTCTCAAGAGTGGGTTCGATTCCTTGAAAATAGCGTCTCATTGTATATTTAACCAACCCTTTTTTATTCCTTTCGCAAATTTAATTCTGATATTTTTATTCGCCTTATAAATTAAAATAAAATCTAACTATATATATTTAATTTCCACATTAAGCAGAGCATTGTGTACTGGAATTTATTTGATCTATCAAAATTCGAACGGTTTTTGAAATTTGCATAACATTGGTAAAAAACAATAAATTTCTATTTACCCAACCTACTATATAATTAGCATCTTCGATAGAATTTAGTGTAATATTATCAAATTTTTTGAAATTAATTACTTCTTTACCCCGATATACTACAATACATAGAAAATTGTTTATCTCGCCTAATTGTAATCCATAGGATGTTCCACATATCCCTAAAATACTTGTTCTGGGAATAAACCCTGGTTCTGTCATATGATAATGTGCCTTCTTATAACATTTGTCTTTTAAGTATTAATAAAAGTATTTTTAATACTATTAAACGATGTTTTTAGTAATATTTAAATATTGTCACAATATGGTTTCATAACAGTAACATGACAAAGTTTATATATTTTAAATTCTATAATTTAATTAAGATGCCAACGATAGATATTGAAGAAAATTTGAAGGTTCAATTGAGAAATCTAAAAAATATCGTTGCAGCAAAAACCTATAATGAAGTAGTTAATTTACTGCTCAAACGCTATGATGCGAATTCATATTATGAACCTATGCTTAGCTTGATTCTTGATAGACTAGATACTTTAGAAGATAAGGTAGATTCGATACTTAATCCTCCAAAAAACAGATAAATTGATAGTATTCATAGATAATTCTTAAATTATTTCAAATTTTACCTTACAGAAATTCGTCTTAAATAGCTGTATTCACAAATATTCCGAGAAACTGTTTACCCATTTTTTTTAGTGCTTCTTTAATAAAATCTCCCCTCGAGATTTTGCCTTCCTTATAATTGCTCCACACATTCTTTATTTGCGTCCAATCGGTCCCTAACTTGCTTTTCATGTAGTCTTCGATGTCTGGGATCTTACCAATAGTGTTCATTTGGTGCTCTAAAATAAAAACGACTTGGTCGATTTTGAGTACGATAGTTGATGTATCTTCCTTGATTTGTTGGGTTAGCTCGCTGGTTTTTTCCATAGTCACCTCGATCTTTTTAATGCTTTTTTCTAATTCTTGTTGTTGTTTATAAAGTTTTTTTGCAAGTTGAATTTGCTGAGCTTCCATGCTTTTTTTCTTGAAGATGCCTTGGAATTTTGACTTTATAAAATTTACCCATTGATTAATCACACTTGAAATCTTTTGGAACATATCCTGTGATTTAACATAAAAAACATCGACATTATTACTCACTTTATCCATAAAGATCGTGAATTCATTGCGATTGAACTTCTGCTCTTCCTTTCCGCCCGAATTATCAGAGATTATATCAGAGTTATTTGGAGTTTCCATGATATTTACATCATACTTGAGATATTTATAATTTTCTCATTTCTGAATTAGGGTAGCCTTGAAGAGAGCAACATTAATTTATTCTCAAATTTGAGTGATTTTAATTTATAGCTTTTAAAATTCCCAAGCAACTATACTGAAATTAACTCTTGATTTTTCTAAACATTTTTATAGAAATTCTATAATGATCTAATGGGACAAATTTGACATTATAGTAATCGCAATAGGCGGTAATTAAAATTGACAGTAATCGATAATACCATCAAGTTAACCTTTTATGGAGGGGCGAACGAAATTGGGGGAAATAAAGTGTTATTGGAAGATCTCCAAAAAGATGTAAAAGTGTTCATAGATTTTGGTGTAAATATTAAAAAACTCTCAGAATATAAAAACAAATTTAGCCCCCCTGCTTCACTTAACGAGTTAATCGATAATAAGTTTCTTCCATCTCAAAGTAAACTCCCCATTCAAAACCTTTATTCGCAAAATTATATTTATGAACCAGGTCAGAGATTTTTAGAAAAACTAAAAGAATGTAAAGGGAAGAAAGACCCTCCATGTGACTGTGATGGCATATTTATTTCCCATGCTCATATTGACCATTATTATGGGTTGTCTTTTGTGAATCGCAATATCCCGATTTTTACTGGTCTTATGACACGCAGCATTATCGAAGCAAATTCGAAATCCTCTCCTTCCAGTTTTGAAAATTTCTATTATGGATTAGACTGGCAATGCTTCCGCACGGGAGTAAATAAACATATAAAAGGCATGGAAGTAATCCCTGTTCACGTGGATCATTCTATCCCTGCTGCCTATGGATTTATTTTTTGTACATCTGGTGGTCTAGTCATTTATACTGGAGATTTTCGTATGCATGGACCTCTTCGCGATATGACCGACGATCTAATAGAAAAAATTGAAGCGTGCTCCTCCAATAATCAAGTATTAGCCTTGATCTGTGAGGGAACGTTTATTCATAAAGGATCCATTGAATCTGAGGCTAACGTAAAAACTCAATTAGAGACCCTAATTGAAAGTATCACCTTCGATTATCTTATCGTTAAATATAACAGGACGGATTGGGACCGCTTTAGAACCTTTGTCAATATCGCAAAAAAATTTGGCTGGAACTACATCATTTCCGAGAGAGATGCGTATTTTTATCATACCCTTAACCAAGATCCCAACCATGATACCATGAGAGACCCCAGCTTACTAAATGATGATAATATTTTAATTTTACTCGATGAAAACCCTGAAGGTAAATTATTTCAATGGCAACGTGAATTACGACGTGTTTTCAGAGACAATCATAAGGAAAGAAGATTGTGTAACCAAGAGGACTTAGGTAAATTAGCGTCGAAATTCTTTCTTTATTATACCGCCCTCCAAGAACCCTTGAATATGAGTTTACCTCTTGACTTAGTAGGTGCTTTTATCAGTTCAGATATCGATCCTTATGCCGAAGAAAAATTCGATAATAGTAGAGAATTAGCCAACAATTTAAGAAGGTTAGGGCTCCCCTCTTACCGAGTACAAGCCTCTGGACACGCTAAGCCTCACGACATTTATAATTTCGTCAAAAAAGTTGACCCGAAGTATCTCTATCCGATCCATACGGAAAATGCGAGGATATTTAAACATCTGTTTAAAAATACAGAAATACAAGTAATCTTAGAGAGCAATTCCTAACCTCTCTAATTTACTTTTAAGAAAAACTTCTTCTCAGCGACGATATTAATAGCCGATTGACATTTTATTCCATACATTTATAACAATGTAATAGATAA
>SDNW01000065.1 GCA_004524725.1 Promethearchaeota archaeon
AAAACCTTAGATGCTGTAAAACGGGCAAAAATCAAAAACGAAGCCTATGAACAATTAATTAAAAACATTCAAGCAAAAACAATCCTTATATTTTGTCCTGAAACGTATAATAAAAACAATGATTTAAATGTTAGATTTTTTGCAGACTATTATGGAGTACCTGAAGATCCCGCTACCGGTTCTGCTGCGGGATGTCTTGCCTCTTATTTAGTAAGGCATGAATATTTTGGAAAGAGAACTATTGACATAAAGGTTGAACAAGGCTACGAAATAGGCAGAAACTCATTATTATTTCTCAGAGCTGAAAAAAAGGAAAATAAGTTTTATGTGATGGTCGGAGGAAGCGTTTATCTTGTTGCAAAAGGGAATTTTGTTTGATTTAAATTAATTCCTTATTATTTTCGTTCTTTTAACCCCACTAATTTTTCCCTTAAGATATTTTAGTTTCAATATTGTACATAGGGTATTTTGAATACTTTGAAGGAATAATAATTATAAATATTACTAAGACGAAATTAGATTGTAAAACTCTCAAATAATTTAGTGAAAAATATGGAATTTATTGATAAAATCTATACAAAAATCAATGCAAGTTATTTTGCCTTTATTGGACTAATCATTTTTTTCATAGGCCTTATTCCCGCAATACTGGTACATCCAAGCTTTAGTTTTTTCGAAACTCATATAAGCCATTTAGGTGGTCCGACTAATGCATTATATATTTTCTTCAATGTGTTTTGGTTTATCACAGCGATTTTTATAATTCTTTTTATGTTAGGTTTTACCTTGTATTTACAAGAAAAAGGTTTAACAAAAAAAGGGACTTGGATAATGTTCATCTTGGCTTTTTTATCAGCAATAGGAATAATGGGAATGGCAATATTTAACACAGAAGAAGCATATACAAATCATTTCATATTTGAACTGGTATTCTTTTTCACGGGGATTTTGTATCTCTTTGGCTATGCAGTATTAGAAAATAAGGCAAAAATTTTTTCAAAATGGCAAATTTTGTTTAACATTATTGTTGCGGCGTTTTTTATCTTGTATCTAATTCTCCTTGTACTAAATCGTGTGAGTCCAGGTCTTGCACCTGAATTTCAAAGCTTTGCAGAGTGGTTATTCTTATTTGCAAACCTTTTCTGGTTTTTTGAGAACGGTGTGCTGATGCTTAGAAAGAAATAAAACAAAAAGAAAAAGATTTTTTTATTTTTCTATTTTTTTGATGATAAATCTAAGATGTATAATTTAGAGTATTTATGCGAGAAATTCGGTGTAAAGTAGATAAATTGAAATGACAGCTACTAAAAAGACAAATGACCAATAGACAATTCGTATTATGTTCCAGATTTTCTTTTTATTTCTTTTAAAGAAATCCCAAATATTTTTCGCTTCTATTTTAATCACCTCGCATTTTCAACTAATGAAATTGAAGAAAAATAGAAAGAAGGGATATAAAACCAAAAACCCAACCACTACCATTAAAACAACTTCTAGGATAAATTTTATATGACTCCTTTCTAATCTCCATTTCCTCTCTTTGGTTAAATTTTCATTGTTTGCTTCCAAATCATACACCTCCCATTAAATCAGCAAAAGCTAGTAATCCTGTTAAATTTACCTTGGCAATTCTTATATTAGATTTAACAAGGAATAATTGCCCTACAAACCACGCATAATTCTTATTGATGGGGTTGGTATAATAAGATGCATAGACCCATCCATCTTTTAAAACTACCCCAGTATAAGCAGTATCCCCACAACTCGGTAAATCAAATAAGTGAACCAATCTATCGGTTTTGACCTCATAAAAAGCAGTTCTTTTTACAGTGAAATGATTACCCATATCTGCCCTTGGCCCAAGATGATTACGACCAACAGCAAAGATACGTCCATTCCACGTAAAGAGTGTTGAACCGTCTAAACGGGTCTGAAATTCTACCGCAAACGACCAATTTTTAAAATTATTATAGGATGTTCCAATTACAGTAGCACCATGGGGATTCCCAAATGCATATCCCGGGAGGCCCATAGAACCAACACGATGGGTTGTGATTATTTCCCCGCTTGGTAAGAAATCTAAGCAAGCCTCACCGTTTCCATGGGTCGTATACACTTCCGACACCTCCGTCCAATTGAGTCCATCTTGACTTTTTAGGAGTATTGTCATTGTACCTGTAACATCCGCATCTCCTATACTTCCAGGGTCTTCTGTGTATTTTCGGCCACTAGCTAAAACATACCACGTGTCATTGAGACGTTTGGGTCTCCATAAATTCCATCCCGCAGTGGTTACATTTTCAGTAATGCCAGTATCATATTTATATGTAACATTTACTTGAAGTTCTTGAGGAACAGTAAAAGTAAGGCCATCATCACTATACAAATAATAAGTAGTATTTGGAGCAGGATCAAATCTATAGTTAGGAAGAAAGTAAATGAATAACCTATCACTAATATTGGCAAATTTTGGATCTCTCACATCAGTATTAGGCAGTTTAATAGTATGGATTGTCTCCCAACTTCCTTGAGAAGCATCTGGAGACCTAATTACAATTAATGATCCATCTTCATCTTGAATATGCCACTTGCTTTGCTGGAAGACTATATAATAAAAATTATTGTAAAAAATCATATCAGTATTTGAATTATGCGTTTTACCCGTTATATCTCCAGTATCCACTACCGTCCAGTGTGATAATTGAAGCATAGGATCATAGGTATAATTAGGAGCGGGGCGCAAATCATTATAGATGATCCATGCTCCTAAATATGCTATGGGACTGATAAGTATAGCAAGAATTATGATTAGTATTGTCTTTATTATTTTTTTTTTATTCCTACTAGCTTTATCCAATAAATTTTTTAGATTTTGTAGATTCATGATAGATAATTTTATCGTTATTTTACTATTTATAGTTTAATTTCTCCTAATTTGAATGTTACAAAAATGTAATTAGAGTGTTTTTAAAAGCGTAATTTATTACACTAAAAAATTTCATTTTATATTATTGTGTTCAACTATTTGGGATTACATATATGTTTTGGCATATAGGACACGCATTATATTGCAAAATCCATCGAGAAACACAATATTTATGAAATTTACCTCCACAAAAAGAACATGAAATACAATCATCATCCAATTCCACATACTTATGACAGATCCCACATTGCATTCGGTTTGGACTATAATTAGGTTTTTTTCTTAATTTTCTCCCACAGTGGCTACAAAAATTTGGAGTTTTATATTTTTGTAAATTGAATCCACAGTAGGGACAATAATTCATATGATGATCTCAACTCTTCTTTATTATCACAAGATTTTGCGTAATATAAGAAGTATATACACTAATTATTACAAAAAAGATTATTAGTCCAATTATTGATTAGTTTTTCTATTTTTTTACTTGAATAAAATAGGAAAAAAATAAATAATAGTTACATAATCAAGTGAATTTAATCCTTTTCGTGCGTAAAGTAGTACCATGAAAATACTATTAGAAAGAATATGAGTATAATGATATTTATCCACGTGAAAAAAGGCAGGGGAAATAGAAACACACATACTAGTAATACAATACTACCAATAGCACACCAGACGATTTCCATCTGAACAATAATTTTTACTTTTGCCCATTCTGTTTCTCTCCAGGCAAGTAAGGAGGTAGCTGCAAATCCGATCAATGCTGCTCCTAATAATCGGCCCACTACAGGATCTAAATAAGGCCACTGAATAAAAGCAACGAATCCTTCAACAAAGATTAAGAATACTATTCCAAAAAGGATACTTACGAAGAAATGGATTAAAAACATAATATTTAATTGTTTAGAGATTTGATCAACCATTTTATAAATCACTTTCAATATTAGATTTCTATTATCATTAGCTATTTGGCTTAGTATATAAATATTTCTCACAGAAAAAAATCGAAAGTTGATTGATCATAAATAAAAAGAAGTTTTGTAGGGTGGTTTCTAATTTTCTAATAGTCATTTATGTGTTTCAATGAACTTACATAAGGGTTTAAAGTACTCATCTGTAAATGAAATTATATTGTTATGCGTAGCACCCTCAATTAAAACCAATTGTTTATCAAACTTATCAGACAAGTTTTTATAAATCAACTCTCCTTCTGAGGTGGGAATAATATAATCTGTAGTTCCATGAATTACTAAGGTGGGATATTGAAATTGTTGGATTCGAGTGTCATTTGAGTAAGGAGCAATATCTTGTGGTTTGAGTTTTGGGATATCTATTCCAAAATGTTTGATAAGATTATAGGTGCTTGCAAAACCACTTTCAAAAATTATTCCTCTAAGATTATCCAAATGTTTTGATCCTATTTCTGCGGCACAAATACTCCCTAAAGACCTTCCAAAAACAAAAGTTTTAACATTATATGAATTATCGCGCAACCATGACTGAAATTGGATATAAGTTGGGACCGCATCATTAATCAAGCTTGTATACGAAGGTTCACTAGTACTATGTCCATATCCTCTAAAATCTGCTACCGCTAAGTTTACATTGCACTCAAAAAAATGAGAGGCAAAATAATGATAATCTAATGCAATTTCTCCATTTCCATGAAAGTACAAGATTGTAGGGAATGTTTTATCATTTAAAAAAGTATAGCCCCCAATTATCACATTTGATCCGATTTTCAATTTAAAAGGTATAATATTTGATTCCAAATTAGCTGGAACCCCCACTTTTCTAGGATAAAAAATCGCTCGTGAAATAACTGGATTATCAAGTATTTTTTTCAAATTCATTTTCACTAAAAATTAATAATGGTTTATTTTTTTTTTATTTCGCTTTCCCTTGTTCTTCTACAGATGATATTGCTTTTTCGATTTCTTCTGGATCTCCAAGGTAATAATGCTTAATAGGTTTGAGATCATCACCTAACTCATAAATTAACGGAATTCCAGTAGGAATGTTCAATTTTATTATTTCTTCTTCATTCATATTATCTAAGTACTGTACAAGCGCGCGTAAACTATTTCCATGAGCAGATATAAGCACTTTTTTACCCTCCTTGATTGCTGGGACAATTGTTTCGCGCCAATACGGTAAGAATCGTTCAACCGTATCTTTCAGACATTCAGTTAATGGAATCTCAGTGGAACTGAGATGAGCATAGCGGGGATCATTACCTGGATAACGTGGATCCGATGTTTTAAGTGGAGGAGGAGGAACATCATAACTTCGTCTAAGAATCTCCACCTCTTCCTCACCTATCTTTTTTGCTAATTCCGCTTTATTTAGCCCTTGTAATGCTCCATAATGCCGTTCGTTAAGTCTCCAAGAACGATAGACCGGAATCCACATTAAATCCATCTCATCCAGTACAATCCATAAAGTTCTTATACCTCTCTTAAGAACTGAAGTATAGGCAACATCGAAGGTATAGCCTTCCTTTTTGAGTATTTCTCCTGCTTTTTTTGCTTCTTCAATGCCTTTCTCTGATAAATCAACATCAGTCCAGCCGGTAAATTTATTTTCTTTATTCCAAATACTCTCTCCATGCCGTAACAAGACTAATTTTTTCATAACTCATCAATGATATAAAAAATGTTGTTAAGATCAATTAAAGTGTATTAAATTATATAATTTTACTATAACTCTCTGGTTGCTTATTGATATTTTTTTAAGAGGGAAACTCTTTTAAATTTTAAAATTTAAATAAATACCTATAAAAAAATCTATAAAAAAAAAAGAGAAATTAAAATGGAAACAACATTAGAAGCCCCAAAATTTTCTCCTAAGGAAAGAGCCTACTGGGCATCTGCAAGTTTCGGTGGAGCTTTAATCAACGGAATCTATGCCGCTCTTATAAATATATTTTACAATGATTATTTAGGTTTATCGAGCGAAGGAATAGTTGTACTTTATATTCAAATCATATTCCTTTTAGTCAATGCGTTTAATGATCCCATCTTTGGTATTGTTTCTGATCGAACACGAGCTCGAAAAGGAAGGCGAATTCCGTTCATGCGATATACCGCACCGTTTTTGGGATTAACATTTGTTTTAATATGGTTCTCTCCCGATATTACAAGTGGCGTTTGGGTGGTTTTTATTTGGATGGTAATTACCACCTGTCTTTATGATACCGCATATACAATTATCTTTCTTGTTTATTCTGCTTTACTGCCAGAAATTACAGAAGATGAGCCCGAACGAAATAAATTAAAAGTTTTTGCTTCTTTCTTTAATTTAATCGGGATGATCTTAGGATTTATCATACCTGATCTCTTTCGAAATTTCTCAAGACCATTGCTACTCATTTCAATGATCGTAGTAGGAATAATTGGTTCTATAGCAATAATAATAACGACCTATAAATTTAAAGAACGACCAGAATTTACTAAATTAGATGAACCTCTTGGATTAGTTGAAGCGCTCAAATATACGTTTAAAAGTAAATCGTTTCTCATTCTTGTAGCGGCTAATTTTCTGGTTATTTTCTTCCAATCGAGTATTCTTAGTGCCGTATTTTGGATAGCAGACTATGTTACGCAAAGTTCTTCTCTGATTCTACTCGTTTTTATTTTCATACCGCTTCTCATAGGGATTTGGTTTACCCCACGCTTGGCTAAAAAATGGGGTGTTGTGAGAAGCAATCAGATCTTATTAATTATCGGAGGTATAAGCTTAGTTGCTGGGTTTTTCTTGTCATATTTGGTGGTTGAACTATTATATATCTGCATGTTCATAGCTGGAATCGGCTTTGTGGGACCTTTAATATTTAATGACTTATTATTTGCCCAAACTATTGACGAAGATGAGTTAAACTCAGGTGTACGGAGAGAAGCAGCCTTTTTTGGAATAAACGCTCTCTTTACGAAACCAGCTCAAAGTTTAGCGATCGTTATTCCATCATTATTACTTGATTGGACAGGTTTTATTCCTAGGGAAGAATTTCAACCTCCTAATCTTAGCCAACCTTTTGAAGCATTTTTAGCAATTCGATTATTTACGCTCTTAATTCCGGGATTAGCATTAATTTTCTCCTCTTTAATCCTTCAAAAATATCCAATTCGAGGAGAATATTGGGATAGCATTCAAAAGCAAATTCTTATTCTCCACGATAAGAAGCATAAAAAGTTACAAGAAATGGAGCGAGGTTAAAATTTTAAATTAATTTTTTTCTTTTTATATATTTCTCTAATAATTCTGATGATTTATTTTTAGGGGTTAAATATATTTAAACTTAAATTTACTATATTGATATGATTATTACCTTTAGATTTAATGAAAAAATTAAGTTATTATAGAGTTCTAGTTCCATAAGCATGTCTCGTAAACATATCACTTTGGCCGTAATAAGTATTATATTATTAGGTATGAACACTACTCCACTCTCCTTAAGTCAAATCACGATTTACGACTCTTCTTTCCCATTAGAACAAGGAAAAAGCATACGCTGGGAGACTATAAATGCTACTGAAGCGCCTTATACCGATTTCCCATATATAAGATTCAGGGTGAATGATTTATATAACGACACATGGTATGATGGATATAATTCACTCATTGTTAACGCTACTATAGAGTTTTATCATAATTTTGGATGGGTTGCCGAGTTTGAAAATTCGTTCTATTTGGCATATAATTATTCAAGAAATTACTTGAATTGGTCAGAGATTGCTTATCTGCATGCATTACCGCTTATCGTACCTACACCCGTAAATCTAACGCTTATTGGAGATGCTATCGAGAATTTAGGAATTCTGAATTATTCATATATAGGATCTACTCTTTTATTAGATTATCAAAATACCACAACGGTAGAAATTACTTACAATTCAAAAGGTATATCTACAATTATTGAAAAAGTTACGAATATGACCACTATGTATCGATGGGAGCTCGTTGAATCAGAGGTTGTGGTAGTAATTCCTTTTACTAATTATTTCATAGTGGCAACAATTATTGCTTCGATATCTTTAATATGGTTTGAAATTAAAGTAAAAAAAAATCACTTTAAACAAAAAAAATTCAAAATAAATTGAAGTCTCACTCAATACTTTCTTCTTTTTCTTCGAATGATTTAATATCAAAAGGAATACGTTCATTTGTATCAACTACCCTTCGAATAAGAATCTTTTTGCTCTCCTCGCGAGCTTTATCAGTCGGTTGATACTTGCGAGCGGGTTTCCCAATATAAATCCAATTTGGATCCAATTTTTGCCCAATATGGGTAACCGCCCAAATCCCTAAAGTGGTACCTTTTCCTATAACTGTTCCGGGTGCGACAATCGAATGTCCCCCCAAAACGACATGGTCCCCAATAATAGTCTTTTTTATGAGTAAATAATCAATATTATCAATTCTAATGATCATACTTGATAGTACAACCGCTCCTTGACCAATCATCATATTATTGCCAAAATAGATAAATTCTAAATCACTCCATCCGTCAAAAAGAGTACTTTTATAATCGGCTCGCATATCACATAACTTAAAAGCCAGATTTGATGCCCAGGGAAAACAAAAATTATTCCAGATCCAAAAAATAAATTTTTTCACCGAATATCGGAGACAATAATATCTATAATCCCTATTTTTATAATCCGCCTTAAATAAACCTTCTTTAGGTGCATGGAGCATTTTAAGAATAACCAATAGCAGTTTTCCAAGGAATAAGCTTACTAATAAATAAATTCCCCACCACGCAAATACATCTACAAATATTATAAACACACGCCAGTGGAAAAAGAAAGAGTCCATTGCAAAATTAAAGAAGGTCATAATCATAACACTAGGAATAAAAAAAGATAGAATATGGAGGAAAACAGATAACACTGAAGCGGTTAATGACCATTTGAAAGTGTTAGTGGTAATTGGGTACTTGGTTATATCAAATGAATAAATATTATCTGATGCGTTTTCATTCTCCAAGATATTCACCCCCTAGATACTTATTTATTTCTTCTTTAGTTAACTTTTGGGCAGGAAAACCAGCATAAATACCATTAGATCCAATTTTATCAAACTTTATTGTAGTGGAGCTAGGTAAAAGCGTGGAGTTTTTTCCGATCTCCGTTCCAGGCAATCCCCCGGTGATAGAATTAAGAACGGAATTATCATCAATCGATACTCCAATAAAGGTAAGATTTTCAGAACCATATACTCCATCAACTAAATGATTCGTGATATGGGAAGAGGTGCCTAAGTAACAATTCTTTCCAAAATTTATATGGCTGTGAAGAAAAGTTTCTTCCAAGACCGTACTTTTTCCTATAATGTTTGATTTGATAAACCGTAATTCCCAATTCAGTAACCAAGGAAAGGGAGAGCGTGAAAAAGCAAATATGGGATACTTCATTAAAAAAGAGCGAAAATGATAATAATCTAATGCTTTGGAACTATCATCTAGATTTCTGTCATAAATTCCTTGAGAGGCACCGCGCAAATCAGCCCGTTTATAAAACCATCGTGTGAAAAGAGCTACAAAAAAAAGATGAAGTAAATAAAGACCAATAAGTATCAGCGGGATAGATAACATGATAAGATAAGTAGTTGGATTTAAAAAACTCGTCATAGATAAGGGTAAGCTAAATAAATAGGGAATAATTAATCCAAACAGAGTCATAAAAAATAATATTCCCGGAATTATAAATGAGAACCCGATGATTATTATTCCTGTAATGATATAAAAATGGAATGGAACTGATAATTCCTTGACTTCTTCTCGAATAAATTCTTTCGTAATACTATTCATGGGATCTTCGGTTGGAATACTCTTCTCTAAGAGTGCCCTATTTGGAAGGATATCATGCGCTGCGTATTTTTCCACAGGATTTCCACTGTAAATAGAATTAGGTTCTAATTTCTGATTAATTAAAGTGAGACCATTTGAGTCAACGATACTATTATTTCCTATTATTGTCCCCGGCAAGATTAAAGCATGAGCTCCTATAATAACATTATCTCCTATACTTACTTCTCTAACAATTAACTTATTACCTATAATAATATTGGACATAATCAAGCTTCCTTGACCTATTCTGACATTCTTCCCGAGTTTTATATATTCGCAGTCAATCCATGCATTATCTAAAGCATTAGAAAACGAGGTTTCTATCCCCAAAATTTTATAGGCAAGTATTTCAAAAAAAGGCAAGGAAAGCTGCCGAATCAGCCAAATTGGCCACTTTTTAGTCACGGCTCTTAAACTCCAATAACAATAATCTTTGTCTTCTTTACTTGTCGTAAAGACTCCTTGCTTTGGAGTATGAAATAAGTTGATAAATGTCAAAAATATCTTTGCGATAATCACTGAAGAAAGAATAAAAATTAAAATTCCAATAAAAAACCACGCAGGAAATAAAATATAAAACAATACATCATTGAGGGAAAAGAGTTTCCAATAAAACCAAAACCAAATTAGAAGGGCTTGAGCACTAAGAACCATAATGACAATATATATCACTAAATAACGCTTCTTTGCTAGAGTGTTTGTGGTTCTTGGTCCTTCTCGCAAAGATGAGGGAATGGAAATAAGAAATCACCTATTAATTAATAATATTAGTTAATCTTCATTACTCAAACTTCTTATCTAAATCATAATACATTATCCTTAATTTACTTTCATGTTTTTAGAAACCGTTGATACATTTGAGATGAGTTAATATCGAGATAAGAAAACGATATTCCTAAAATTTTAGATATAAAAATAATTACATCACAATATCATTATGAAAAATAATTTTAATAGTAAAATCGGTAGTGAGAAAGAGTATGGAACCTTATTTTTGGTGGACTGAGGAGCAAAAGGAAATAGCCAAAAAAGTCGAAACATTTGCCGATGAGTTGTTTGAAGAGGCAGAGGCATATTTTTGGAAAAAAAAGTTCCCATGGGACTTAGTAAAAAGGGTAGCAAATGAAGGATACTTTGGTGTCGGAATTCCTAAACAGTATGGTGGTTTAGAGTTAGGGGCTACAGGATCTTGTATTGTTGCTGAACAACTTGGAAGATTATACGCGGTGGGACATGTTTTTGTGGTATCAATGCTCGCTGGTTTAGAGCAAATGCTACGGTTTGCAGATGAGGAACAAAAAGAAAAATGGCTACCTCAACTCGCTAAAGGTGACAAGTTAGGAGCAGTATGTATAACTGAACCCTTTGCCGGATCTGATGCCGCGAATGTTATGACCACAGCAAAAAAAGATGGTGATGAGTGGGTTATCAATGGAAAGAAACGATATATAACTGGGGCGGGAGTTTCAGATAGATATTTCATTTATGCTAAAACTAGCGATGAAAAAGATATAAAAAAGCAATATGGTCACCTTACATCTTTTTTAGTTGAAAAAGGTACTCCTGGATTCCATTTAGAGAAAATTAATAAATTAGTCGGATTTGATAATGTTCCGAATGGATATATTTCATTTGATGAGGTACGGATTCCTGACCAAAATCGTATTGGTCCTGTTGGGAAAGGATGGAATGTGATGATGGCGGGACTAAATTTTGAACGTCTAATCGCAGGCGCGGTATATGTTGGTACTTTGAAAGATATTATCAATATATTATTTTGGTACACTCAACGTCGCGTTCAATTTAGACGCACAACCAATCAATTCCCAGGAATTCAAAACGAAATCGCGGATATCATAGCGAAATATCGAATGGGGAGACTTTTCGCATATAATACGGCAAAACAATTAGATGATGGACTTGAACCGATGATCGATGCTTCAGTCGCAAAATGGATCATAAGTGAGTACATTCGGGATGCAGGGTTGAAAGCAGTACAAGTAATGGGAGGAGATGGTCTCACGAGATTTTATCCAGTAGAACGATTAGTACGAGAAGGTAAGATTGGAGAGATTGTCGCGGGAACGACTGAAGTCCAAAAAATGATCGTCTATAGATTCGCCTCTATGCTCCCTGTTTATAATCAACCTATGAGAATGCGATGGAATGATGAAGTCAATGCTCCTGTGGTTTCGAAAAAACAATCAAAATTTCATGGACTCGAAGTTAATGAAGAAAATATCTTAAAAGTCATAGCTCACGACTATAAAGTAAACCCTGGTTTGTATATGAGCCCCGATGATATTAAAGAAGATATTGGAGGTAGCCGTTCTGCCATAAGAAAAATTGTCGAGTCTCTTGAAGAACAAAATCTAGTGGTTACTCATCGCGATCGTCAGGGAAAAATGGCTCTTGTAAAGGCGACATATGAAGGCTTGAAAAAAGCATTTCCAAGAGAGTATTATGAATGGTATCCCGATTGGTATGATGATGCGGATAAATTCTAATTTTCTTTCTTTTTTTTAGTTAATCTTCTATTTTGAAATCTTCAATAACATTAACTGATTTATCGATATCAATTGTAAATGCTATTAACTTCATATTTTTTTCATCTTCGGTTTCAGGATCAATCATCACAAAATAAAATTCATTGTTAGTAATATCATATCCTACTTCTAATTCACCGCAATCTTCGGGCAAGATATTTAAATACTCGTTTGGAGCATTTTTTTTTAATAGCACATATATGATATCTTCTATTTCTTGTTGCTTTTTTCTAATATTCTTCACAGTAGCTAAATCAAAGCTTGCCATTAACTCTTGAACTTGTTCATTATAATTATTCCAATTTTCAAATAGATCCTTAAGATTTGCTTCTGAATTCATTAACTCTTCTATAGTGAAACAATTAATAAATATTTTTATTAAAATTTAAACATAGAAAAACACTAATTATTCAATATAGAAATATTAAATGATGATATTGATATGAACACAAAAAAATTTCCTTTTCAGAAACCATTTGCCCATACGTATTCAATTGTTGCACGAGATGAATCTACGGGAAAGATGGGCGTTGGTGTACAAAGTCATTGGTTTTCGGTAGGCTCTGTCGTGCCATGGGGAGAATCAGGGGTAGGGGTTGTGGCAACTCAAGCATTTTGTAATGTTTCTTTTGGATTAAGAGGCTTAGATCTACTTAAGAAAGGAAACGCGCCCCAAGATGCTTTAGAATTATTATTATCTTCAGATGATGGGAAAGATGTTAGACAGCTTGCGATATTAGATGCGCAAGGCAGAATAGCAGTTCATACTGGAAAAAATTGTATTCAAGCAGCAGGGCATAAGAAAGGCGTAAATTATTCCGTACAAGCAAACATGATGCTTCACAGCACAGTATGGTCCGCTATGGCGGATGCATTCGAGAAAAATAGTGAATTAGCCCTCCCAGAAAGAATTATCGAAGTACTAAAAGCTGCGGAGTCTCAAGGAGGAGATATTAGGGGTAAGCAATCTGCGGCTCTCTTGATTGTAGGGGGTGAGACAAAAGAAAATCGATGGGAGGATCCCGAAATTGATTTAAGAGTTGAAGATCATCAGGAACCTTTAAAAGAATTAGA
>SDNW01000066.1 GCA_004524725.1 Promethearchaeota archaeon
TATACTCAAAGGAGTACGATTTTTAAATATATTGGGTTAATCAATCAAAAACAAAACAATTTTAGTGAAGCCATTAAATATTTTGATTTAGCGTCAAAAGAGATTGAGAAAGCGAGAAATTTGAGTGAAAAATCTAAAATCGTTAAGAACTACGCAAAAATTTATCACCTGCAAGAAAAATTTGAGGATGCCATCAAAAACTATGAAACTGCCATCAAATTCAACGAAAAAACAGATAACCTTCAAGAAAAGGCGAATAATCTTAAGGCAATTGGCAAAGTCTACTTATCAAAGAAAAATTATGAAGACGCGATAGAATATCTTGAAGAATCCTTGGAAATAAATGATGCTCTGGAGAATATAGGAGAGAAAGCTGCTATTTTTAACGCTTTAGGTATGGTGTATCATCAAAATGGTGATTCTGTAAAAGGAATTGAATTCTGTAATAATGCTTTCGATATATACGAACGATACCAAAATGTTAAAGGTAAGCTAAAAACCATCAAGAACATAGGTTTGATTTACTTAGATCAATGGAATTATCCGAAAGCACTAGAATTATTCGAAGAAGGCTATACCCTTGCGGGAGATATGGATTTGAATGAGCAGAAAGCAGACTTTACGGTTCAAATTGGGAACATTTATTATATACAAGACAAATATAATGAAGCATTAAGATGGTTTGAAGAATCTTATCAATTATATGAAGATCTTGGAAAATTAAAAGGGAAAGTGAGTGTTCAAGTATATATTGGGCTTATATATAAAAAACAGAGGAATTATGAAAAAGCATTGAAAAAGCTTGAAAGCTCTTTACAAATGTATGATCAAATCCAAGATACAAAGGGCAGGGCAGAAGTATTAAATATTATTGGAGAGATTTATTTAGAACAACGTAACTTCGGGGATGCATTAAATAGTTATCAAGAAGCCTTAGAAATATATGAAGATTTGCAAAGTCTCGAAGGAAGTGCAGAGAGCCTGAAGAATATTGGATTTTATTATCAAGAACAAGCAAATTTTGTTGAAGCCTTGAACAGGTACGAGGATGCACTTTCAATTTTCACTAATTTAAATTTAGTAGAAAAACAAGCAGATTTACTTAATAAAATAGGTTCAATATATCAAGATCAAGGAGAGTATGACAAAGCCTTCAATAAATTTGAGGATGCTCTTGAAATCTTCACAGAAGAGGGTAATATGGAAGGTAAAATAGATAGTCTTCATCATATTGGGTTGAATTATAATTATCTAGGGGATTCAAAAGAAGCATTAAAAAAATTTGAGCAAGCGGTTGAGATCGCAGAACAAATAGGTAATCTTACAAAGAAGTCTCACTGTTTAAATATCATTGGAAGTATCTATCGTGAGCAATGGGATCTATTAGAAGCATTAAAACATTATGAAGAATCACTTATTATTGCTGATCAACTAGGGAATTATAAAGATCAAGTCGAAATTTTAAATATTATTGGAAAAATATATCAATCCCAAAAGCATTATCCCGAAGCAATTCGAAGATTTAACGAAGCAATCTACATCGCAGAGAAATTAGGCAATCTTGAGAGAAAAGCAGATATCTACAATAGTATTGGAGATATTTATTATGATGAAGAAACCTATACTGAAGCATTAAAGTGGTACGAGGAGGCATTAAAGATAGATGAGCAATTAGCTAACCTTAAGGGAAAAGCGATACGTCTTAGAAATATCGCTGCAATCTTTCTTATTCATGAAAAATATGACGAAGTCCTTAAGAAATATCGGGAATCATTAGAAATTGAAGAACAATTAGGAAACCTAACTAATCAAGCGATCATTATAAGAAAGATCGGAGAATTATATCAAAAACAAAACTTATATGCTGAAGCTTTGAAATGGTATGAAGATGCATATAAAATATTTGTAGAGATCGAGAATTACGAGGGAATCTATGATTGTTTTGACAGTATCGGTTCGATCTATGATTTATCACGAGACTTTTCTGAAGCTTTAAAATGGTATAATGAAGCTCTGAAGGTTGCAAAGCAATTGGATAATTTAGATATGAAAGCAACTACCCTCAATGAGATTGGGCGCGTGTATTATAAACTTGGTATCTATAAAGATGCTTTAAAGCGATATAATCTAGCATTAGATTTGTTTGAAAAACGGGGAGATCTCATTGGAAAGACGCAATGTCTGAATAATATCGCGCAAGTCTACCAAGATCAAGGCAATTTTGATACATCCCTTAAATGGTATGATAAAGCAGTTAAGATCTTTAAGGTATTAGGCTCTTCAGAAGAGAAAGCAGTTAACTATTTCAATACGGCATTGATTTATCGGGATAGAGGGGAGTATCTTCAAGCTTTAAAGACATTCGAAGAGGCGCTGAAAGTAGATGAGGAATTAGATAATCGTGCAAGAAAAGCCGCAAGTCTCAATAATATCGGCTTAATCTATTTGGATGAGAGTAAATACGATATTGCATTAAAGAGATTTGAAGAGGCAGCAAAAATTGCAGAAAAATTAAATAATGATGAAAAAAAGGCAGAATACCTCAATAATCTCACTTTAGTGCATTTAAACCAGAAAAATTATACTGAAGCATGGAAGACATGTAATGAAGCACTCTCCTTATATAAGGAGTTGGATGACAAAATGGGTCTTGCTGATACTAACTATAAAATGGGATTAATCTATTTGGATCAGAAAAGCTATGCTGAAGCGATGAGTAGACACGAAGAAGCACTCGAAATTTTGAATATCAGTGGTTTTAAGAAACATCCTCTCAATAAAATCTTAAAAAACAACATAAAATTGATTAAAAATAACTTAAAATAAGATTTTTTTATAACTTCTTAATTATTTATTACTAGCGGCATTTCTGTTTTCCTTGAGAGTTTTTCTTTTACGACTATTATGACTTTTGGAAGCACAATATCATATGCTATAAAAAGGTAAGAGCATCCCTGATTAAACAAAATAAAAATCTCAAATATCAGGAATCCAATACCGGTGGGTCGAATACCTGTAATAAATAACGGAAATTCCATGAAGAAGGAGCCTAAGCATCCTATAATAAAAACATAAGCGATATATTTCGGATTTTTCTTTCCAAACTTGTTAGTGCCGTAGATGTAACTTAAAATAACATATCCTACGATGGCATTTACAATCCATACGATCATTTGAGTATCCATATGTCTTACAGTCTCAACGATAGTATTATTTATCGGAAGCAAAAGTGAAAGAAAAGGAATCAATAACCAAGAACTAAAAAATACCCCGGTAAAAAGGATTATTTCTTTAGAGTTTTTCTTTACAAAGTTTTCGAATACTATCCATAACCATGGAAAAATAAACATGGAATAGCTAATACACATCATAAAGTCTGCTCCCGCTTTTGGCCAAAAGTATTCTCCCAGTGTTTTCGGGACCTTCACACTACCTATCCAATATTCCCTTATAGTGGTTCCAGGGGGGTAACTTGCATTCGCAGGTAAATTCCACCAAAACACAGCATCAATGAAATATACGATAATACTTGTAATAACACCAAACTTGATGGGGTTCCATTTTTTCTTTTTAATGAGAAGCCCTAACCATATTAAAAAGAATATCCCATCAATAAAGATATAATCATACTCGAAACGACGCCATGCTTCGTTAAAATCTTGAAAGAATAGATGCAACATAATATTACCTTAAATTCCAATAGATGAATTTTGTCTTATTTATATATAAAATTTTTTAAAATTATCCTATTCTTAATAGTGGTAATTAAGGCTATGGTTTATTGATCTTCATATGTTTTTTAATATATTTGTATACCTCGTTTGCGGGTTGAAAAATTCCAAAATGACCTTCGCAGAGGATATCAATATCTAAGTTTAATAACTTTTTCATTGATTTTTGGTAATCTTCTAAATTAGAATCAAATGCGGGATAGAATGGACCGTGAATATCTTGCCCAAAAAGAATCTGTTTGTTGTCAATTTCGAGATACACACAAATTGATCCAGGAGTATGTCCCGGCGTATGAATACATTTAAAATCATAATTTCCAAAATGCAAAATCTCTCCATCTTGAGTTATCTTTTTTTCCAAACTTATTGGGATATATTCGATATTATACCAAGAAGCAGCGGTTTTTGAATCATGTCCTTTCTCTTCAATAGCTTTTGCATCTAAGTGATGTGCATAAAATTTTATATTTTTTCCATATTCTTTTAGGTCATGGCAGGCTCCGATATGGTCGATATGAAAATGTGTAAGGATGCAATGATGTATTTCTGTAGGCTTTAAACCAACTTTAGTGATGCTTTTTATCATTTCTACACTCATACCACAATCGATTAGGACTAAGCCATCTTCTGAATGAGTATTGACTAAAAACACTGAACAGCCTGAATCTCCTACATGGTATACATGTTCAGTAATTTTTTTCATTATTGAGCTCACGAGGCAATCTTAATTTTCCTTTTTGAGAAAAAATCTATGATAAAGAAGCAATGTAGTAATGGCAGCTACTCCAGTTGAAAATAGTACGTCAGACGCGTAGTGAGCGCCCACCACAATTCTTGAGAGTCCCACAAAAATCCCCCATCCGAAAACTAAAATTATCGTAAGAAGTTTTATAGGATCTTTCCAATGCCGTTTTCTCACAACTACAAGAAGCGGTAAAAACATCCATCCCATAGCAGCATGGCCTGATGGGAAACTAGCATTGCCCGTTATTCCTTGAGGGATAAACCAAGGACTAAAATTTGAATAACCAACGAGTAAATCTCTAAAACGTACTCTTCCCCAAAAAATCTTAACCAATTGGACAAAGAGTAACGGATTTATAATACCAAGAAAGGAAATGATGCCGCTTACCCTCCTATACTTCCTTAAATCTGTATTCCAGTTCATAATAATAAATATAACCACAGAAAGTATGATCATGAGATACTCAATAATTTTTCTCAAATTCAGATCAAGGAGGGATATAAAAAGCATAACAGCTCCATAAAGAATTGCGAGATACGCAGGAATCTTCTGTGCTTTAAGGTTTTTAATATATCCTCCAACATAAGCTGAAAGCCCCAATGCGATGAATGCATATCCCGGATATTCTCCATAATCCGCTCCAAAATTTCCCCATAAGGAACCCTCGTTTACCCAAAAAATTGAGATCTGTAAATCATAAATCCCAAAAATAATAGCTAATATAACCCATACAATGATTATGATTCCGACATATGTGTAAAATCTTTTTTGCTTCATATTTTAAATCCCTTTAATTTCTTATATTGTCTTTAGTTTTCATATTATTTTAATGTATCTTCTAGGATTTGAGTCCTTATCTTCAACGCAATATCTGGATAATCGGTATATATCGCGCTAATTCCTTTATCTCGATATTTAAAGGAAAATAGGCGCTTCATTCTGTTTTTACTATTAACTCCCCATACATAGCAATTTAGTCCATTATCAATAATAATTTTTATGTTTTTTGGATTAGCACGCCATGAAACGATGTTTAATGTATTAATTTTCAACTCTTTTAAATAATCAAAATCTACTTTGTTATTATTATCGAAATTCTTAATCTTTTCAGGAAGTGTATGCACCAATTTAGCGTGATGGTGATAGAGTCTTAGATTTCTAAGTAAAAATATGCGTTTATCGGTGATTTCGACTCGCTGGGGTAAATTATAATTTAAAATCAGATCAATCAATTTCATCCCCACTTTTTCACTTCGGATATCAAAACTAAATCGTGGGTTTGAATTATCATCGTAAAATGTTTCTAATATCTCAGAAACAGTTGGAATTCTCCTATTATCGGCAAATTTAAGGGTTCTAATCTGCTCTAAAGTAAATTTGGAGATATCATGCCACTCTCCCTTGATTTTGAATGATTTATCGTGAAAACACACTAAGGCATTATCTTTTGTGAGTTGCACATCAGATTCTATACCTGCTCCCAAATTTACAGCATGTTTGAACCCTTCCATGGTGTTTTCGGTGTGTTTACCCATAAAACCGCGATGTCCAAAAATATAGGGGAAGATTTAAATCACCGGTATAAAATATGCAATCCTTGAAAAATATAGTTTTTATACCTATATAAATTAAATAAATTACCTATAACCTCGTATATAATTGATTATAATGGAAGAAAATAATGCTCAAAATTCATCAGAAGAAAGACGCTCTCTTAAATTGAAGAGATATATGAAAAATCTATTTAATTTTTCTGAATATACTAAAAAGACTCTCATTTATATTATAATCTTTATAGCTCTTGTTGTGTTTTCTGTTTTTCTGCTTTATTATAATTATTTTGTCGATAGTCAATTCCTATATAGACTCGTTATTAATTGGTTTGTAAACCCTGTCTTTGAATTAGGTATTATTGGTATATTTATTTTTATTTTAATTATGGCTTTTCAAGGATTACTCGTTCCTATACCTTCGGAGTTAGTGTTATTAGCTACGGGTATGATTTGGGGTGTGTTTGGAGGAGGGATTTTTGGAATTATTGGCTCGATGGCTGCTGCAATTCTATGCTTTTATGTGAGTAAGAAGGGAGGCCGTCCAATCGCAGAGAAATTAGTGGGAAAGAGCGCCATTACTATGGCAGATCATTTCATCCATAAATATGGAATGAGCGCTATTATTATCGCACGATTTTTGCCCTTTGTGGCATTTGATCCTATATCATACGCTTCAGGATTAGTAGATATGGATATTAAAAAGTATAGTATTGGATCTTTAATTGGATCCATTCCCCGAGCCTTTTTCTATTCATGGTTGGGTTCGGCATTGATTATTTCCTATGGTGTTGAACCTCCAATTAATCTAGAGGAACTGCCCTTTGCTGTTATAGATAGTCTCTCATCAACTTTTAATGCTATACTTCTCATTATTCTTGGAATCTTGGTTTTAATGTTTGTCGTCTACTATATCATCGGAAAGTTCTATGAAAAGAAGAATAAAGTCCAAACATAACATTGTGATATTATGTGGTTTTTTTACTTTAATTAGTTTTTTTTCGCATATGAGTGAATATAATGAGTATGTTTCTCATTTTGATACCATACGATATAAAAATTTGAATTTAAAGCAGCTATATCAAGAATTAAACAAAGCTCTGAATTCCAATAACGTTCAATCTATCTGGGAGCTTAGTAAAGTAATCACACGAGTACATTTCAAAGAATCTGGAGTGTAATTCCATGGATTATCATTTGTGATATTCAAAAAGATCATTTTTTGTTTTAGATAATTTTTTATTGCCTCATTTTTATTATGTGATTATAATACAAATAAGCAAATTAGGGGTTTTTTAAGTGGAATATTGTAAAGATATGAATTTGGATTTTCAAGATCTGTTAGATGATTATTTATTTGATGAGTTAGAGTGGTTGACTAATGAATTCAACTACTTATTTAAGGAAAAAGAATCAGATTTTAACATAAGCGATTTAGAAATCGCCAATTACCTACTTAAAAAAATAGCTGAAATTAATTTTATTTCGAATAATGATAGAGCTGCCGAACTAATTTCTTGGACTATAGAAAAGATCCAATTAGAATACCGCGAATTATTTTCACGCTAAACTGCTTTTAATTTTATTCTTATTTATTTCAAACTATGGGTAATTGGAAAAATCAATATAATTAATTACCTAAATTGCATAGTTTATATTATAAACAAACTGTACTTCAATTACTGTAAAAATAGAGACTATAAGCTATCTTGGAACGCATAATCATAATCCATTGGAATAAAAGCACTGGCCCAGAACCGATAATACAGTATCCTCCGCAGAGCTCATATCCTTCAAAAGAACTAATGCTGAAAATTTGGGCGCAACATGAACTAAATATGGATAAAATTATGATTGAATTAGAGCGATTCCAGGGAGATGAAGATAAGAAATATATCTCCATAATTCAAGAATTTGAGAACGAACTTTATTTCTTAGTCCTTATTTATGATGCTCATAAAATTGCTATCGATATCATAACCCCTGATATTTTAGCAACCATTAACAAAAATTTGCTAGAATTAATGAATACAGACAAAATTAATAGGGCGATCTCTGAGGCTTTTTATACTATTAAAAACTTTAACCAATTGGAAAGTGAAAATCTTATCAATTTTTTTCATGACAAAATTAAATGCACAATTTTAGAGATTTTGCGTGAAGGGATTATTTCTAAAGCAGAATTAACCCATAAATTACGAGAAGAATATGGTTTTTCAACTGTAAATATCGATTTACTCCTCATTTCTTTTCTTCGGGAAAACTTAATTAAGAAACAAATAATTGCGGGAAGCAAAGAATGTTATTTGCTGATAAATGATCTTTCTTTTGTACGAGTACCTCCAAACACTCTTCCAAAGGAGACAACAGATGAGAAGATTCTTAAACGATATAAGAAAGAATATGCTAAATTTTATGCTAACTATGATAGTGGGAAAGAAATTGAAGATAAAAGACTTTTCAATTTTTTACTTGATAAAGATGTCTTTAATCTAATTAAAGCATTACGAAAAACTGATTTATCCGTAAATGATTGCCTAATTATATTAAATAATAAGGAAGAGTTGTTTTCTGAATTATTAGAAGCACAAATAATTTTTGAATCAAGAGGTTTAGTTTTTCTTTTTTCAGATATTCGATTTGTAAAATTTATTCCCTTTTTCATAATCAATAAATTGAATACGAGATACGAGAAGCAAGAAATCTCCCTTAATCAGTACATATCACATGTAGAATATTTCTTGAATATACTGAAAACTACTCCTAACTACCTAAATTACTCTCTTATCTAGATAGTATTGACTTAATCTTGAAACTCTAAGATGATAAAACTTTAAATTCTTTAAAATCAAAATTTGTATATTAAAAATTATAGGTGACAATTTTGGTTTTAGAAGTTGTAGATTTTCTACAAGGTTTATTTAGCTTATTATTTGTTGTTATCTCCTTAATTCTTGGATTTACAATTCTTTCGAAATTTTTTAAGTATAAATCAAAACTCTATATATTGATTGGACTTTCATGGATAGGAGTTGCTAATCCATGGTTTCCCGATTCAATTAGTTTCATTATGAATATAACCATCGAACAATCATTACCCGTAGAGCTGTACTTCATTATCGGAAATGCATTTATCCCCTTAGCATTACTATGTTGGTTAACCGCATATACAAATATGATAAGCAATAAAAGAAAAAGACTCGTGATTGGCTCAACCCTAATTTTTTCAATTGCTTTTGAGGTAGTGTTTTTTTATCTTCTCATTACCGATATAGATTTAATTGGAACCATTAATCCCGCAAGACCATTCACAGTGGATTTTGATATTTTTATTACAGTATATTTATTAATTGTTATCGTAGTAATGTTCCTAACTGGGGTAAAATTTGCTCAGCGATCCGTCAAATCTGACGATAAAGATATCAGACTCAAAGGAAAATTACTTCGCGCCGCGTTTATAACGTTTACAGTAGCAGCAATTTTAGATTCTTTATTAGGTGCCATTTTTACTGATCCTATGGATCCAATACTATCAATCATGGTTGTAGCAACGAGAATACTCTTAATTATTGCGGCTTTTGAATTCTACGGTGGATTTATTCTCCCTAAATGGATACACGCTTTATTTAGGCGAGAATAATTTTTTTTTCATTTTATTAATAAAAATACGGAATTAAGATATTAATAAGGAAGGATCTGAAAAATCCCCCTCAAGAGGAGCCTTACCGTCGCCATAGATTTGATATAAGGCAGTTCTCCTACAGCATTCATGAAAACTACGATATATATCTTTTTGATGTTCATAAAGTGCACAAGTATCGTAGATCAATGGATTCCAGATATGAAGTTTATTTTTGGGACTATACCAGAGTTTTTCATTCTTTAATACTTGAATGAAGTTATCTGAATTGATAATATGCTTTAAATCTTGTTTATTTAACATTACTATTAAGGGAATCTCATTAATCAATCGCTCTCCTGCAATACTTTTTAATTCTAAAAGCGATTCGACGTTATCCTCTAAATATTTAGTTTGCGAGTCTGCAACAAAAATTACAGCATCTGTTTTATCCTCGTCGCGATTGAAAATTTTTATTCTAAGAGGAGAGAAACTTGTTTGGCCTGCAACAGTAAAAACTCTATAATAAACTTGCCTTTGTTTTGTAGATTGGAATAAGCCTCGATCAAAATAAAGGGTAGCTCCACTTTCTTTTTGTATGATTTGTAGATTTCCAATAGGAACAATTTCTTTTTTATTTTCTTTAGTAAGAGTATATAGCGTTTTTAAAATAGTGGTTTTCCCAGAACCTGCCATACCCCAATATACAATTTTCAAATATACCTTTCCATCTTTATACAGAACCATACCAAAAACACCAAATCATCGCTTTAGCTTAATAGCTTCTTATCCCTTTAATTTAATGCTATAATATTTGTTTTTTATCCTTATTGGGTAAAATATTAATAATATTATTACATAATAAATATTTTTGTTTTCCTTTAATATTATTCTTCAAATCTATATAGTCAAGAATTAAACCCCAATTTCACCCTTAGATTATCAAAGTAAATAACATAGTTTTTTTACAATGAATTATGATTCTTTCATAAGTAAGAACTGATCAATGAAGAAAAACGATTTAGATATTTTATGGACGAATCTTCTAATTCAGAATGGAACTGGGACTTCTACGAGGAACTTGTAGATGATGTAGAGGAAAATAAGAATATCATACAATGTATTAGCTGTGGGAAATGTGTTGGTGATTGTCCCGCTTCAAAAGTCTCAAGCTTCAATGTGAGGAAGGTTATCGGCAAAGTTCTGCGAGGAGATAAGAGTGTATTAAAAGATTCAGATATTTGGTATTGCTATTTATGTGAACGATGCAAAAGAGTGTGTCCGAAAGACAATATAAATATTCCATTACTCATCATAAATTTAAGAAATGAATCGTTTAAGAAAGGTTACGGACCAAAGTACAATGATCTTCGAAAGTATGTGGAAATGTCCGAAAGGTTTTTAAAAACAGGAGTTGTATTAGACGAACCACTGGGTAAGAAGTTACCTGCCGAGCGGATTGATGAATTAAATGAAATTTGTAATTTTGCTCGAATTAAATATGTATTTAAAGCTAGTAAAAGTACTACAAAGTCAAAAAAAAGGAAAGATAAATCATAGAGTGTGTTATGAATACCACAAATCTCGCTTTAAATTTAACAGAAATTGAAGAAATGTATCCGGAAAATCCTATAGATTTCTTTAGAGATAAGAAATTATGTTTATTTAAAGCTTGCTTGGAAAAATATTTCCCTGGTGTTAGGTTTGGGATAGAAGATTTTTTAACCGACCTCGAGCTAAACGTAATGACCTGTACAAATCAATCTTGTTGCAGTGGAACTTTCTTCCAGAGAAATTTAATTACAAGAGCCCAATTCGGAGCAATTAATGAAAGAAATCTTAGTGAAATAAATAAAATAGCCGATATTCTTTTATTTTCGTGTAATGGCTGTTATAATTCCTTAATAAGAGGAAGAGAATTCCTCAATAATCCTGATGTGAGAAAAAAAACTCAAGATATATTGAATCAACTCAAGAACAAAAATAATAGTGATAATTATCCCGGAAAATATGAAATTGTGGATGATTTAAAATTAAAACTCGTCCATGATCTGGACTTCTTTTATTTAATCAAAAATAGCGTTGTCAATGCACTTAAATATGATTTGAAGGATATGAAGGTAGCTGTGCATTACGGATGCCATTACCTCAATTTATCGCGAGATAAAGATTCCATAGATGAATATTTGAGACCTAAAACTAAATTAGAAGAACTTATTACACTGTTTGGTGGAAATCCTGTCGATTATCAGGAACGCGAAAGTTGTTGCGGGTGGGGCGCTAGTCAAGTAGTTATTCATCCCAAAGAAGCTTTAAAAATCACTTTTAATAAGCTGAAGAGTGCTGAAAACGTGGGGGCTGATTTCATGGTAACTCCATGTCCAACGTGTTTATACACACTTTCCAAACCTGAATATCGGGAAAAAATGCAGAAATGGTATGGAGAAAAATTAGAAATCCCTACGATTCATCTCAATGAATTAATTGCAATATTAAGAGGTTGCGAGGAGGAAAGATGTATAACTTTACGAAGAAAAACCCCCCGGATAGAGGAAATATTTGAAATTATCACTCAATAATTTATTAACGCTCCTTTTTAACAAATTTCTCTAATCTTTCTCTTAAATTTTCGGATTTTCCCGTCATAATCATAGCGATTGACTCTCTCGCAAGTACTGATTCAATGCTTAGATCTTGATTCTCATTAATAAAGGATTTTGTATATTTTAATGCAAGATGATCTTTAGACACAATCATATTAGCAGTTTTGCTTAAAATTCTATTCAAACTAGAAACCTTGCAAATTTTATTGACTAAACCAATTCTAAATGCATCTTCGGCACTTATTTCTTCCCCAAGTATCATAAGTTCTTTTGCTCTGGCCTCTCCTATAATCCTTGGCAGCAATTTAGTTGAAGCATTAGAAAAGAATAATCCCACCCCTAATTCTGGGAGCATAATTCTTGTATCATCTGCAGCAATACGTAAATCACAAAATAGTGTATGTTCAAAACCACCTCCTATGACCCATCCGTGTAAACCAGCGATTATAATTCCTGGATGAGCGATCATCGTTCGGGTTAGAATCTGCCACGATTCCATGAATTGAACTGCTTCTTTCATTCGTCCTTGATTAGTGAGGAGTTCATATCCATATTTTAAATCGGCTCCTACGGTAAAATGTTTACCTTCAGCTCCATAAATAACGCAAACATCCCTATTTTCTGCACTTAAATTGAATTTCTCAATCAATAATTCAAGTACATCTAGAGTAATAGTATTACGCTTATCTGGCTTATTCAGAGTGATCCTTCCAATATCTCCTTGCTTTTCATATAAAACTATATCTTCCATTGCTATATTCACTAATGATTATTGATTATTTTCTTTAAATTGAATGAATCAATACTGATGAATTTATAAGTTTTATTATTGAGTGAATGGTATTCTAATCCTTCTAACTTACTTAACTATCTTCCAAAGTAATTATTTTTGATAGTTCTAAGTAAGTTTTTTTTCTTTTATCTTCATCTAATTTACATTCTGTTACCAGCCAATAACGATATTCATGATTTAAATATGCCTTACAATTATTTCGAACTTCTTCAGGGCAATCAACTATTTGCCAGCATTGGAATTTCTTATCCTTATAGAACTGGTGAAATTTCTTTGGTAAATCCTCGTAGTTAAATCCTGATTTTCTGAGGATATGATCCAAATCATTTGAATTATATGTATTCCAAAA
>SDNW01000175.1 GCA_004524725.1 Promethearchaeota archaeon
CTCAGAAATAGATTTTAAATTATTTTGATTGAGATAATTTACCAATCCATCATTAATTTCCTTGAGTATTTCGAATCCATTATACAAAAATGTTCCTATTTGGACAGCAGAAGCCCCGGCTAAGAAGAATTCTATCACGTCTTGCCATTTAGAGATTCCTCCGCATCCAATTATAGGAATATGGACACGCTTAAATAGGTCATATACTTTCTTTATCGCAATATGATGAATAGCTTTGCCTGAAAGCCCTCCACTTCCATGAGAGAGTATGGGTCTCCGCGTATCTATATTAATTGCCATTGCTTCCATCGTGTTTATAGCGATGAGGGCATCAGCACCTCCTTGTTCTGCAGCCAACGCAATTTCTACGATATCGGTTACATTAGGATTTAATTTAACAAATAAAGGAATAGATATTTTTTCTTTCATTTTTAACACTAAATTATGTGTTAAAACTTTGTCTATTCCTATACAGGCTACTTCTGAGTGAGGACATGAAATATTAATTTCAATAGCATCTGCCCCCGCATTTTCAGCCTTGCTAGCGACTTCAATGTAGGTACTGTCATCATGACCAAACACACTTACGATTAAAGGAAAGTTAAATTTCTTGAACTCCTTAATTTCATGAATGAAATTATCTATTCCCGGATTTCCAAGACCAACACTATTTATAAACGTCCCAGGTTGTACTTCGACAATAGAGGGGTTTTTAAAGCCAATTCTAGGGTGAGGACCTATAGATTTAGTTGTGACTGCTCCTAACCCCGTTTTGCTTAACCTATTCATTACAGAACTAGAAACTCCCAAAATTCCCGATGCTAGAATAAGTGGAGTTTTTAATTTTAATCCAGCAATGTTTATTTCAAGCATTACTATTATTATGTAAAGAATTATTATTATTATTATTTAAGAAATTATAATATATCCTCTTAAAAAAAATGAAATGTTATATCATAGATACGTTAATAGCCCTATTTGGTATTGATGAAACAGGAACTATCGTTAATTTTAGAAACTTTAATGAAAAACCACAAAAAGCAGTTGAATTCTTTAAATCAATTGAGGAGGGGAAATTGACAGATGAATATAAATTGTTTTTACAAGAAATACACAACTCAGGATTTAGGGAATTCATATTCGATAACAAAAAATTAGAAGTGATTACAGCAGAGCATGGAATATATCAAACAAAATTTTTACCAAAATCTCTCGAATTTAAGAATTTTCGGTTAAACTTAAGTGAGCAGTTTAGATCTATAGGAATTAGTCTTAATGAGAACCAAATTTTACAGAAATATAAAAGTATTCAAGAAGAGCTCACAAGATATAAGATTAAAAAAGTTGGTGCGAGAGATGATGTTATAGTTATCCAGATTATCGAAAGTCTTGATATTATAAAAAAATCAATTAGTCTTTTATCTAGTAGGATGCGTGAGTGGTATGGTTTACATTTTCCAGAATTAACGGATAAATTAGTAGAAGATAATGTTGTTTTAGCTAAAATTATTTCTCGAATTGGTACAAGAGATAATTATACACTAGAAAATTTATCTGAAAATTTCCAATTCAATGAAGCACGGATACAAAGACTGCTCAAGTTGGCGCCTAATTCTATGGGATCTGATATAGATATAAAAATCTTGCAAGGATATACAAATCAAATTGTTAATTTAGACAATTATAGGATAGAGTTAGAGAGTTATTTAGATCGATTAACGGAAAAAGTAGCACCTAATATGTGTGCGATTGTAGGGAGTTTAGTAACTGCAAAATTGATAGCGAAAGCAGGGAGTCTTGAAAAACTTGCCTTTATGCCAGCATCTAGGATACAACTTTTAGGCGCTGAAAAAGCATTATACAGATTTTTAAAGACAGGAGAAAAAAGACCGAAGCATGGATTAATTTTTCAATGGAATCAAATCCGCTCAGCAAAACCATACCATAGAGGAAAAATAGCACGAATGGTATCAGGAAAAATAGGTTTAGCATCTAAATTAGATTATTTTGATGGAGATTATATGGGGGATAACTTACTGCAAGAGATAGAAGGAAAAATAAAGGAGATAGAGAAAAAATATCCAAAACCACCTGTAAAGAAAGAAGTTATAAAAAAGCGTAGAAAACACAAGCATAAACATAGAAAAAATTTTAAGGGGGAAAAGTAATTTTGAGTAATATTGAATTGCGAGTTTATGCGTCACATCCAAATGTGTATTATGCAGGTTCACATAATAATATGAAACTATATACTCTTAATAACTGTGAAGGTTCAAGAGTGTATGGAGAGAATCTAATATATTACAAAGGAAAGGAATATAGAGAATGGGATCCTTTCAGAAGTAAGTTAGCAGCACTTTTAATACTTGATTCAAAATTAGATTTATTTTCAAAAAATCAAATATGCCTTTATTTAGGTGCTTCTTCTGGAACTACAATTTCTCATCTTTCGGATATGTTATCTGAAGGAATAATTTTTGGGGTTGAAGTTGCGGAGAGAAGTATGCGTCAATTAATTCATAATACCTCTCAAAGAATAAATATTATTCCAATATTGGGAGATGCGAACTATCCAGAGAATTATGCAAAATCTGTATTCAAAGAAGTGGATATTGTCTATCAGGATGTTGCTCAACCAAATCAATCAGAAATAGCTATAAAAAATTGTAATTATTATTTAAAAAAGAATGGTCATCTTATTTTCGCAATTAAGTCCCAATCTATCGATAGCATTGAAAAATCGGAGAAAGTATATCGGGAAGAGAAAAAATCTTTAGAATTAAGTGGGTATGAAATACTTGAAAGTGTGAATATCCATAAGTTTGCGGCTAATCATATAATTCTCATTGCAAAGAGAAAAATCTAATTAAATGGCAAATATGTCAGAATTTAGAGAAAATCAGTTATTTTTTTATTAAATATAAGTTCTTCCTCTAGATTTTTAGCAGTTTCCCACGATCTCCGTACAAAAGGAGGGAAAGATTTATTTTTTATTATCCAATTACGCATAAAATCAATTGTCTTTCTATCAGAAGTATAACCGGATCCAAAATCGCCATAAATCGCCCTAAGCCGTGCTATAATTGAGTCTCTTTCATATTTAGCTACAATAGACGCTGCTGAAACAATAGGATACTTTTCATCTGCTTTATGTTCCGAAATAATGAGCTTTGGGCTAAA
>SDNW01000004.1 GCA_004524725.1 Promethearchaeota archaeon
AATAGGCTATTTGTTTTAATAAAAATATATCCAAATAAGAATCCAAGTGCTCCAGCATAAATGACCTGAAAGACGGTAGATACCCAATATTGACCAAAGATTATATTAACCAGATGAAATAATCCAAATGATATTGAACTAATTATTAATACCGTTAATTTTGAATACTTCTTCGAATTCAAGGGAATGATAACCCCTCGAAATGCCCATTCTTCCCATATCCCCGGTATCAACATCACAATGAAGAAAAACCATCCATATATAAAACCAAAGGATGTGCTCCGTGGAGGACCGAATATTATTGATGGATCGAGCACAAAATCGCCTAAAAGAATTGCAAATATCCATAAAGAGCCACAATAGATAGCAACACAAGCTAAAGCAAGAAGAATATTAATGAGATATTTTGATCTCTTCATTTTTGGAGTGATCAGTTTGATGGATTTCAAGTATTTATTAAACTTTTCCTTGCCATTTGGAAGACGTAAACTTTTTGGTACAACTAAAAGCCATAGGAGCATCATGAAGCCAAAATTATAAAAGAAATTCACGAAAAGCACTCCTGTAAGCGGAAGTATTTCGTATAATGGAATTAATAGTAATTCTGGAAATTGAGGTAAGTATAAAAATGCAAAATAGATTAGTAATACCACTAAGGTTCCTATTAATGGTTTTTCACGTAAAGCCTGACGCATGCTTATCATCTTTCGCTTTCCAAACTCCTTTGGGAACATCCGATTGACGCCGATTAATAATCCTATTAATATGAATAAACTTGTTATGGACAATATTAATACCATTGGAGCCAATCCAAAAAACGATAGTAGTATAGCACCCATTATCAAATAGAATATCAATATTAATCCTTCAGTTGTCACCATGATTATCCATTTAAGAGTTTTTTTGTTTGGGTTTACCTCTTCCAACACATACTTATATTTCATCCTCCCAAAGAGCCGGATCTTTAAGGAAAAAATAGTTAACACGAAAACAAGGCTAATAGGATACCACGCAATAAATAATAGCAAATAATCTATAAAGACTGGACTAGTTATGAAAAGTAGTACTGGCATGAAAAATGAAAGCGTTTGAATAGTCAATAACAATGAAAGCTTCGCTTTTGCTTGATCTCGTGGATGAATAGGTAATCCTGCAAGAATTGAGGCTCCTCCATCTTCCATATTTAAAAATCCAGTAGTAATAATTATCGATATCATTGGTTGGTAAAACATTAGAATACTCCAAAAAATCATAACATCTCCCTGATCAAAACCATCCGTCGCGGAACCAATGCTAAAAACAAGGATTATTGAATAAACTAAAGGAAGAATTATCGGGAGGATTAAATACATCAATGTCTGCATGTCTCTTGTGGCTGCAGATAGATCTTTTTTCCGGTATGCCTGAATCGGAGATCTAACTAAAATATCAACGTCAAGGACCTCTTTTCTTTCTTTTTCTGTTTTTAATTTTTTCTCGGCAACAGAACTTATCGTTACCATTTTCATTGAACTTACTGCTTTATTATATAAGAAATATGCTAAAACTATTAATAACCCAGTGCCAAGGAGCCCAGATATCCACATATTGGGAGTGAATTGGCTAGGATCTATAAGTAACGTTAATAAACTGGCTGGAGCAAATGGGAATGGAATCAATGTAAGAATAAAATTAACAAAATCAGGAATATCCATAGCCGCGAGGGAAATGAAAATATCCTGGATCGCATTTATCGCCCATTGAAAAATTAAACTCGCAGACATAGCTGCTATGAAATAACTAAGCATAGTAATGATCCTTATAACTGTTGCTTTTTTGGAGCTTACTTGATCACCCATAAAGATGCGACTCATCCTCTCAGCAATTAAAACTAATAAACTTACAACAAAAATAACGTTTAAAACCGAGATGAGAACACTGATAATAACTAATAATATATTTTGAGTGATAATTGCCATAATTATTGGGAAAGATACAATGATAATGATTAAAGCAGCATCTAAATTTCGAATTACCGTTACTAATCCTAATTTTTGCAGTCGCCTTTTTGCAATAGGTAATGTTTCATACCACTTAAAAGCTTCACCAGTCATCATTGCGCTAATGTTAAACATACCCAATAATAACAAATAAATAAATTGCGTAAGGAAAAAAATTCCAAAAAATAGACTTCCCCCAAAAAAAATAGTGTTTACTGGTAAAGTACCAAAACTTTCCAATACTTGAAAAAGTGTAAATATTGGCACAACAATGACAAAAATAATTAATATAGCATAAACTATTTTGAGAGCGAATACTTGATGTTGGACGGATTTCTTATTCTTTTTATACTTCTCCATGAGTTTGGCTTGATTTGCACCAGTTGATTGAATTTGCGCCTCCATTACAATCTCCAGATTTGTATATTTTGCTAACTTATACAAATTCAACTTATTTTTTGACATAAATCGCTCTCCTATCTCACTTTCCTTTGATTGAAAGATTTTCTTAACTTTTTTACAATTTCTTCCACAGAAGTATCTTGTTCCGTCAAACGCAAGAAGATATCCTCCAAATTAGAGCCTAATCTATCTGCTTGGCGGCTGAGTTCCTCGATAGTACCAATTCCCACAATCTTACCTTTATTAATTATTGCGATTCGATCGCATAAATCTTGCGCAATCTCCATAATATGAGTGGAAAAAAGCACCGAACCGCCCTTATCAATTTGGATATCCATAATCTCTTTTATTACTCGTACGGATTTTGCATCTAATCCTGCAATAGGCTCATCTAAGATAAGTAAATCCGGATCATGAAGGATAGAAGCGACAATTTGGATTTTTTGCTTATTTCCATGGGACAGGGTTGCGATAAGTTGCTCATAATACTCAAGAGCACCTAAACTTTCTAAGTATTCCTTAGCACGCTCGGTTGCATTATCCGGATCTAATTTTCGAATGGAGGCAATAAAATTAAATAAATCTTTTGGTGTTAATGATTTAAAGATCAATGGCTCTTCAGATACATATCCAATATTTTTTTTAATCTCTACCTCATCTTTTTCAGGATCATACCCCATAATGCTAATATTTCCCTCATTAGGTTCGAGTAAACCTAATAATAATTTAATAGTGGTAGTCTTACCCGCACCGTTTGGACCTAATAACCCAAAAATCTCTCCCTTATGCACATCAAAGTCAATTCCGTTTACTGCTTTGACGTCTCCAAAGAACTTTTTTAAGTTACGAACAGATATGATTTCATTATTAATCATAATTTTATCAATTTTAGCTAAATTTTCGATAATTTATTATATTTATTATAAAATATATTTGTATATACTTTTCTATATTAGTAAATATTTAAATCTTTTTATTACTAGCATAGTTTCTTAAAGCCTCATAAAACTGAAAATCTTGAAATAAATACTGTCTATTTAAAAAATATATTTATATATATTCAAATTAGCTCTCTTATTTTTCTTTCTGTGTGACAATAATTATGATTGATAAAATAACAATTAAAGTACCTATTAAGTGAAAGATAGTAAACACTTCTCCCAGGAAAATAGTAGCAAATATAGCCGTTATTATAGGTGTGGGAGATAATATAATAGTTGCTTTTGAAACATCAAGATAAGATAACGTTTTATACCAACAAAACAATCCCAATCCATAAACCAAACCCATAGTTATATAAAATATCTGATTGAGTGGATCAAATAAAAGAAAAATATTTTCAAAGGGAAAAAAGATAAAGTAAGTAGAAATTAAGATTATCCCACTTATCAAATTCCTAAGAAAAACCATTTGTATAGCAGTAACCTCATTTTTATTAAGTATTGGTTTAGTAATAGTGTGTCCGAACATCCATAGGCATGCAATAAATAATAATATAAGTACTCCAAGAACGATATCAGAATTAAAATTGATAAGATTAAATCCTTTTGTTATTGCTAATATCAGTCCAAAGAATAAAATTATAGAAAAAACAATTTGGAGTTTGGTAACTCGTTCTTTAAGAATCAAAAATCCAAATAAGATTCCAAAAAATACCGTAGTTTTTTGAGTCAATGAACCATTAATCGCTTCAGCTAGACCATACCCAATAAAAAAAAGCAGTTGATTTATACCGAATATAACTCCTATAAAGATGAAGAACCACAGATTCTGTTTCCACATTGCTATTAAACTAGTTTTTCCTTCAGAGCTATTTTCGGGAGAATTTCCTTTGTTACGATTGATCTTTCTCTCCACAAAAATCAATGGAAAGAAAATTGCAGCCTCTATTAGGCAAGTCATTGCGGCAAAAATAAAGGAATCAAGACTTTTAGGGCGAGCAATCGCAATAATAGGCTGTAGTCCTACAAAAAATACACCTAATACCCCAAAAAGGAGTCCCTTTTTCCTATCATTAATCAAGATAAATAAAAAAACACTTTAATGATTAAAAATGTTTAGTTCTCCAAGTTTTAAGCAGAAATCTTTTCTTTTTCTCTTACAATCATTACAATAGAGAAAATGATAACCAACAAACCGATCAAATGATATATTGTAAATACCTCCCCTAAGATTATAAACGCAAAGAATGCTGTAATTATCGGAGTGATTGAATTAATTATTCCTGCTTTCCCTATATCAATATAGGATAAAGTTTTATACCAAAAAAATAGACTAAATCCATAATCCAAGCCCATTAAAATGAAATAGAAGAAATTAAGTGGATCTACTACAATCCAAAGATTTTCTAAAGGGAAAATTATAATATAAATAAATAATAATATGATTCCACTAAATAGGTTTCGGAAAAATACAATTTGAGTAGAGAATAATTCATTTTTATTTAGACCAATCTTGGTCAGCGTATGGATAAATGTAAATATAGCAACACTTATGATTAATATTATGACCCCCATATTGAATTCAAGTGAAATAAAATTCCCTTTACTTATTGCTATAAATAATCCAAGGAATAAAGTCATTGAAAAAATTATTTGTGTTTTTGTTATTCTTTCCTTAAGGATAAGAAAGCCAAATAATAAAGCAAATATTATCTCGCTTTTTAAGGCTAATGCACTCGGAATTGCTTTTGCCAATTCAAAACCAATAAATAGTAGGATTGGGACTATACTGAAGGATATTCCAATTATGATAAGAAGTATTAAATTTTCCTTTTTTTTCCATCCATTTAACTGAGATTGAAATTTCATTGAATCTCCCGGATATTGTAATATATTTTTCTTTAACTTTTTTCTTTCAAGAAAATATAATGGAAAAAATATTGATACTTGAATAATAGCGCTCATCGCAGCAAAAATGTAGGGATCAATAATAGAAGGCCTTGAATTGGAAATAATAGGTTGTAATGAGATTAAAAAGACACCTATTACTCCGCATAGTATCCCCTTTTTTAAATTATTGCTTACCATAATATATGAAAGAAAAAATAAAATTTAGAATCTTTCATTGTGTCTTTTATTTTGCAAATGTTTCTTACTCAAGAACCGCAATAGCATTAATCTCAACTAACATCGCCGGTATCGGTAAATTAGATACCTCAACAGTAGTCCTTGAGGGATAGGCTTTAGAAACATTATTCTCCTCAAAAAAACTTTTATAAGCATTATTCATTTTGCCGAAATCTCCCATATTTCTTAAGTATACTGTTGTTGCTACGATATGTGAAACCTTTCCTCCAGCCGTTTTTAAAATTTCTTTGATGTTATTTAACGCTTGAAAAGTCTGTTCACTAACATCTGAAGACTCTTCTGGCCATCCTTGACCAGAAACATAAAGAGTGTTATCAACTTTTATTCCTGGACTATAGGGACCCACTACTGGAGTCCCTGGATTAATTATTTCCTTCATAATTTAAAAGATTTCCATTTTTTAGGTAATTAAATATCCCAATTAATTTATTCATTTCTAAGGGTCAGAAAATTGGACAATACTGTTAAATAGGATCCTAACTTCAATGTTTATACTCATATTGAATTTTATATGGTGAAATCCTTATGGGAAAAATAATGACAATTGGGTGGTATCCACCCCATAAAGCCAAGGAGTTAATAAAAGTTTATAGTTCTAAAGATAAACCAGCTTATCCCGACTTTTTAAAGAAAATTCAGCACCTTGCTACTGTAAAGGAAGATGGACAATGGAAAAATTATGCTGTCTATGAATTCCCTGATGAAAAATATTCAGAAGCTATGAAAGCACTCATAAAAAGGTATACACTCTATACTAGCGTCGAGGGTTATCGATTTATAGCCGAATTTGTAATGGATGCTCAAGATGCGATGAAGTTAGCATTTTAAGTATATTATACTTTTTAATTGACCGCTAAATTTCATATGAATAGAAAAAAATAGGTATTAAATTACTTTTTTTTATTTATTAATAATTTTAATAAAACTATTTTATATATATACCGAATTGAGGAAATTCTCTTAATTGTTTAGAATTAAAAACAGGCCCTTCCTTACAAACCGAAATATCACTATCCTTACCAATACAACAAGAACCACAGAGGCCAACTCCACACTTCATCTTTCTTTCTAAACTAGCTTGAACTTCAATATTATTAGATTGTGCGATATCAAAGACCCTTTTCATCATACTTTCTGGACCACATGTAATTATGAGATCTATTTTTTCTTTATTGATTACATCCTCAATGTTATCGGTAACTAAGCATTTCTTTCCTATGGAACCATCTTCTGATGAACACAATGCATTTGGAATTAAATCAATCAATCTTTCGTGAAAAATGAGTGATGCCTTATCTTTTGCTCCAATGGTTAAAAATACATTCTTTTTATTTTTTTTTAGAGGTTCAATTAAAGAAGTTAAACCAGCAATTCCCATTCCTCCTCCGACAAGAAGTATATTATTGGCATCCTCATAATTGAAAGAATTTCCATATGGACCTCGAATACCAATACTATCCCCTTTTTCCAGTTCAAATAACTTCTTAGTTCCTTCTCCTACTCTTTCGACAGTTATTTCAAGCATATTCCCATCAACGTTGGAGACAGACATTGGAAAAAAGTCAACATTCGGAATCCATACCATAATAAACATTCCTGGACGATATGCCTTTGCGATCTTTTGATTTCTTACTTTAATACTGCGAATTTCAGGAGAATGCTCAATAATTGATTCAATTTTTACAATATCAGTTTTATTCCGAGTAATATCTAATACAAGTTCTTCATTATCTTTTTCAAGCGGCTTGGAAATTAAGATGTTATCTTTCAAGGCTAAATCAAAAACTTGCTTTCCTCTTTTTGTTCTAATTATCAAAGTATCCCATCCCTCATCGCTACCAGATATACCAATTGAAATATCCGCAAAAGAAGATGTGTAATCCGAACATGAAAAACATGCTGTTCTAATAGCTTTATCATACAATTTATTAAATGGGATTTCTTTTAAATCTGAATTAGTAGTTATTCTCATCTTAAAATTATTCTTATTGGTTTCATACTTTTTAATTTCTTTGGGTTCGATTCCATACTCTTTTAAGACAGCATCCAGTTTTACATTATGGAAAGTACCAAAACAAAAAGTACCCACTGCTAAAGAAACTAAATCATATGCTTCATAATCAAAAATAGGATGATTTTGTAATTTCCTTAATGCTTGAATCTGACACGGAGTTCCAACCACTGCAATATCCATAAATCCTTCATTAATAGCCTTACCTATGAGTGATAAAGTTGGGCTTTGGCTTGGTTTATAACCAGCACCCCTAAATAATTCTTGCTCATTTTTGGCTATTATAGGAAAAGGTTTGAAATATTCATCTTTATCAGTAATTATAGAGGCATCAATCAATCCATTTTTCATTGCAACCCATAAAAGTCCAGTTAAAGGCCCAGCTTGATTAGGTATAACTTTTTTTGCCTTATCTGTTAATTTAACAGAACAAATTTCTATATAATGCCCCAAGATTTTATCATGTTTTCTTCCAAAAACCCACTTATCTAACAAAGATAAAGAAATCATATCAAGTTCTGTTTTAGGACATAAATTATAGCATATACCATATCCATCTCTACAAGTATTTACTTCTTCACATGAACCATCTTCTACAGGAATCTCTTTTTCTCTATCAAATTTTATATTTGTGCAGAATGCCCCACAAGCTCCACAATATACGCATTTATCTGTCTTTATTACTTCTTCTTCTAATTCTGCCCAACCTTTTTTGTTCTTTTTAATATACATATCATGCTTTCGCCTCCTTTAATTCTTTAAGAAAACTCAGACCTTGTTGTTTACCCAATTCGAATGCTTCCAAATTTTTATCGAGTGTAGAACTTGGTACAAATTTTTTAATTGTTTCAAGGGCTGAATCTTCGGAAAATATGCCTGAAAGAACCGTAAAGACACCAAATAATATGGTGTTTCCAAATACAATATTTCCAAACTTTTCAACAGCTATTTTCTGGATAGGAATCCCCAAAGAATTATCAATTCTTTTTACGGCTCGAAATTTTTGGATTGCAGAATTATCCCATATTAAAAAACCCGTGTTTAATTCCTTTTTTACCATGTTTAGTTTTATATCTCCAGCAGCTTCTTGAGAAAGGATAATTAAAAAGTCATAGGGTTCTAAAGCCTTGGGGTAATCGATCATTTTTATATCTTTATCCAAATCAATCACAACTTCTGCCCAGCATTTTCCTCCACGAGCAGCAGCAGAATAAGCTTCAGTTTGTGTTCCTGCGAGACCTTCATAAAGAGAACTAGCAGTTACAATCATCTTTGAGAGTGTGATGACTCCTTGACCTCCATATCCGCTTATACGTATTTCATAACGAGTCATTTTTATTTTTCCTCCATAGCAAATTTCTGGATCTTATTATACTCATCAGAATATTCTGGTTTATCTGTTTGATATCTGAATTCACCTATGACATACTTATTAAGTAATTGATCTTCAGTCATTAATTTTGCTTGGTTTCTTCTTATAGTATTTTGTTTAATCCAATCAATCATTTTCTGCCCTGTATCCATTTTTTCTCCCTCTCCTTCTCTATTCTCTGCTCCTAGGCTGTCAAGATTTTTCCTGCCAAAATATGTGACACAAGGAGTTATTACCTCAATTACAGAGGTCCCCTTATGGTTCAATGCTTTTTTGAAGTATTTCATAAAGGTTCTAGGATGCGCCACAGTAGTCCTTGCTACGTATGTAGCTCCCGCTGCTACTGCTAATTCTACGCCATCACTTCTATTTTCAAACATCTTATATGGTGTTGTAGTACTTTGAGCTCCGAACAGAGTGGTCGGCGCTCCCTGTCCTCCCGTCATGGCATAAATACTATTATTAAAAATGAAAATAACGCAATCAAGGTTACGCCTACAAAGATGAATAAAATGATTTCCACCGATTCCTAAACAATCACCATCACCTGAGAAAATGATTGGTTTCATATTTGGATTAGCCATTTTAATCCCTGTCGCTAAAGCTGGAGCCCTTCCGTGAAGCGCTAATATTTTTTGTGATTTTGTATGAACAATAAGAAGCAGCTGACTATAACAACCTATGCCGATTATCGTTGGAAATAAATGAGGGTCTAGTTTCTCGTCTTCAAAAATCTTAGTGAAAAGATGACCAATAATTCCATAACCACATCCAGAGCAGAATCTGGTTGCAAAATTTCCAAACATACTTCCGGCATAAGAAAAGGGAACATAAGGATGTTCAGGTTTCTCATTTGGTAACATACGTCCTATATCTGACATTACTTAGCCACCTCCTTTATAACTTTTAAAATATCGTCTGGATGATGAAACTCACATACTTTAGGTATCTTTATGATAGGGATTTCCAGTTTTGTGACTCGTTCGACTTGTTCTGCAATATAACCAGTATAATTTAATTCTGGGACGATTATTGCTTTTGCATCCTTTACTACATCCATGACTTCTTCATCTGGGAATGGCCAAACAGTGACTAAACGAAAGATACCCACTTTGAAACCTTCCTTTCTAGCAATATCTACAGCGCGATAACTTGCCCTAACGGGTAAACCATAAGCAATAATTATAATGTCAGCATCCTTTAGCTTATAAGATTCCGTTATACAAATCTTATCCTTATTTTTGTTAATTTTATCCATAATTGCTTCCATAAACTGCATAGGTTTAGGGGTAGGGAGTCCTTCATAATTATGTGGTTGATGAAGTAATAAACCCGGACAATAATCAGTCCCCATTTGAGGAGGTTTAGGAATTACATATTTGCCCGTATTATCGTCTTTATAAGTGAATTTTTTAATATATTCATCTGGGGGTGGCAATTCTCTCTGAATGACTCTATCTAAAATTTTTTCTTTAGGAGGTATAGTAACGACTTCATGTAGATGACCTAAGTAAGCATCTGAAAGAATAAATACGGGACATCTGTACAATTCGGCAAAATTAAATGCTGTAATTGTTAGATCAAAAAGTTCCTGGCAAGACATAGGTGCCAATGCTATAACTTGAAATTCTCCATTACCAGAAAATCTTACTAATCCAATATCATTATGATGCGGTTCTGTGACAAATCCAGTTCCGGGGCCATTTCTCTGGACATCACAAAATACAAACGGAACTTCTAAATTTGCTGCCATCGAAATAGTCTCCACCATTAACGAAAGACCTGGCCCAGAAGTTGCAGTCATGGATTTAGCACCCACCAAAGAAGCTCCTATTACCGAATTTATTGATGCAAGCTCATCTTCCATTTGCATACAAACACCCCCTACTTGAGGCATTCTCACTGCTAAATGCTCAATAACCTCTGTACTAGGAGTTATCGGATATCCTCCAAAATAATTCAACCCTGCCGATAATGCTCCTTCTGACATTGCAACATTACCCATCATTAAATGCTTACCTGGGGATAAAAACCTTTTTGAATTTATTTTACTCATGTTTTACACCTCATTAAGTTATAGCTTTTTCAGTTGATTGTTCTTTCTCATTTATAATATATATACACCATTCAGGGCATGCAAATTCACACCTTCTACAAGCAGTACAATATTTTTCCTTTCCCTTTTTAATCTGGGGAAGATATGCTACTCTCATATTTAACTCATCACCTGGTTCTAAGATACCTGTGGGACATACAGCAATACAATTATAGCACTGATCTCCACCACATCTGTTTTTATTGAGAAATAATGAGAATTTTTTTTCTTTATTTTCAATTAGTTTTGGAATTTTAATATCAACTCAAATGATTTTATCAAATTGAAAAAATATATCTACAATAATAAATTTCCATCTAAATCAAAATAAGTATTTCCTATACAAGTATTAATTTGAATAAAATATAACCTTTTTTTTTAGTTAAACAAATATACTAATCATGACGAAATTAATTTTTTTAGGTTGCCTTTCAAGATCTAAGTATGGAGAAACTTGCGATAATGCAATCAAAATCATTAAATTTCTCGATGAAGATTACCAGACACTGGATAATCCTCTTTGTTGTGGTGCTTTAGCCCATCAAATTGCCCCCAAAGAAGAGATAATAGACTATGTCAAATTGGTAAACAATTGGTTAAAAAAAAATAATGTAACTCATTTAGTAACTATATGTGCTGGTTGTTACAATTATCTTACACGATATTACCCAGAATATTTAGGAAAAGAGTTTAAAGTAGATGTAATGCATTTACTACAGTTGCTGAATAAGCCTGAAAATTTAGAAAAGTTAAACTTAAAATATGACGGTAAAAAGTTAAAAATATATTATCATGATGCCTGCCATTTGAGAAACGCAAAACCTCCAATTATAGAAGAACCAAGAGAAATTATTAATTCAATTGAAGGAAATATTGTATTTGGAGAAATGGAAAATAATAGATTAAATTCATTGTGTTGTGGGGCTGGAGGGGGAGTATATTCAACTTATAAGGAAAATAGTGACTTTAGTTCTAAATTAATTTTTAATCAAATGAGAATGTCTAAAGCATTATTAACAGCTTGTCCATTTTGTTATACCTCATTTATCAGAATCAAGACAGAGAATAATATTAAAACGCCCGTAATTAAATTTGAAGATTTTATAGTAAAGTTAATGGAAGGAGTTGACCCAATAAATGTCTGAAAAAGGATTAGAATTATATAATAGGATTAAAGATAAATTAGATGAATTACAGAGTGAGGATTCTGCTTATGCGCAATTTAATGAAATCTGGAAATTAGCTTGTTCTGCTAAATACAAATCATATGATTTAAGACATTTTTATGAAGATACAAGTAGGGAATTTGTAGATGAACATCGAGAAAATTTGATAAAAATGAAAGAGGATTTCATTAATAATATAGATGAATATGTAGAAAAATGCCTTCGTGTAATGGAAAAAACCAATCATTTTAAAGTGTATTATGCGAAAAACAACGATGAAGCTCAAAAAATCTTTATGGAAGAGTTAGGGGATAATAAAGTTATATACAAATCTAAGTCTTTAGAAGCAAAAGATGCAGGAATCATAGATACTCTAAAAAAGAATAATATTGTTATTAAGGAAACTGATTTAGGAGATGTCCTCTGTCAATTATTAGAATATGATTATCCAAGTTTCACTTTAGGTCCTGGAATCCAATTTACAACTAATGAAATTATCGCTAAGATAAAAGAAAAGTATAATGTTGAAATCGAACCCGAAGCTGAAGCGATTGTTGATTATTATAGAAAAACTTATCGTAAAGAATTACTTAATGATATAAAAGTATCATTAACTTCTGCAAATGCTATATCAGCTCACGATGGGTCAATAGTTTTGGTAGAAAATGAAGGAAACATTAGTATAATTACGAGAGCAACTGAAAAACATATAATTGTAGCCGGTATTCAAAGAATTGTTCCCAATGTCTTTGATGCTCTGCTTTGTGCAAAAATACAAGAAAGAATCATAAATGTTGATGGGGCTTATATTAGTCTTATTTCTGCCCCATCCAATACTTCTGATGTTCAAGGTCATCGAGTATTTGGAATGTATGGAGCCAAAGAAGTAATTGTAATTCTTGTTGATGATTGGCGTATGAAAGCCGTCAAAGAAGACCTTTTTTATAAGGATATGCTGAAATGTATTGGATGTAAAAGTTGTGATCTTGTATGTACTGCCTCGAGAGCATTTGGAAATATTTATGCATCAAAATATGGTATTGGTGGTATCAATATTGTGCGTGATTATATTCATAATGGAATAGAAGCAGCAGTTGCAGATGGTTTATTTCTTTGTACTGGATGTGAAAATTGTACGAATTGGTGTCCTACGGGTGTTGATTTAGCTGAGATGATAAGACAATTAAAGAGAATAGCAACCGAAAACCATTTGTGTCCACCTTCTTTAGAGCAGTATAAGGATAAAATAATTAATGAGAAGAATCCGTTTAAGTAAAAATCCTAAAATTTAAGAACGAAATATCTGGAATGGAGCTGCCGTGCATCTCCATATAGCTATATCTTCAAAACCAAGTATTTCTGCCTTGGTTTTTCCTCCATTACATGTTTCCTTGAGCTTTCGCCATAATGTATCAGCAATAACCTTAATGTCTTTATTTTCAGTAATAATTTTACTCGCATCTACATCAATATTGCTTGCCATCCAATCACATGTTTTTGGATTGCCGCAAATTTTAATTACTGGAGTTACGGGATTACCACATGGACTACCACGACCAGTGGTCATGATTATGGCTTGAGCACCTGCAGCAGCCAAGCCAGTCATAGATTCAACGTCCAAACCAGGTTCTATCATCAACCATAATCCTTTTCCTTTAGGGGCTTCAGAATATTTTAAAACTCCCATGATAGGAGCTTTTCCTGCTTTAGCAATTGTCCCTAAAGATTTTTCTTCAATTGTAGTTAATCCGCCCTCAATATTTCCCGGGGTTGGTTGTATTCCTCTAAAATCTATTCCAGTTTTCATTGTATTTTCTAAGAAATTATTTAGTGTTAAATGTATTTTATCAGCGACTTTCTTATTTGTAGCTCTCTGTATCAATAAGTGCTCAGTTCCAATCCACTCGGTGAATTCAGGTAGTATTGAAGTCCCTCCTAATTCGATGATTTTATCTGAAATTATTCCCACTGTAGGATTTGCTGTAATTCCAGAAATTGAATCAGAGCCTCCGCATTCTAATCCCAATATTAAATTTGAAAAATCAAACGGTTCTTGCTGTAGTTCTTTAGCCTCATTAGCCAACATTTTTCCTATTTTTATTCCCTTTTCCACTGCGGCTTTGGAACCTCCTTTAACGTCCTGCATATTAAAAAATTCAACTGGTTTTTTCGCTCTTTTAATATTATTAGCGATTAGTTTACTAGTTAAGTTCTCGCAGCCTAAACCTACGACTATGACACCATAAATATTTGGATTACTGCCTAACCCTACCAATGTCCTCAGAGTATAAGAAAAATCCGGTCCAAATTGACCGCAACCTAGGGGATGAGTTATAGCAACACTATTTTCAATTTCTTTTGCAATCTGTTCGGCGATATGGTTAACACAAACTACAGATGAGATAATTGCGATTTTGTTTCTAATACCTACTTTACCTTTTGCTCTTTGATAACCTAAAAATTCCTCGCTCATTTATCAATTACCTCAAGATAGTGGCTTCTAATATTATGTGTGTGAATCCAATCCCCCATTTTAATATCTTTTGTAGCAATTCCAATTATCTCTCCATACTTTTTTATTATATCTCCTTCATGTATATCCTTTACAGCAAACTTATGTCCCATTGGAATTTCTTGGTTTATCGTTATAATTTTATCGTTTATATTGATTTCTTGTTCTTTTGAGATATTTTCAAGTGCGGTTGCACAGTTATCTTTTGGGCTCATTAGTATGAATCCTTCGTTTTTTATCCCCATTTTAACTCATTTAAATCTTTGTTTTCAAAAATAATAATGAGTTTATTATTAATAATCATAGCATAATTTGAAATTCTCTAAGTAAATCATTAACATAAATCAATAACAAAATAGAAAACAATATTTGGATGAATTCTTTTACATATATAATTAGATTATACTTTTGAGCTTAGTGATTATATGCCAAAATTTTCGAAAGATCCCTTGAGAGGAATGGAAGATTTTTATCCCGAAGATTTACGGGAAATGAATTGGATCATTGACAATATTCGAGACATAGCAGAAGTTTATGGGTATGAGGCGTTTGAAAGCCCACAATTGGAACCGATTGAGATTTTTGCTGCAAAATCATCAGATGAGCTCGTAAATGAGCAGTCATTTATTGTAGAAAAAAAGGAAGGAGAGCGACTCATCCTTATACCCGAACTCACACCAAGCTTAGCCAGGATGATTGCAAAAAAAAACCAAGAATTAAAAAAACCAATACGCTGGTATTCCGTTCCCATTTGTTTCCGATATGAACGCCCTCAAAGAGGTCGTCGTAGACAGTTTAAACAAATCAATTTTGACATTTTAGGGGAAGATAGTCTATATGGAGATTTAGAGATCTTTAACATTGTTGTTGACATCTTTACTAAATTTGGAGCAACAGCAAAACAGTTTCAAATCTATTATAATAATCGGCGATTTATCGATGCTGTTTGTCAAATGATTTTAAAAGTTCAACAGAATAAGTTAGCTTTGATTTATAAAGCGCTCGATAAAGCAGAAAAAATGGATGAGAATGAATATGAAGATTATATTTCAGAACTCTTCCAAGATAATTCGATTATTCAAGGAATATTAAGATTAAAGAAATCCGATTCAATCGAAGATTTATTAAAGAATTTTGACAATATACCTGATAATTTTTATAATTCTGAGGGTTATAAAGAACTGAAAGAATTTGAAAGGCTCTTAGAAGAAGCAAATCTTTCAGAATTCTGTACATTTTCCTCTGGTGTTGTTAGAGGTCTTGATTATTATACCGGAATCGTTTATGAAGTGTATGATACTGGTACAGAAAACACGAGAAGTATTTTTGGAGGAGGAAGATATGATGATTTACTCTCACTTTTTTCCGATGAACAGATCTCCGGAACGGGATTTGGTTTAGGATTGGTGATGTTTTCTCTGTTCTTAGAAACATATAAATTAATCCCCCAAGAAATTCGAGAGAGAGATTATTCAGATACAATCTATATTGCTGGAATAAAAGAGAATGTAAGTGCTTACACACTTCAATTAGCTCAAAAAATACGTGCGGAAGATTTTCCATGCATCATTGATTATCGATTTAGTAATTTAAAGAACCAGCTTAGTAAAGCTAACGAACTTGGTAATATAATTACATTGATTATCGGTCCTAATGAAATGAAAGAAAAAAAAGTAACAATACGAAATATGATCAGTGAAGAACAGATCACAGTTGATAAAGAACACATAATTGATGAAATCTATAAAATTATCGATGAGTATGGAAATTGAATGCTTAAGTCCTAATTTATTGACCTATCATCGAGGAGCTTAACAGATGTCCAAAAATTATGAAGAAAAATTATTTCCAATCAGCATTAATCCGAATTTCTGTATTCGATGTGAAAAATGTTCTTACTCGTGCCCATCTAAAGCGATTTTCTTTCGAGACACCCTCCGTTATGTAGATTATGATAAATGTAAAGGATGCTTAAAATGTGTTGAGGTTTGTGAACATGGAGCGATTGAAGTTATTTCTATTGAAGAAGGGACCCTAAAAGGATTTACTATTGATCCAGAAAAATGTACCCTTTGTAAAGCGTGTTTGAAAGAGAAATTTTGTTTTCTTCAGCTTTTTAAAATCGAAGAAGATAGGGATGGAAAAGAATATATCTCGTTTCGAAAGGATAGTCTTTCTGAATGCTTTAAATGTTTGAAGTGTTTTAAATCCTGCCCTACAAATGCTATTATCCCTGAAATAGAATAATATTTCATGTAAATGGTAATAATTATTATACACGGAATTAATTATTTTATAATAAAAATAGATATTTTTTTTACTATGTATTTTGTTGAGCGATTGATTCAGCGTATTAAAGAGAAACAAAGCGTAATATGTATGGGTCTTGATCCAAGGATGGATAATCGGGGTGAAATCCCTCAATATCTCATTAATCAATACGAGGATTCAAATACAATTATTTTAGAATTTAATAAGCAGTTAATTGAATCTTGCCATGAATTAATCCCCATCGTGAAACCCCAAATTGCATTCTACGAAAAATATGATGCACTCAAAGCATTAAAGGAAACTATCAAATATGCCCATAAACATGATCTCGAAGTAATACTCGATTCAAAACGTAATGATATAGGAACTACATCCGCGGCATACGCATATTCTACTTTCAATATATATGGTGCTGATGCATGTACATTAAATGGGTATTTAGGATATGACAGTATAAAACCATATATAGATGGCTATAAAGAAAAAGGCTTATTTGTATTAGTAAAAACTTCCAATCCTAGTAGTAATGAATTTCAAAACTTATTTAGTGTGCGTATAGACAAAATCAATGGACCAGAAACAAGTATTAAGATAGAAAATATAGAATTAGAACGTAATTATGTCCATATGGCTAAATTAGTAAGAAAATGGTCAGAAAATTTAAATATCTTCTCAAATTACCATAACTTAGGTATCGTAGTAGGAGCTACCTTCCCTAATGAATTAAAAAGTATTAGGGAATTACTTAAACACTCTTTTATTCTGATCCCGGGTTATGGACACCAAGGCGCTCACGCTAAAGATATTAAAAGTGGTTTCTTCTCTGATGGGTTAGGTGGAATTGTAAATGCTGCACGATCAATTATATATGCCTATCATAAGAATCCTAAATTTAGCCCTGAAAAGTTTGCATTCGCGGCTCGTGAAGAGATTATTCAAATGAACAAAAACATTAATCGAGAAATTAATCTTTAGGAGCCAAACTATAAACGCGATAAATATTGAATTAAAAATGACATTGCAAATATGATTGGCACCAAAATTATTAATGAAACAAAGAATGATCGTTTAAAACCAATTTTATGAATAACATTAATAAGATTAAAATCTAAAAATACTGACCCCACAATCGCTAAAATTATAAATCCAACCGGTGGTCCCTCAGAAAAGGCCCCTGCAAAGCCAAGTATCAGCATAGGAGAACTAATGAAAAAAATTGCTCCAAATTGGATAAGAAAACTAATCCCAACCCATTTTATTTTTCGGCGATATTCTGCTTTAGTTAGTATTAAACCAAGTTTTAATAAAAATATATCAGCTATAATTAAAACTACACTTATAATAATCTCTTGGTACTCACCTAACGATCCTATACCCATTTGAAGTATATTAAAAAACATATGATATCCTTTTTCTCGAGTTATTCCAATTAACAATCAATCTTAAATTATTTTTTAAATAATCTAAGATATAAAAACAATATAATAGAATTTTGATTTAAAGTTAATTTTTTAGAAAGAAATTACTTTAATCTGATATAATTGAAAGAATTATAATATTTTTCAATAACAAACGGAGGATAATAATCAAATTCAAAAGGATTGATATGCAATGGTAGAAGCAAAGGTTGCTAAAGATATCGAGGAAATTCGAATTTTCGTTGCTGTCTGTCAATGAGGTATAAATATTGCGGAAATAATAGATACAAAACAATTAGCAGAGTTCTCAAAATCATTACCTAACGTTGTTGAGGCTCTAGATTACATAAGTCTCTGTACTGAAGCAGGAGCAGAGTTTATTAAGGAAAAGATGATAGAAAACAATGCAAATCGATTGGTAGTCGCATCTTGTACTCCAATTACACATGAACCTGTCTTTAAAAGTGTTCTTGAGGGTATGGGGCTTGATCCATCGTTTTTAGAATTTGTCAATATTCGAGAACATTCTAGTTTAGTACACAGAAAAGATAAACCTGGGGCTCAAAGAACCGCTGAAGATGCGATTAGATCGGGCGTTGCTCGTGCTGCAGTACTAGAAAAAATTATGGTAAAAGAAGTAGATATTACCAAAAAAACATTAGTTATTGGTGGTGGGGTGGCGGGATTATCTGCAAGTATTGATTTAGCTGAGGAAGGATTTGAGGTATATCTTGTAGAAAAAAGTCCTACTATTGGTGGGAAAATGGCGATGCTTGACCGAACATTCCCCACAGATGACTGTAGTATCTGAATTCTCGGTCCTGTGATGCTCGAGGCTGCAAGAACTCCAAGATTAAACATTTATACTTATAGTGACGTGGAGGATGTTTCTGGATTTGTGGGAAATTTTAAGGTAAAGGTCCGTAAAAATGCTCGTTACGTTAATAATGATTGCAATGGATGCGGATCTTGCTTTGATGTATGTCCTGCATATGGGTATGATGAGTTTAATGAAGGAATGAATCCACGGAAGGCAATATATCTCTCTTTTGCCCAAGCAGTCCCTTCAATGGCTCAGATCGATATGAATCGATGTATCAAGTGTGGATTATGCCAAAAAGTCTGTGAGGTTAATGCGATTGACTTTAACCAAGAAGAAGAAGTCATAGAATTAGAAGTTGGCTCAATTATCGTGGCTACTGGTTGGGATGAATATAAACCAGAAACCGGCTATCTGGGATATAACAAATATCAAAACGTTATAACTCAAATGAAACTCGAACGCATACTAGCGCCAAATGGACCTACAATGGGTCATCTTGTGCGCCCATCAGATGGTAAAACGCCTAAAAAAATCTTATTTATTCAATGTGTGGGTTCAAGGGACTTAAATAAGCAAACATATTGTAGTGCCGGTGTTTGTTGTATGATTTCTATAAAAAATACCAAACTCATTAAACAACATTATCCAGATGCGGATATCACTGTAGCTTATATGGATATCAGAGCTGCGGGAAAAGATTATGAAGAGTATTTTACGGCTTCGAGAAAGGAGGGTATTAAATACGTACGGACTAATGTCTCAAAACTTTATGAAGCCCCCGAAACTGGTAATTTAAAAGTTATATTGCAAAATACTTTGAGTAGTACGGGTCTGAAAGAGTTTGAATACGACTTAGTAGTCTTATCGTGTGCGATGGTTCCTGCGATTGGAGTGGAAAAAATCGGAAAAATATTAAAACTTGAAAATAGCCGTGATGGGTTCTTTAAAGAATTCCATTCCCGATTGAATCCTATCGATACTAAAATACCTGGAATTGTACTTGCTGGGGTAGCTCAAGGTCCAAAATCTATATCTGAATCAATATCACAAGGAAGAGCTGCGGCATCATCACTAGCAAGGCTCATGAGTAAAGACAAATACCGAATTCTGCTGATCCGTGCTACTGTCGATAAAGATAAATGTGCTAAATGTGGTTTATGTGAACTAAATTGTCCCTATGACGCAATAGCATTGAATCCTGACGGTGCTGAAGTAAATGAAATTTTATGTCGAGGTTGTGGGTCGTGTCTTGCAAATTGTCCATCAGAAGCTATAACACTACGATATTATCGAGAACCACAATATGAAACACAAATTGATGCTATATTAGAGGAAATCTAAGGAGGTAAATAGAATGTCAACTAAAAATGGTATAAAGGTTATAGCCTTTATGTGCTGGAAATGAGGTTATGGAGCGGGAGATATGGCAGGAACTATTCGCGCCCAATACCCTGCAACAATAAGACCAATTAGGATTAACTGCACTGGTCGAGTAACTCCGAGCTTAATGATGCGAGCAATTGGTAAAGGAGCTGATGGCGTAATCGTAGCGGGATGATATGAAGGAGAATGTGATTATGAAACCGGAAATTTAATCGCAGCTAAAAATGTGGAATACACAAAAGAGATTTTAAAAACAGCGGGTGTATCTCCCGAAAGAATCCAGATGTTTCATTGTAGTGCCGCAGAAGGACAGAGATTTCAAGAAGAAGTTACTCGTATTTCACAAATAATTGAAAAATTAGGCAGCAACCCTATGAAAGAATCTATATCTTTAGAAAAACAAAAAAGTAAAACCCAAGAAAAGAACAAAAAAACTAAACCGAAAGAATGAATCTTATAAAAAAACTATAGTTATAAGAGGACACACCATAAAGCAATGGTTTCGGAAAAAAATTTTAACTATTTTTTAATTTTAAATTAGATCTCCTATTAATACTACAATAAAAAGTCTGTAAATCTTTTTAAACTCGAGTATCTAGTTAAATCGTGATTTTTTAATTTTAAAATCAAAATAAAACATAAAAAGTGAAAAATTATGGCAGAAGTTAAAACAGAAACAAAAATCACAGCACCTAAATTACTTGCATTTATTGGTATGCTTTACACACTTGCACTTGGTATCACGTATTTCTATGCTGCAGGAGCAGATCCATTATTCATTCTCTGGGGTATCATCTGTCTAGTAATTGCATTCTTAATTTTCGTGTCATTAGAGCTCATTGATTTTGGTCCTCTAAAAATCCCTTATTATTGGTGGATAATACTCATATTTGGTGTAGTTTTAATATTATTTGCCTACTTCTTTATCGGAAACTACTTCCCCGGAATTCTTTTATTATTAGCGGCTTTAATCGACCTAATAATGCAAAAGAAACCATATAAAGCATCAAAAATAATGGTCTTAGTAGGCATCGGTTTTTCCATCTATGAGTGTTTTGTACTATTCTTATCAGGAAGTGCAATTGCTATTGTAAACGGTGTTTTCGGATTGATTCTATTAATACTTTTAATTATTGTCCTATTTGATCTTGTAGACTTAAAAGTATTAGATTATTCATGGTGGTTTTTGCTTCTTGTAGGATTTGTTATCTTTACTTGGGTATCACCTTTTGCATTTGGTTTTCCGGTCGTAGGAAATGGAGGAACCCTTATCTTAATCGGATTTTTAATGATGTTGCTAGCCTTATAGCTGAAAATTGACTAATAAATGAGTATTAAATTCTTTTTTTTATTTTTCTTATTTTTCCTTAGTAAGCGTAATTTTTAATGTAAAATTTAATTCATAAATTTAATTGAGCATTATGTGATTTGATATGGGAAAAAACCCCGAGGAACAATTCTTAAAAGGAAAGCAGTTATATAAAGCACATCAATTTAAAAAATCAGGTAAAGCGTTCCATGGAGCTGGTATCTCTTTTTTAGATAAGGGAGACTATATACAAGCAAAAACGAGTCTCATTAATGCTGCTAATGCTTTTATCGAAACGCAGAAATATAGCACTGTTTTAGAGATGCTACGCTTAGCCAGTGAGACATCACTTTTAGAAGGAGATTACTTAGGAGCAAATCAAGTTTATAAAGATTCAATAGAATATATCGCAAATCTCAAGAAGAATGATGATAAAAATGAAAATTACATTTTATTTTCAGTTTTGTCCTATCTATGTCTTTTCGTCAAAGGGAGACAAGAGGAAGGATTAGATTATCTTAAAAGAATACAGAAAAAAGTGGATAACAACTATTTTAAAGAAAGCAATTTAATACGATTAGTTACTGATTTAACATTAGCACTTCGTGATAAAAATCAAGATTATTTAGAAAGGGTTAAAAATCTTATTAACAGTCTGAAACTCAAGAAATCTGAAATCACGCTACTTAAAAAAGTTATTCTTATCATTCAATCTCAAATATTTTTGGATTTCAAACTAGTATTAGATAAACAAGAGTATACCACAAATGAAAATGTCAATTTAACGATTAATCTTAACTCCGGTCCTTTATATCAAGAATTTAAAAATCCTTTTTATGAGTTTCAAGTAAAATCTTTTGAAATAAGTAAGATCTCTTTAGATTTATCTGACAATTTAAGCCTTAATAAAAAACCTAACTTTCCTATTGATGTAGATCTCAGTGGTAATAATCCTATTGAATTTTTATTAAAACCCCACTTTCAATTGGATGAACCCTTTATCGGTCCCATCCATGTTACGTTTAATATAAATAAAAGCCTTGTTTTTGTATATGAAATAGAAGCTATTGAAGTCAATTTAACATCTCCCTTACCCACGCTTGATATTTCATTAAAGAATCTTCGACCTCCATTAATAGGTCAAAGTTTTCCACTGCAAATACAAATTCAAAATAATAGTGAAGGAGAAGCTCTGGATGTTAAGATTGGGGTCGAATTTCCTGAATTATTAAAGGTAATGAGAGGAACAACGGAGAAACAGATTTATTCCTTACGGAAGAATGAAGAACTAACGTGGGAGCTTAACATTAAGCCAATTGAAGCGGGAGATTACATAATAAAGGTAATTGTAAAATTTAAAGATCCGGATCAGAATGATATTGAAGATATTAAGGAATTCCCCTTTTCTATAAAACTCTGATCCAACTAAATTAAGATTGGATCAAGCGGGACATCCGTAACTTGATCGCATTTACTTTTTCCAATGATTATATCATCTTCCAATCTTATACCCCATTCTCCTTGCCAATAGAGTCCAGGTTCATTGGTATATACCATATTCTCTTTGAGAATAAAACCATCGGGAACAGAATGACTTATTCTCATTCCGATATCATGCGCTTCAAATCCAAGAGAGTGACCTAATCCGTGGAAGAATAACTTTTCATGATCATATCCGAAATCTGCTAAGCATTCTCTACATTTTTTTGCAGGAATATTGTTTTTCGTCCCATCTGTATAATATTGATTTGCAACTTTTTTTGCTTCATAAAGCGCCTTATATGCCTCCATAAATTTATCTTGTGGATTTTTACCAACCCAGAACGTCCATGTGATATCAGAACACATCTCATCTATTTGGAGTCCTGTATCAATCAAGAGTACGCCTGGTTTTATTTTCTTGGTACTGGTGTTATGGTGAGGATCAGCTGAATTGGGTCCAGTACCTACAATTGTATCGAATGAAGGTCTTCCAAGTTTCATATATTCATATTCGATTTTAGCTCTTACATCTCTTTCAGTCATCCCTACTTTGATCCAATCGGGCACTAATTCTAGTATCTCTATAGTTGCCTTACATGTATTTCTCAAATCTTTCTGCTCAGTTGGAGATTTGACACTTCTTAGATTATAAATAATCGGTGCTGAAGATATAAACTCGGTTTTCGGTGATAATTTTTTTATGGAAGAAAACTCTCCTACTCGTAAATAGTCGGCATATGCAGTTCCTTCAAAATCAAGTACATTTTCTCCAAAATTTAATGCTATTTTTCGTTTTCCCAGTACTTTCTTGAGTTTGTTCTTTAAATCATCAGAAGATTTAAATGCGAATACATTTGCTTCAACATTTCTTTGAATGAGTGATTTCTGAATCATAGGTGCCTCCATTTCAACGGCTAGAACCACATGATTTCCATCTCGCGCTACATAAACATAATTTTGAGCATGCGACGCCACACCTAACATAAACCGTGAATTGATATCGCTATCTTCATCGCATATGATCAACCATCCATCAGCATTCATTTGGGTTAGAATCTGTTGTGCTCTCTCAAACTTATTCATCCTTCATCTTCCTAAATTTATGATTGAATTCAAAACTTTAATGTAAAATCAAATGAAGCCTTCTAAATAAAACATTACCTTCTATACCTATCGAATTAATCACAAAGCAAAAATTAACCTATTAAAATCTTTTATATATACTTAATAATCTTATTTTCTTGTATTAATTACGAAAATAAATTGTAGTTTGAAAATGAAGCTAAAAGTAAAAAAAATTAATTTTGAAACGGGCAATACTAAGGATGTTGTCATCAATAAGAAAGATGCTCTCCAATTAGGGCAAAAGGCAGGAGAACGTGTATATATAAAAAACATTGAAGCTAAATCTCTTGAAAATAAATATTGGGTTGCAATAATCCAAATTGATTACTCCAATTCAATAGTAAAACAAGGAGAAATCGGAATTTTTATTGACATTCTTCAAGAAAAAAAAGAACTAGTAGAAGGTGCTACTATTTCAGTAAAACCAGCTGATCCACCTGATTCATTTAGATTCATTAAGAAAAAAATTCAAGGAAAGAAACTTTCAAGTGAGGAGATCAATAGTATAATTTCAGACGCAGTATCAGGCTCTTTATCGAAAATTGAATTAGCTGCATTTATTACTGGCGTCTCTATTAACGGAATGGATAATGAAGAAATGACAGCACTTACTTTAGCAGAAGTGAGAAGTGGAGATATGTTCTATTTTGGAATGGATGTATTTGATAAACATAGCACTGGAGGAGTTCCTGGTAATAAAGTCTCACTTATTATTGTACCTATTATAGCTGCTTCTGGGCTTATAATTCCCAAATCTTCTACTCGAGCAATTACATCCCCTTCAGGAACAGCAGACTCAATGGAAACTTTAGCTCCGGTATCATTTACTTCAGAAAAATTAAAAGAGATGGTTTCAAAGCATAAATCATGTATAATATGGGGGGGTGCTCTTAACACATCACCTGCAGATAATATTTTAATTGAAATAGAGAGACCTCTTCATATGGATCCAATTGGTTTAATGATTCCTTCTATCTTAACTAAGAAACTATCACTTGGAGTGAAAAAACTAGTATTAGATATTCCAGTTGGTGAGGGTACTAAGTTTCCAACTCCCGATGCGGGTAAGCAGTTTGCCTATACTTTTAAAGAAATTGCAAAAAATGTAGGTATTGAAGCAGAATGCGCTTTAACACTTGCTCACCAACCAATTGGTCATGCAATTGGTCCTGCGCTAGAAGCAAAGGAAGCACTAACATTACTGATGGACTATTCAGCAGGACCTAATTCCTTAATTGAAAAATCTACGGAATTGGCGGGGATACTTCTTGAAATGGGTGGAAAAGCACAAAAAGGAAAAGGACAAATCTTAGCAAAAGAATTACTAAAGTCTGGCAAAGCATATAAAAAGATGCAACAAATTATCCAAGCTCAAGGAGGAGATCCAGAAATAAAACCCCAAGATATTAAGCTTGGTCCTTATATGAAAGAATTTTTTACCATAAAGGAAGGACATATTACGGAAGTAAACAATGCAATTATAAACCAGATCGCCAAAGCTGCAGGATGTCCTCATTCAAAGAGTTCAGGGGTCGAAATTTTTAAAAAACAAGGAGCAAGAATAAAGCAAGGAGATCTTATATTCCGTATTTATTCTGATAGCGAAAGCAGACTAAAGAAAGCTGAGAAAATCTACAATTCTACGGGTGGGCCAATAATATTAGGGGGAATGATGATCGAGAGAATTTAATATTTTTAATGGATATGAAATAGTACTTCAAAAAAAATATGGAAATTAACCCAGAAGAGATTTATAAAAATTTTATCAATAAAAAGATAGATAGATCTACCCTCATTGATCAATTAATCTCAGTGATCGAAAATAGTATTGATATACCTCAGAGAATTACATCAGTCCACATCCTATCAAATTTAAACGCAAAAGATCAAAAAATATACAAACTTATTGAAAATTTAGCTATCTCTGATTCAAACAAGTATGTGAGACTAACTGCATTAAAATATTTGGGTGATAATTTCATAGATTACGCGTTAGAACCGATGAAATGGGCGTTCCATCATGAAAAAGCCCTTCGATGTTTATTAGTTATAGTATACACTTTAGGAAATATAAATACTCAACCTTCACGAGATTTTTTAATATCGATCCTAACAAGCATAGACGTTCCTGCTTTTAAGAGGCATATTGAAAAGATTTTAGAGTCTGAACATATCAATGATTATCAAAATCATGAACTATCCAACATTATAAAAGATTTCTTAATCGTTAATGAACTAGAAACAAAATACGGTCATATTGAATTCAAGATTAAAAACGCTAGAGTTTGTGAATTAGATCTCTCAGATATTAGTGCTCACGTTTTTGGTTGGAATGCACTAAATAAGTTTCCATATTTTATAACTGAGTTAGAATCGCTTGCATTTTTATATCTAAAATTCAATCGTCTAACGAATTTAGCTAACAACATTGGAAAATTAGTTAATTTAAAAACAATTGATTTAAGTTATAATAAAATTAAAAGCTTGCCTAACTCAATTGGGTCACTAAAGTCGCTTAAAACCTTAAATTTACGGTATAATCAATTAGAGTCACTCCCATCTTCAATTAAAAGACTTCAAAATCTTGAAAAACTTGACTTAAGATCCAATAACCTTCTTTCCCTTCCTAGTGATTTAAATAAACTGAAAAAACTTGAATTATTGGATGTACATGGAAATAGGTTGAAAGGTGCTCGTATAAATTTACTTTCATTAAATTCATTGAATTATTTGGAATTAGGATTAAATAATTTGGATGAATTACCTCATTGGGTTAAGAATGTAAAGGATCTTAAGAGATTAGGGTTGGGAGGTAATAGAATCAAAAAACTTCCTAAGTGGATTGGCAGTTTTCACTCTTTACAAGAATTAAATTTATACGATAATGAAATCTTAATCCTCCCAGACTCGATTGGAAAATTGCAAAACTTAGTTCGATTAACATTATGGAATAATCAACTAAAAGCCCTTCCTCGTTCATTTTCTTTGTTATCAAAGCTGCAAGTTTTAAACTTAAGCTGGAATAAATTTGTAAAATTACCAGAGTGGATTGGAAATCTTAAATCACTGGAAATATTAACTTTATGGGGTAATAAATTAGAAGAACTCCCAGAATCAATAGCTCAATTAAAATCACTTAAAAAATTAGATTTGAATTTTAATAAAATACAAGTTGTTCCCGAATTTTTAAGACAATTAGAAAAAGAAGGATTAATTATTTATAAATAACGCAAATTTTCATAATTAACCTGTAAAAACCGATGGAAATAAGCCCCAAGGTTCTTTATAAGAACTTTATCAATAAAATCATTGATGCGGAGTCTTTAATTGAGCAGTTATCAAGTCTAATTGAAAATAGCAGAAACATTAAGATTCGTGTTCTAAGTATCCAAACTTTGGGGAAAATAGAATTAAATTCTCTAATTCCGGTTAAATCTCAAAATTCATTATTTCATCTGTTAGAAAATCTACTCATTTCTGATTCCAATGAAATAATAAGAAATGAAGCAGCCTTGATTCTAATTAAGTTGTTTAAGAAACGATCGCTAGCACCTATGAAATGGGCTCTCCTTCATGATGAGTCTGCGATATGTTTAGAAACAATTCATCAATCGATTATGGAAATAATTAATGATCTTAAGAAAAGTAATGAGGATGAGTCCTACTCTACTTTGAAAAGTGAAGTACTAGCAATCGAGGATAAGGATTTCAAAATCGCGATTCAAAATATGATTCATCGCAATGATAGTATTATTTCGAAAACAACTCTTATCCATATTTTAACCAATTATTTTACGCTATTATTCTTGAAAAAAGTATATTGGCGTTTAAAGTATCGAATTAAGGATGCAACTTTAGTTGAATTAGACTTTAGTTTTAAAGTTTTAAGTAATTTACCTCGCGCTATTAGATTCCTTCAATCATTAAAAAAGTTAACTCTAAAATATAATCAAATACTAAAGTTACCCGAATGGATTGGAGAACTTTCCTCTTTGGAACACCTAAACCTGAATATTAATAATATTGCTAAATTACCAAATTCAGTCTCTATGCTTAATCAATTAGAGGAATTGGCCTTATGGAAAAATGAACTTGAAGAACTTCCTGAGAGTATTGGGAATTTGATAAATTTGAGAAAATTAAATTTACGACTCAATCAGCTAAAATTTTTGCCAGAATCTTTAGGAAATTTAATAAAACTCAAAGAGCTAGATCTCCATGATAATCGATTGTTATTTCTTCCAAGATCGATAAAATATATGAAATCGTTAGAAGTATTGAATTTAAGCTGGAATACATTAAAAAATCTCCCCGAGGAAATCTATGATTTATCCTCTCTTAAAATATTAGATTTAGGAAGAAATGAATTACAAACCATCTCACCATCAGTTAGTCGTCTTAATTCATTAGAAATTTTGAATTTAAGTGAAAATAAATTAATTTCGTTACCGCATACTATTGGAAATTTGAGTTCACTAAAGATACTAAATCTATCTCGAAATCAATTAAAAGTAATTCCTAATTCCATTTATTCTCTCCCCTTATTAGAAGAATTATATTTAGTCGATAATCAAATAGAAGAGATTCCTTCAAATATACAAGAATTAGAAAATCGTGGTCTTAAAATTATATCTTAATCTATTGTGTGTTATATAATTCTAAAATTTCCTTTACTGTAGTTACATCTTTTGGACCTTTTTCAGGGCGTAATCGCTGAAAAACAGGAAATCTCATTGAATATCCAAGTGAAGAGAATTTGTCACTTACTGTTATCTCATCTCCTATGATCTCAATCACCACTTCAGGTTTCAACCACTGATCTGGAATGTCATCACATATGACGTCTGGAGATTTTCGGGAAATTTTATACTGATCCATTTCACTCATTAAGCTTTCCATGATTTCATCAGTCCATCCAGACGCAATTCGAGTGAAAGCTTCGAATTTATCATTCTCTGGATCATAAACCGCACCAATATATGTTCCATACATACCTTTTCTTCTTCCGCGACCAAAATTTGCTCCTACTAATACCACGTCTACCGAATCTTTTAGTTTTCCACCCTCTAATCCTTTTAGTTTGATCCAGATAAAACCACGATTCCCAGCCTGGTATATCGAATCCTTTTTTATAGATTTTGCCATAATTCCTTCAGCACCAGCACTTCTTGCTTCATTAAAGAAATCTAATAATTCCTCGGTGGAATTAATTAAGACCGACTTTGTTAATTGTATCTCATCTTTTTGTTCTACAATCCTTTCGAGTTCTCTTCGTCGATCGGGAAGGGGTTTATCGATAAATGATTGGTTTTCGAGTTTTAACAAATCAAATAAGAACAAACATACCGGAATCTCTTTGGCAATCTCTTCCACATCATATTTTCTTCTCCGTTTGCTTAAAACTTGAAAGGGTAACATTTTTTCATAAAAAGCATCCATTGCGACCACCTCCCCTTCGATGATTGTGTTTTCGGCTTTAACATTTTCAATTATTATTTGACATACATCAGGATATTGCTCTGAAATTTCAAGTAATCTTCTTGAAAACATCTGAACATTTTCACCTTGTTTATGGATCTGAAGTCTCTCTCCATCAAGCTTGTATTCTGCTGTAAAAGGGGCTCCCAATTTTGTAATAATATCTCCATAAGGGACACGTGACGCTAACATACTTCTAACTGGTGTTCCATATTCGATCCCAACCCTTTTAACAGCCTCAATCCCCTGCTCAGCCAACATGAGAGTTATATCACCCAAATCGGGATGCAAATTATATGCGTTTTCTATATAATATCTATTTTCCTTCTCATCAGTAAATCCTAATGCCAATCCATCAATGATCGTCAGAGTAGAAACCCCCACTCTTAATGTTGAAGTGATAATACGTAAAATATATTTCGTCTCTAATGGAGTACTTTTGCTCATCAGACCTCTCAGAGTGGCTAACTTTGTATCATGAGACCCTGCCCCCTCCGTAACGGCTATTTTTTGAAGGGATTTGTATAAATCTGAAATCTCTAAGGTAGATTCTGTTAACTCATCACTTACATTAAAATCGTACAAAGATTTCTGTTTCTTTTTTTTTGCTAAAATCAATTCCGCTGTTGCACCAATATCCCCCTTCTTAATTAATACTTGTTTGATATTCTTTTTATCAATACCAGAATGAAGGGAGAGGGCTTCTATGATCATTTTTTCAGCAATTCCAATTTTAGGTGCTTGTTTTATGTTAGAAACCAATTGACCTTGCAATAGATAGATTATTTTTTTTAAATCTTCAAGTTCGTCATTTTCTTTTAGCTCTTTGAAAAAATAGGAAAGATAATCTATCATCTCAAGCCTTTTTGAGGTGGATTCTAAATCAGAAAAAAGCTGTGCTAATTTTTGGAATTTCATGGAAAATAATTTTTTGTTATTCTTTCTTGAACATAATTAAAATAGCTAAATTAATAAAGTATTTTTAAAAAAATAAGAAAATAGATTAGATTAACTTTGAAAGTTCAACAAATTTTTTTTGGATTTCAGTTTTTACGTTAGTAGCGATTCCTGCGAATGAATTTGCCGTGAATTTAATCTTACCCTCTGAAATTGTAAATTCACATACTTTTCCATCCATATGTTCAACTGCATAAGCTCCATCTTCTTTTTTAGAGATCCATATATCATCGTAATGATCCAAAATTCCCATGAAAACAAACCCGATTTTAGCTTGTATACTTAAACCTAACGGTTTAATTACGATTTCCGAAGGTTTTGGCATGATAACCGGCTTCTTTTCCACTTTTGGTTCTGACTCAACTATTGGTTTTGGTTTTTCAATTTGAATTTTTTTTGGTTCGCTATCATATTCTGAAGCGGCAGTTATTTCCGCTTTGGCAGTTTGTTGGAGTTTCGGTTGGCTTACAACTGGTATGCGCTCTACTTTTTCTACTATAGGTTTTGGTTCTGCTTTTATTTCATGTTTTACTGGAGCGGTTTCGATCTCTTTGCTTGCATAAGAAATGATAAAATTATCCAATTCTTTATATTCTCTATTTAATACTTCTTGGAGTTCTTCATTGTATCTATCTGTTTCTGGGTCTCTTCCAATTTTTCTCTGATCTATTTCCTTCAACAACTTGATATCTCTTCCCACAATACTTTTACCAACAGTAAATCCGTGACCCTTTAATGATTCGGCCTGCCTTAAAGCTGTTCTTCGAGCAACTAAGCCTTGATTTGATCCATGCCATAAATAAAGAGAAGAAGAACCCTCATCAAGAATTATAATATTCCTATCATTAGTAAGATTATTTTTATCCCACGCAATGGGTTGACTCACACCACCCTCTAATACATCAAACATTAATGCGTAATCCATGGCTTTAACTCAACACTTAATAGTATCAATCTATAATTATCTTATAAAATTAATAGGTTTTATAAATATAAAAATTGAGTTTTTGATATTTTAATATTAAATAGTTACTTCATAATTATTGGAATTTTTCCGATTTTCCTATTGATTAGCAGAGATTTTTGTGGTTATTGAAAAACTAACTAAATCAAATGAAGTATTGAAGTAAGATTATAACAAAAAAATATATACTATCATATAATTAGATAAATAAATCTATAATTAAATCTTCCAAGACAACATATTAGATATAAAGATTTAAGGAATGAGATATGGTAAAGAATATGGATCTTGAAAATTTATTCCGAGAAAATTTAAAAAAATATGTCGCATACGAGACCGGTGAAATACCTTTAGGAGAAAATTGGCTCTTATTGGATACAAATGAAAACCCTTATCCACCTATACCCGAAATTATAAAAGATTTAAAGGAAACGATGGCAAATCCCGAAATATTGAAAAAGTATCCTGATCCTAATGCACTTGAAGTCCGGAAGGCAATATTGAACCAACTTTTAAGAGATAAAGATACTCTAACAAATAGAAACACAGTTTTTGTCGGTAATGATTGTGATGGAATTTTAGAGGTACTCTTTAAAGTATTTATTGACACCGGAGATCAAATAGTCGTTTTTTATCCTACGAATGCAATTTATAAGGCTTTAGCTACTCTTTATGAAGCAAAAATTAATGAAATTAAGTTAAATGAAGATTTTTCTATACCTGATGAGGTATATAGCGCCAAAGGAAAGTTATTGTTCATTAAATCTCCAAATGATCCCAATGGTCAATCACATCCTAATGAACAAATCCAAAAAATATGCCAACATTTCCCAGGAATAGTTGTTGTTGATGAGGAATATGCTGATTTCTCTGATAAGACTTGTGTATCTTTATTGAAAAATAACAAAAACTTAATTGTAGTGCGATCACTTACAAAAGCGTTTTCTTTAGCCGCTTTTAGAATAGGATTCGCTTTAGCCGATGCCCGAATAATTAAGGAAATGAATAACGTAAAATTACCATATAATACGAGTTCTTTAGCTCAAATAGCGGCAATATCATGCATCAAACATAGAAGGAAGGTTTTTGAACAAAATGAAAAAATCTTATCTGAAAGAAAAAAGCTTGTGGATGCCTTAAATAGTTTTGATGGAGTAAGTGTACAACCATCTGATGCAAATTTCATATTTATTAAATTCGCTGATAAATCTAAGACTCTTAAATTTATTTGGGATTTGAAAGACTTAAAGATATTAACCCGCCATTTTAGTAAACCTGGTTTATACAATTATATTCGGATGACCATAGGTACTGAGGAAGAAAATAATAGATTTTTATCCGAATTTGAAAAAATTGCAAAGAAATACTTATAAATGTTTTTTGTTTAACAAAATTTTTTATTTTCCTAATTCAAATTACTATATAAGAATTCATAATCTCAATAAAAAATCTTAACTAATCATGGAGTTATTGGAATATGCCTAAAAAAAACAGAGCGTATCCAGAAGGCTTTTTAAAAGAGCAATCCGTCTCAAAAAAACTAGATTTTAACGCCAATAAAGACGTGATTAGTTGTGAAAACTGTGGATACAAGATTATAAGACCATATCCAAAAGACCAGTTATGTCCACGATGTGGTAAATTTTTAGCAAACCTTTATAGCCACAAAGATATGAGTGAAAATGAAGAATCGAAACAGAAAATCATTAAAGAATTTGATACTCGGACTGCTATGCCCTCCAAAAAATTCGGATCAAAAGTAAGAGTTAAGCAAAAGGTTGGAGATGATTTCTCTCTTTCTGATGATTTCATTCCTCTTCAACAAAATAATGAATATCTCCGATTTTTAGGAATCACGACTAAGAAAGGACGTAATAAATTATTTTATAGTAATAACCAATTTAAATATCTTTTAGAATTGGCAAATAATTTGGACTATATTGCGGTTAGCATCTTAGGTGGAAAACTTGACAAAATGTTACTTATATCTAAGGATAATATTGAAGAAAAATGCCAATTTCTAGTTTTAGAGAATTTAATATATGTTGTATTTGGGAACTTTCCCGATAAGAAAGGAAAATGGATTCTTGAGCAAATGGCTAAATATTACTCTGATCTAATACAAAATAGAGATGTAGATGCTTTAACAGAAACTGAAAGATACGATATTGAAAGAAAATTTCTTGGTCCTGCGAATTTTCTTATCAATGAATATAAGCGCCTACAGAAGATATTTACCGACAAGGAAATTCCATATTTAGAGGATTGGATGAGAATTGATTATTTAGGTCTATCTTCGATGTCTATTGGAGTAATTTCTTTACTTCTAGATACAGATGGTAACTTAAATGTTGAAGTTCCGGGAGAGTATGAAAACGAATATGAAGAAATCGAAATGAAAGAGTCACTTTTAACAGCGAAAATTGAAGCAATTGCCGCCAATACTCTTGGAAATACTGGGTCATATCCACGATGGATTGCGGTAAAGTTAGGTTTTCAGCATTATCGCTTTTTAACATTTAAGAAATATCAGAATGATTACTTTCTTTCTTTACTCTCGGAAGGAAATTTACGTAAGCTTGATAAAATCGAAAGTAAGGTTGAGCCCTATTTATACCACGGTATTGATAAACCTTTTTCAGGAAATTTAAGGCCCTTCAATAAACTCAAAGCTACAATTAAAGATATGTTAAATAAATTTCCCGAACATAAAATCAGTTAGAATGTCTAAACTTTATTTTTAAAGAAATTTTTATTGACTTAAGTATGCTTGAAATAATACAAGATAATAAAGATACTATTGAAATCTCTAATGGAAAGATTTTCCTCAAATTTTTCAAAAATGGTCCTTCACAGGGAACATATGAAATTATTTATCTTGAAGAAGTGGCCTTAAAGGATTGTTATTGCAACATAATATTTCATGAAGATTCTTCTGAAAATTTACTAGAAATTAAGTCTAGCCAAATCTCTTATATTACCACTATAGAAAAAACATTAACCGGAAATGGGAATGGCTATAAATTAATTCTTTCCCCTTCTCAAGTTGATAGCTTAGATGTTTCATTTAGGATCCAATTTGAACTGTATGAACAGCAAGATTTTTTACTTATAACTGTAATAAATATAGAAGACAGATCAAGTATTAAGAGAAAAGTACATAGTATATCTCCGTTTACTCTTAAAAATAGTGTATTATACTTAAATGGATTAGATTCAGCTACAAATTTAGAAAAAATTACCTGGTTTAAAAACGGATTTCAAAGTTGGAGTCCCTGTAATCTATTTTTTGGTACTGAAAGGGATGTGATGGGACCTTCCACTGAAGTATTGAATTTAACTTTTGATAATCAAGATTATTATCTCCAAGGGAGATTCTACAGCGAATATAATACTGTGATCACCGATTTAACCTCCACTAACTCTCTGATTATGGGATTTGTCACTAATAAAGATCAATTTACCCGTATCATCATGGATTATGAAAATGGAGCTAACTTGAAGCTACTTACCGCATTTGGGTGCATGGATGGTGTTAAATTTCATGAAGCTACCATTGACTTTTCTGAAACGTTGTTTATTGGTTTTAGACCCCAAAATCTTGGTTATTATGGGCTTATTAACTATGCGAAAATAGTAAAATCTATGAAAGAGAATGACCTTATTAGTGAAATTCCAGTAGGGTGGTGTAGTTGGTATTATTACTACACAAATATAACTGAAACGGATATGATTGCGAATTTGGAATTTTTTAATAATAATAAAGGAATTCCCATTGACTTTATACAGTTAGATGATGGGTATTTTACAAAAATTGGTGATTATCTTAATATCGATCAAGAAAAATTCCCTAAGGGTTTGGATTATTTATTTTATCAAATTAAAAAAAAAGGATTTAAAACAGGGATATGGACCGCTCCATTTTTTGCAGTCAGAACTTCAAAACTCTTTAAATCTCATCGCGATTGGTTTCTCACGAAAAAAACCAAACCTTTAAAAGTACACTTTAATTGGAATTCTTTTCAATATGCTTTAGATTTGACGAGAGAGGATGTTTTACATCATCTTTTTGAGCTTTACACTGAGTTATCCCATATAAATACGAATTTAAGAATGGATTTTTTCAAAATCGATTTTTTGCATGCCGCAGTCCCATACGGGGCAACTTATAGTAAAAATTACCTTACCAGAGCTCAAGTTTTATACCAAGGAATAAAGAAAATTAGAGAAACAATAACTCCCAAATCATTCTTGTTAGGTTGTGGGGCGCCCCTCGGACCATGTATCGGTTTAGTGGATGCTATGAGAATAAGCGGAGATACTGCACCGATATGGGATGCGGGATACATTGAACAATATTCCAATAATAAGGGGATAGAAAGCACATCACTGAAATCTGCATTAGTAAATATTTTGTATCGCTCGTTCATGCATAATTATTTCTGGATTAACGATCCAGATTGTTTGATGATACGCCGAAAAAATACACAACTAACTCTCGATGAAATTCGTCTTCAGATGACCATATTTGGTTTATCGGGTGGACAATTATTAATTTCAGATGATATGACAATCCTTTCTCAAGAGGAGATACATGATGCTAAATTATTGTTACCCCCCTATAATCCTAAAGGGTTTGATCCAATTGTTATTGATGCTTTTCGAAGCGTTTTACCTACCCTATACATGTTAGAGACAAATGAAATCATTGGACATCGATATTTAGTTGCAATTATTAATTGGAACGATGAACATGAAACAAAAAATATTCTTGTGTCTGAACTATTAGGGAAGCATTTTGATGAAACTAAAAAATATCTCATTTTCAGTTTCTGGGATAAAAGATATCTCGGTCAATTTGCTATAAAGGACAAAATAAGTTTATCAAATATACCTCCTCATTCTTGCGCTTATCTAACATTAATACCTGTTAATAAAGACTCCTATAATGATATTATCTTTATTTCATCGGATTTACATATTTCACAAGGATGTTATGAAATCAAGGAATTTGAATATCTCGAAAATGAATCCAAAATCATTATAAAAGTTCAGGTACTTGGAAGTAGGACCGGATTCTTTTACATTAAAATTCCTATGGATAAAAAAGTGGTCGCTTATGAGAAAGAATATGAACAAATCGATGAATTGGAAAATATTTGGAAATTTCATGCCGTTATTGAAAAAGAAGCAGTGATAGAAATCATCCTATCTTAACTTTTATAACTCTCCAATACTTAAAATATTCATACATCTTTAAGGCTTATTTCTCCATTTCATGAGAATATGTTAGATCTCGATCCAGAAATTTTGTATCACAGGTTCTGCAACAAAGAAATCGATAAATTAACTCTAGTAAATTCTCTTTTATTATTGATTGAAGAATCCATCAATGAGGATCTTAGGATTAGTGCGATAAACCAATTAAGAAGATTGGGCATTACTAGTGATCATCTTTTCAATGTGATGGAAAATCTAATGATTTCTGATACCAATGGAAAAGTAAGAAACGCTGCTGCGCGCTATATTAGCTATTTGTATTTTGAAAAGTCTTATAATATCGTGAATTGGGCAATACAATATGAAGAGTCCTATGAATGTATTCTTACAATGGTAAATACTCTGAAAAAAATGCAATCAGAGGATTCCAAACGGCTTTTAATATCTCAGATTTCTAAGATTTTGAAACCAAGTACCCATTCAACCGAAAAACCATACATATTCCAAAAATATAGAAAAAGGATGAAAAAGGTATTCAAAGAAAAAGATATTGGAGATTTTACCGTAGAAGAATTAGCAGAAATTTTGATTAATTATAAAACAGTATCATTTCTAGCACTTACTTACCCTAATTTCTATTTTGATTTAGATATTTCTAATGGGTTAGTCTCAGAAGTAGACCTTGCTGATTATCTCCAATATGAAGTCAAAGGAACTCCATTTGGCTGGAAAAATAATATAGCCTCTCTTAAAAAGATAAAAGGACTTAACAATTTTAAGTACGTCAAGAAATTAGATTTATCTAATAATCTTATAGAGGATTTAAGTGCTTTAACTGGTTTTAAAAATTTAGAGACCGTTTGCTTAGCAAATAATAAGATATCTGATCCCAAAAATATAAAATATCTCAATGATCTTCCTAATATTCGTTATATCGACTTAACTGGGAATAAAATTGCAAAATCAGTTTCCTATAAGGATTTTAAGCCAAATGTGAAAGTAGTTTTAAAGCGGTTTGATGAACAAGTTGAATTTTAATAATTATACTCCAATAAAAAAGAAAAGAAAAATTAAATTTAGACAGACGTAAATTCAGTTTTCTTACCGATGCCAAATAATCCTAAGGCTACACCTAATTCTTTATGATCCTTAGCATATTCTCTCACAGGAATGCCTTCCATGACAGCATCAATTGCTTGTCTAAAAGCTTTTGCTCCAGCTATTGGGCCATCTGGGTGTGCATGTATTCCTCCTCCGCTACCAATCATGATATTTGTTCCTAAGTCTTGAACACATTTTTCAACTAAACTCTGAGTGATCCCGCCGGAGGGCATCGGTAAAGTTCTTTTAATATGAGGTGCATTCCGCATAGGCATAACCATTTGTCTAGCAGTTTCTTTGAACCTATCTGCAGTTGTGGGTGCTTTACCATAAGGAGCTGGATGTACAATCGTATCACAACCTGCCAGTCTTCCAAACTTTCCCAGAATTAATGGACTTGAAATACCACTAACGGGATCTTGGTAAAATGCACCTGCTAAATCCATATGGCCTAAGATAGGTACCTTAACGGAGGGGTCTTCTGCTAACTTTCTCAAGGCAGAATATCCTGTAGAGATGTGATTAACCATTATCGCATTAGCTCCGTGTTCTTGTACTATGTCTGCTAATTCAAACATGCGTTCTACTCTATCAGTTATATTCACTGTATAAAGGGTTTTTTCTCCCTTCTCCGAGTCTGCTTTATCCAAAGCTTCCATGAAAGCGGTTACTCGTTCTGTGATCGGATTAAAATCTACATCTGCGATTAGTTCATCATCCTTAATTATATCACAACCGCCTACTGCGGCTTTATAAGCGAGATCTGCACCAATCTTAGGATCAGAGTAGACGCAAGGCTTTATCATATTATTTAGTAGAGGACGCTCTTTTACACCTAAAAGTTTCCTTATACCAACATCTCCAAATTTAGGACCTTTAAATTCTTTTAAGAAAGCTTTCGGAAATCTGACATCAACCATTTTAAGTGGTCCACCCATAGAAATATTTCCGTATATAGTAGTAAACAGCATTGGAAATTGAGGCTTAAAATTTAAAGGAAACGCTATTTGTACTACATATTGATGCATTTTGGGATTTCCAAAGAAGTCTTCGGCTCCTTCATATTCGAAATCTGGGAATCTCCACCACCCAATTACTTTTGCTACATGTTTTCTTCTTTGTTCAGGTGTTTCTGCGGGAACAGGGACGAATGTACCTGTTGATTGTTCAACACAAACTGCCTGCATCATATAGAACGCATCCATTTTCCTATGAAGCATTGCTGTATATGTAGCAATGATATGCGTTTCATAATCGATATCTTCGGGAAGAGCATTGGGTTTTGAAAGATTTTCCAAATCAAAATCGTCAAATTCGGTTGGAATTTTTTCTTCCATTATAGTCACATTTTTCTTTTAATTTAATATAATAAGTTAAATCATTCATAACCAAATAATATTTTTGGTTATAGAAGTAAGCGGATTTGAATCTTATTCCTTGAAAAATTGATTAAAAAATAAGATAAAATATAAAAAAAAATAAAAAAATTAAAATTATTCTTTAGATTTAGCAGCTGCCTTTAGATTAATATAAGTATTTTCCAAAACGTTAAGATATTCGATTAAAACCTGATCTGCTTTTGACTTCTTCTCATACTCTTCCTTAATGATGTTAATCAGATATTTCGGAAAGATGAGTTCCACATAAAAATCAGATAGAAGAGCATAATATTCATTGTTTCTGTCATCTTGAAATACTTGAATCATTTGGCTCTCCCAAAGCATCTTTAATACCTCATCAACATCGTCAACGCCTTTCTTCTTGAGTTTTTCAAGATCATTTCGGGTGACGATTGCTGTACGTAATAAGCGTAGAGTTTCATAGACTTGAGGGTTAATTAGCACGTCGATTATGGTGAGATTATCGTTTTCTGATGGCCTATAATTCTGGAAAAACTTTTTGGTTTCAGTTCGATAATCTTCTACTAGTTGTGACGGTAAACCTCTATCAGCAGGATCTTTTAAAAGTTGGACAGGAGGAATCCTCATCATTATAATATCATTGGTAAGAAAGATCAATTCCGAGGGCATTCCTTTAACCGACGCTTCTTTGATTATTTCACGTTTAATCAACTCAATTAATACTCCTTCTAAATCAACGAATCCTTGTTTATATCTGTCTTTTAACCATACCATCAATTCCGATTTGGATACAACTCCTTCTTCTCGTAAGCGATTGATGATCATACGTTTAATCTCATCTTGATAAGTCATCGCTAAGCGTTGTTCGGCATTTAATGTTGGATATACTGATAACCTTCTGAAAAGTGAGGGAATTAATTGAAGATAAGCCTCGTCCTCAAGATTTTGAAGGATAATTCTTGAGGTATCTGCGAGACCACCCTCGTAAGCATCAGGATCATCATCCAAATTCAAGAGAAGAAGTATATAGTATCCCTTCTCTGGTCCGGTATAATATGATGCAATGTTTAACGAACCAACCATTAAACTAATCATGCCCGATTCTCCGCTATATTCGTGCGTGCTATATACTTGCATTAAAGTTTTATCCGTGACCGTAATTTCTTCCGGATATTTCGCTAAAATTTCAGTTCCGACACGTTCATCCCATTTCATTAATACTAATCCTACTGGCATTAGAAATTACCTCCTTCTGATTCTGGTATTTCTGGCATTTTTTTACCTTTTTTCCGTTCAACACCAAGTATATCATTTAAGGATAACCCTAACATCTCCCATCTATCTCCAAGTTCTTTGACGATATATTCTTCTTTTGATGGATATAATAGTGAATCTGAGATTGATTTTCTGCCTTTTATATTCTTACTCATCGCTCTCACTCTCTTGACGAAAGTAGGAATTCTCGCTTTTTGTATAGTACGATATGCTACAAGGCTTCCGACCACTGCCACTGCTGCTCCAACAATCATTAAGAAGTAGAACATTGGAAAACCAGGGAAAATTTCTACTAATCCAACAACAATTGATAGATCAACTTCTTCAGAATAGTAGTACTCATTATCCAACGTGATGGTAGCTCCAATGGTTTGCGATAAGAAAAATGCATCTGGGAAAATTGTTGCATCAATCGTTATTGAGTAAGTACCGTCACCTTCATCGGTAAAATCAAATGATTGCCCTTGGAGGGTGATAGATACATCCGCACCGATAATTGCACTGCTATTTATCGTATCAGTTAAATCTAAAGATATCCTTAAATCATTTCCAGAAACTGTAGTAATAATATTGCCTAATGGAATGTTAACATCGAATTCGCGCGGAATTATGTTCAGTATTAAGATTCCTCCTCTCTGAGCATAATTTTCCTTTTCAATATTAAAAATAATTGTATAAACTGCGATGTCTTGAGTTTCCGTGTCAAAATCTAGAGCATATAATCCGTTTCCTAAGTCATCTAAGACATCAGCACCGCTATCAACAACACTTCCACTTACTTCTTTAGTCCATTCATAGGTTTTCAATTCACTTCCTCCTAATCCTGAACCTGAACTTTCTTCTTCATAAGTAAAGTAAAAAATACTTTCTTCTCTAAATGCGACGTCGACTGTCTTGTATATACCAACAGAATCATTAATTAATGTTTTGATGGCAAGTACATTAATTTCAACAAATATAGTCTGATCTTGATAATTCTGCCTGTCAGCAGTGATTTGAAGTGTATATGAGTCGCTTCTTGGAAATAGGGAGGAAACCAATTCAAATCTGTAGGTTCCTGATGCGCCAGAAGGACTAAGAGATCCAACCAAAGTAGGAATACCAAGCACGTAATATTCTACGTCAGCGCCAGTTATGGGATTATTTCCGCCAAAACTTACGTCCGTATAGCTTACCTCCATTATTAATGATTCACCCCAATAGGCTGTTAATTCGGTTTCATTGCCGACTAAAGTTGATGTTTTCGGATCAAGAATGAATGAAGTTGACACCTGCTTGGTTATGAATCCTGCTTTCGTAGCAGTAACCTCAACAATATAATCATTTTCAGATACCCACTCCTCTCCACTAGGTTCAACTGGGTTTGCGGTGTTTATACTTAAATTATATAATCCACCTCCTAAGGGAATGAATGACAATGTTAATGTATTAATTTTCTCAACTCCTGAAAAAACATTATATCTAACCATTGCTCCATCCATTGGATAATACATCGTTTCATTTTCCACGTAAGTTAAATTGATTTGGAAATTAAGTGTATCACCTAACATTTGGTTAAAATCTGGATCAGGAAAAACTAAAAATTCCATGTTGGTTTCAAAACTCGAACCAAAAGTTGCATTAACGATTGATGAGTTTGCTGTATGAAAGTAGAATGTTGTATTAACATTGCTGATTAGATCGAGATCTCCAACAGCCACAACGTTGGTTGAAGGGATTTCAAACCACTCAATTGAAAATGTTATGTTTCCATCTTGAGGATTAGTAAAATTAGCCCATCTGAAAATTAGTTCACCGTCATCATTAGCGTTTTCAGAACCAATAAGTTCTGACCCAGAACCATCATCCATCCAAAATGTTACTTTTGCTCCACTCAATCTACCTTTATAGTTATTTTGAGCGGTATCATTGAATCGATTTAAGGTTAATGCCAATGAAGTCATCTGAATATTGGTAAACTCTAAGTAATATACACCAAATGTATCGACATTCGTTTCGTTCAGCTCGATTTGTTTTGCTGTAGTCACAGTTAATGTTTTTCCATATCGAACATACGATACATTAACATCATATACACCTCCTTCTAAGCGATTAAAAATAGTTCGCCCATTTTCGTCGGTATCTTGATTCCAGCTCATTCCATAATCTGATGCATTCCATACGGTTACGGTGGCTTCTGGCACTAGATTATTATCGATATCGGTGACATTTACATCTAAATTATAAAAAAAACTATCTTGTTCATACATGTAGATGTTTGGCTCCTCTTTTAAAGTAAGTAGCATATTATCGAAATAATTAATCATACCAGTATCATCTAAACTACCAGAAGTATTAACACTTCCAGCTAGTTCCCAGAAATTGATATTAAGCTTATAGGATTCATTTCCAACACTATTATCAAGATCATTAATGGAGCCTGGTAAGAATTGCACTACTCCGCTATCATAGAGAACATCTCCTCTAAAGTATGAAATGCTCATATGAGCAGGATCTGATACTTCAAAGGCTTCTATAAACAAACCAATAGCATCTTTAGAACTATCAGGGGCATTATGGACAACTGTATAATTTTCTGAAACGAATCCTGCGGAAGTTATGTCCTTTTGCAGATTTCCATCATAAACATATAGTAATTCAGAATGATCGGATACACCGGTAAAATTAAAGTTGGTGTTTAAAGCAAACATACTGTCAGTTGTGTAATTGAACTCGTTTTCGAAGTAAATCCTACGCTCTATACTCCATAAATTGTAGTCATAATAGAAAGTACAGATATCTTGGGTATGCATATCAAATGCGGTTGTCCAATCGATTTGATATCTGGAAAACACATCTCCAGTTATCAATGGGGTTATGATTTGAATAGTTGATGGCATAGAACCTAATTTGAAATCTTCTACTTCGTCATCAGAAAGATATTTATTATAAACCGCAACCTCATCGATTACTCCTTTAAAATATTGGTTGATGTGTTCAGAGGCTCCAATTGTGAACGGACTCCCGTCCGCTTCATCTAAATCTGAAGCTCCATTCCATGCAGAGCTTGAAATCCATGGTAGGTTATTAATTTTCACTTCTGCTGTACCACTATCATATCTGAAAGCTATAAAATACCATCCTCCTGATGTAGTTATTGTTCCTGCGGACCCAAAATCAGCTTGGGTATCTCTTGACTCGGTATCTAAATACACATGAATATTACCTTCATTATTAACTCCGATTTCGAAGTTATCATTTTTAGGATCACTTGCTTTTGCTGCAATTACATTCTCAGTTTGATGGTTCGTAGCGCCTCCACTAAGACTACTGGGATTTATCCAAGCACAGAAAGTAAATTCCGTACTTGCACCATCTAAAGGATCTCCAACATCTTCCAGTCCATTAGCATAACTCAAAAAATCATTTCCATCAAATTCTAATCCAGATCTTACTTTTCCATCGGTAAAAGTTGGATCCCCGGTAGGAGTTCCATCAGGCTCATTTCCTGAAGAATCTGAATAAGAATCCTCAAAATGTGCCAAGAATTTTAAACTTGGATCCGCTAATTCTTTCTCTGGAGATAGAGAATCATCCAAATGGAAATCTAATCCTTGTCTTACGAGTTGGGTACATGCCAAACCAGTTTTCAATACCACTTGATATTCCGTTCCAACTGTGACCGTAAGGGTCCCAGAAGAATAAATACTGGCGAAGTTGGTATTATAATCTATTGTTTCTATATCGTCATCATTTTCATTATAATAGAGAAAGTAAGTCATATTTGAATTCGCAGAGACGTTTGCAATAAAGGTTATTGTACAAGAATCAACATAATCGCCAGTACTTGGCGTACTATTCCACATTTGCATGGGAATTGGGTCACTCCATTCATCGTTGCCTGTAGCATTAAAACTAACAAGTCTTTCTGTATTTCGATAATGTTCATTAGCTCGAAAAGTGAAATAAACATCAATTGGTTGATATCTATCTACTCCTTCAGTTTCTTCTAAAACAAATCCTATGCGATAACGATAAGTTTTATTCCACCAAATTGAAAGATCATATTTATCTCCAATGTGAAATACATCAGATGGTTTTGGTTCAAGCTCTTCAAAATCTTGCGGATTATCAACTATGTCTTCGAAATCTGTTGGTGACTCAACTGTAGTTGGTGAAACTCCGGGATTTAAGTTAAATATCGAAAAGCATGTCGGAATTATAAAAAGTATCAATAAGATAGCTAAAGTTGTTAATTTTTGTCTTAATTTTGTATTCATAGATAATTACCATTTTTTTAATTAAATTTTTGCTTGAAAT
>SDNW01000067.1 GCA_004524725.1 Promethearchaeota archaeon
TAATTCCAATAGACTTCTTTTTATCTTTAGCCATCCTCTGTTTCATTTTTTGTGTGAATTTTGACCCTAATAATTAATTTGTTTTTTGTTTTATAAATATGTTTCAGAAAAATATTATAACATTCTTATTTATTAATTATTTCTATAATAATTGTTGTTGAATTAGAAAATAGTGATTTTAAAGATTAATTCTCAAGAAGTTAAAGCCATTTTAGAATCTATCGATATATTACTTGAAATCAAATGTTTAATCAGAAGTATCGTTCCAGGCTCTGAATTGAATGAAACTCAAATGAAATTATTTAATTCATCGTTAAATTCCTTAAAAAGTCTACTTGAACCTCTTTTTTCAAAATTTTTACAAACCGAAGTAATCGAAAAAATAAAGAACGAAAAATTCACCGAATTAAAGAAACTAATGGAAAAGGAAGGATACATTTTAATCTCTGCCAGTCATTCTAAGAAAATATTAAAAAATCTTGGATTTAATCCCCTTAAAATAATTGTTAGTGGAGGTCCTTTGATTATTGAGGATTATTTAAAAATAAATCCTAATTTGTCTAAAAAAACTCTACTAGGTATTGAAAGAAAAACCAAAAACCTCATGGATAAACTGAAAAAAATTGCTAGGGAGGGCTCCAACATAATTTTCATTTATATGACGCAAAATGAAACCGATCAAATAATCCTAGAGGAATTAAATGAAATACAAAAGATTATTGGAAAAGTTATTTCTCTTTTTGAAATCTCCAATTGGAAAATTTTTGAAGATTAGAATATAATTTTCATGATATTTGAAGTTTTTTAGAGATCTTCTTTAAGTCCTCTATGAAAAAGGCTAAATGTTCTTTCTTTACATGAGGCATTACAACAACTCTGATTAGATTGAGATCTTCAAACTTTCCTAACATCCACTTTTTCTTTCTAAGTTCCTCATCAATTTTACAAATACTATCTCCATTTTCTGTAGTAATCCCGACCACGTTCATTTTTGGTTGAGCCGCCAATTTAATTCCATTTATTTCTGCTACTTTTCTAGCCAAAAAATGAGTATTTTCCATGCATCTCTTAACAACATCAATAAACCCATCTAAACCAAGATATTTCATTATCGCCCAAAATGCAATCACAGTTCCACCCGGTCTAGTACCTACGATATGAAAATGTTTAAAATTTCCTCCAGCTAGGTATGGAATTTCAAAACCAGTTTTATTCAGAATTTGGGAATTTCTTACAAAAAAACCACCTGTAGGAATTAAACCCAAACCCATTTTATGAGGATCTGCTGTAATTGAGTTAACTTCTTTAACTGAAAAATCCCATAGCTTAATGTTATATTTTAAATATTTAAGAAAAGGTAAAACAAAACCTCCAAAGGCAGCATCAACGTGAAAGAAAATATTTCTCTCCTTAATGAAATTACCAATTTCTTCAATAGGATCAATCAAGCCTAGTGATGTTGTCCCGGCTACACCAATGACTCCACACGTATTTTCATTTATTAATTCTTTATAATGTGTTAAATCTACTTCGTAATTATTAAGTAATCGTGCTTTTCTTAATTTAATATCTAATAAGTCAGCGGCTTTATCGAAAGAGATATGTGCCGATTCAGGAGCGACAACTTCAGGCTTTTCAATATTTGGGTGTAATTTCTTAGCAATCCTCATTGCAATAAGGTTTGCTTCTGAACCACCAGTAGTTAATGTCCCTATAATATTTTGTTCTCCAAATAATTGTCCCAATTCAGAAACAATCTCTTTTTCTAGCGTTGCTGTACCTGGAAATAATCCAGGATCACCAAGATTCTTAGACAAATATTTCAAGTACACCTCTCTGCCAAACTCTAAAGGTTCTGTACACATAGAGCCCAGAATTGTTCCATCATTATAATCATGATCCAACTCGAGCTTCTCATTAATTAATCTAAGAATTTCCTCTTTGTCTAATCCTTGCTTTAACATACCTATACTTAATTTTAAAATATCTTTCATTAAGGAAAAAGATGAAAAGAATTAAAATTTTGCAAAAAATTCAATATATAATCCATTAAAACTGATTTTTATTTGCTTTGATCAAACCTTTTTGAATCTCTTTTAGAATATTTTGCGATTATTTTATGAAAACTTCTAGTTAAATTTATATTATAAAAATTAGCAATACAGATTACAGAAAAGAGCAGATCTGCAAGTTCTTCATCTAATTTTGATTTAGTCATTATCTTATCTTTCTTTGGTTTAAATCCTTCTAAATGATTAATTTCCCTGGAGATTTCTCCCAATTCCTCGATAGATGCACTCAACATTGATAGAGGGGACCAATATCCTCCGTGTTTTTGAATCCACTTTTCTACTAGATTTTGCATATCATCTAAACTTAACTTTTCAGTCATGCTAGATGTTAATTCTTATAATTATTTAAAATAAGATGATATTAATTCAGTTTTTCTCTTTTACGTGAATTCCATTCTGCTCGTTTCCCGGGATTATATCTATTTACTTCACTGTAATAACCTGTTATTCGAGAATAGACTTTAACCTCTTCGGAAAGGCATTGCGGGCAAGTCCATTGCCCCCCTCTAAACATTTTTTTACAATGAGGACAATAAGTAAAATCGATCGTATAAGCAAAGTAGGCTGTATTTGTATTAAGACAGATATTTTTCGTGAGTTCCCACAATCCTTCAATGTCGGGTTTTTGTTCCCCGAGCCAAATATGAGTAATAACCCCACCACTTACAATGGGATGATAATCACCCTGTAATTGAATTCTTTGCGATAAAGAGATATTGGCATCATATCGAATATGATCTGAATTAGTATAATAAGCAGAAGTTCCATTTGATTGAGTTATCGCTTGTTTTGGGAAGTGCTTTAAATCTAATAATGCTAATCTCCTAGCTGTTGATTCTGCAGGTTGTTGCCATAAAGAATAACTTTTTTTGTCTCGATCACTCATTGAATTACATTTTGCTACCATATATTCTAATATTTTTTTTCCAAAATAATAGGCAGTATCTTTTTCATGGAGTTCATATGCGATTAAACTTTTAACTGCTTCATTTAATCCTGTATATCCAATAGAGAGGTTTTGATCCTTTAGTTTGAATATTGGTTCACCATTGATCTTCCCGCTACATAAAGGTAAATGACCTGATTTAAGACGTTTTTTCATCAAATCCCATTTCTTTTGTAGAATCCTAGCGCATAATTCCATTTTATCATCTAAAATGTCAAAATAATGATCTTCGTTTTTTGCCATATAGGCATATCTAGGGAGATTTAGGCTAACACTTTGAAGAGATCCTATAGTTACATAATTTTCCCATACGTTTGTTTTTTTTCTTCTTTCTGGTTCCAAAACACATTGATTGATGATTTGATTTCCGCTAAGGAACTTCCTACAACATTGACTATGTATTTCATCAGGCATCCAATCTGGACACATATTTAGAAAGTATGGCGTCCCCATTGTTGCTGCTTCTTCCATTACTTTAAGATATGAAGGTTTATATTGTTCCAACCATTCCTTCTTTATTTTTACTTCATGTTTTGGGAAAGCAAACAATTTTCCATTATAATCTCCTTCAATATAAACCTTAGTTAACGCATCAAATAATTTTAGGCATTCATCCTTATAATCTCCATACTTTCCAATGACTTTGCCATAGGGACCTATAGCAGATATGGTTAATAGACCATCTGGAATCGTTGGTGTGCAAGAAATAGAAGTGAATGGTACTTGACCACCTCTTGCCGCAAATATCTGATTAGTTTCATAGATGAGACATTGCATTGATTGTTCAATCTCTTTTTCAGAAAGACCTTTTGCAAAGGGCGCAAGAAATGTAGTTATATAATCATAGCCTTGTCCCCCTGAAAATTCTCCTTGAATAATCCCTAACCATTTTGCTAGATGTGTGACTGCCACACGAAGACTTCCAGCTGGTCCCGATTTATTACAATGAGCCCAACTGTCCACTGGGGGAAGTCCATGCTCCAAAATCATCCTTGGGTCCCATTCTTGGCAAAAAGGTCTTAAATCAAAGTAGCGAAGCATATGGATATGAATATCACCATATAGATGAGCATGAGACTCTTCTGAATCTAATATCCTTAAAAGAGCATACTCATCAGAAATTCTATTGGCAGCCCAATGATGAATACTTTCAGGATTCATATCCTGATTAGCATTTTCATCAACTCCTTCTTCCAAAATTGCTTCATAGTCCATTAAAGGCATTCCTATCCTTGTGTAAATCTTTCTTTCTTCTTCATAATGCTCTTCTGATAAAATCGAACATACTATTTCTCGAATATGCGGTCCTGAAAGAAATTTTATTCCCGAAGAGATGATTCTTCGGACTGTTAATTCGGTTATTTGATGTGCAGCATCTTTGCCCAAACCCGTTTCCTTTATAATACTTTCCTCTATTTTTAGAGGATCAAACGGAACAACATCTCCTTCAGTTCTGAACACTCTTGGAAATAATGTCTGTAAAAATCTTTCTCTTAAATCATTTTTATTTTTAGATATCTTTTTTTCTGGGATTAGAACCATACCAATACCTCATACTTAATCATTATTAGATATTTATATCTAAGAAAGGCTCAATAAGCTATGACTATTAAATAATTTTGTCGGTAGTAAGAACCGAATTTTATCATGAGTTAATTAGTCATTATGGTTAATATTTTACCTTTTCTGATATAAAAATGTATTTATCTTTCCAATTTAAACTTAATTTAATAAGAGTTTACTTTATTTTATAATAGTTGACAACCTACTTTGTTTAAACGCTAAATCACTCACATGGTCACTCATTAAATAGAATCATCTTCTAAGTATTAACAATTAATATATAATTATGTCGTCAAAGCTGATTTTTTGATTTATTTTATCCCTAGGTAGGGGATTTTTAAATTTAGAGAGTGATATTTAGATTAATTAAAAAAAATATTCTCATAATGAATAATTTTAAAAAGCTAGATGAAACTGAACCCATTGAGATGCTTGAAGGAATATATAGAAGAACATTATGCTTTAATAATGAAATAATGCTCTGTCATTTCAATCTTAAGAAAGGTTCAGAGATTCCTATACACCAACATAGAGAACATCAAGTTGGGTACGTTATAAGGGGAAAATTGGAATTTTTTACAGAAGATGGAAATTTTGTTGTACAAGAAGGTAATAGCTACATATTCCAATCAAATGAGAAACATGGAGCTAAAATTTTAGAAGATACGGAATTAATTGATATCTTTAATCCTTCAAGACTAGAGTATAAATGATATATACACAGTATTAAAATGAGTTAATAATTACCACTGATAAACACTCACGGCAAAAATCGCTATCATTGAAATTAGAAATACACCGATTAACCAATCAAAATATAATTTCTTTTTTTCATTTCGGTTATCTTTGATTTTTGAAGCCAACGCAAAACTTATGGCACTATTAACTCCCGTGAATAAAATTATTGCATAAGAGGAAGCATTAAGTTCAATTTCTATCAAGTCCAAGAAAAAATCAAATAGAATCCATCCGCCCACAAAAAGAATTAGAGCAATTAAAAACATGTAACCAGAAAATTGTATGATTTTCTCAAATTTTATATCTTCTTTTGAAATTTTTGAATCATAACCTGTTTTTTTCTTTTTTACCTTTGACATGATTTTAATTCCATATTAATTATATAAATTCAAAATAATGGATAATTCTTAATTGTTTTTTTTTTCGAATTTGTATTAAGGTCGATTTTTTAAAAGCAAGATCGCCTTAGCGATGTCTCCATCACATTCATTTAAAACTGCTTCCGCTTCAGCTCTTTCAACATTAGCTTGGCTTGCCACCAGCATTATATCATTTTCAGTAATAGTAGGTTTTATCGGTAACTCTTCAATCTCCTCTTCTCCTTCAATAGATTCAATTTGCTCTATTGAAATCTCATTCGGATCATATTCAGTTGCCTCACCGATTACTTGATATATTTCTTGTCCCATTTGCTTCATTAATACCACCTCGGGTTGTTCAATAACTAGATTCTTTTCAGGACCCTCAATAATGACTCTAGTTGCATTTATTTGATCCATTTCTATTCCTTGTTGTTGCATTCGACGTCTCATTTGTCTTGAACCAAATTGTTGACCATCTCTCTTTACAACGGGAGTCGGACGTTTTGGTTTACTTTTTTCCTTTTTCTGCATCTCTTTTGGTAACTTTACCATCTTAATCGTGCATTTTTTCTTCTAATATAATATGATATAGTAATTAATTGCGGTTTATAATTTTGATTTATAGATTCCTTTTCTTACTTTTATTGCTACACCTGTATTAAACATTTTAATATAAGGAACAGGAATCATTATTCTCCCTATAGCTAAAAGTTCATCTTTTTCATTTACAATTATTACCTCATCGAAAGGTCTTAAGTGGGAGTCAATATCGACCACATGTTTACAAAATACATTTCTTCCCTTCTTAATAAATTCAGAGATTTCGCTTAATATTACGACTCTCATCAATGGTTTTCGTGTATGGGCGACTATTTTTTGAGCCGCAAAAAGACTTAGCGTAAATAGTCCATTTGTAGGCTTAAATGAGAGTATTAAATGCTCATCATCATAAATATATTTAATTTTTTTGGTATTTTTTGAATATTTTATTCGAATATTACTTTCATTCTCAAATAGGACATCAGTAATTGAACATCCAAATTGATAATCAGATATTGCTTTAACTTTTCTTAAATCTAAAAAATCGGAATACATCTTTATGTTCTCAGATAAAGAAATCAGCGAGTCCTTTTAATAATAAGGAAAAAAACTTACGAGTATAATCGTGATTCTATATTTTTATCTTTCAACTTATGCATGACTTTATTTACAGCTTGTATAAAATCATTTTCGATTATCATTTCCGCTTCTTTTCGAATAGCAAACATTCCGGCCTCAGTGCAAATCGCTTTTATATCTGCTCCTGTTGCGCCTTCTGTAGCATCTACTAGTTTTCTAATATTAATTTTTTGATCAGTATTAAGAGTTCTCATATGAATCTTAAAGATGGCTATTCGTGATTGTTCGTCTGGTATAGGAAAATCTATCATCCGATCAAATCTTCCTGGTCTTAATAAAGCAGGATCTAAAATATCAATCCGATTAGTCGCACCAATTATTTTAACATCGCCTCTTTGTTCAAATCCATCTAATTCACTTAGTAACTGCATCAAAGTTCTTTGAACTTCACGATCACCAGAAGTTGCGATTTTTAACCGTTGAGATCCAATCGCATCTAATTCATCAATAAATAAGATTGTTGGGGCTTTGTCCTTAGCTAAGTTAAATATCTCTCTTACTAAACGCGCACCTTCTCCTATGAATTTTTGCACTAATTCTGAACCTATTATTCTAATGAAAGTTGCATTTGTTTCATGGGCAACTGCTTTAGCAACTAAAGTTTTTCCGGTACCTGGAGCACCGTAGAGCAAAACTCCCTTTGGAGGATCAATTCCCACCTTTTTAAATAACTCGGGCTTTAATAGGGGTAACTCTACAGTTTCTCTTACTTCTTGGAGTTGTTCTCCAAGACCTCCGACGTCTTCATATGAAATATCTGGAACGGAATCAACAACTTCCATACCTTTTACAAATGGATCTAACTTGGTAGGTAAGACTTCCATTATGGCAAAAGTTCTCTGGTTTAATGCAACTCTAGTTCCAGGTGTTAATTTTTCATTTTTGACTTTCCTACTCATATTTACTACAAAACTAGGCCCTGTGGAACTTTTAACTATTGCTCTTCCTTTTTCATCTAAAAAATCTATGATTGTAGCCGATACTAACGGAGGCTCCCTTAATCTATCAATTTCATTTCTTAAACTATGAAGTTCTTGTTCTAATCGTAACCTCTCGGCATCTAATAATTGCTTTTCTGTTTCTAAATTGCGTAGCCTCTTTTCTAAATGCCTAGTATAAGTTATTAAGTATTCTCCATCCTTAGTATCTTCTTTCTTTTTCTTCTCTTTAATCGTGGTCAAAAAGAAATTACCCCTTATTTAGTAGTTTTGTTTTTAAGATATTTTTTAATTTAATAATAAACTTTCTATCATTTAAATTTAAGGTAATACTCAAGTATCATAAAAATCTCGATTTCTAAAAAGTTTATAGGTTATATTTTATAACGATTTTTTCTTTAAAACCAAAAATTATAAGAGTTCTGAACTTAATTATTTATATATCCTATATCCTCTTTAATAATATCAATTGAGGTTAATCTATGGCAAAAAAGAATAAAATTGAATATGATAAGGAATGTCCTATTTGCGGGGGGATAATTTGGAAGGGTCAAAAGGTTTTGATTGAAGGTGCTAAAATGACTGTCTGCCAGAGTTGTGCTAAAGAAGGAAAAATAATTTATGTTCCTCCTAAAAGGAGTAACCTAAAAAAAGGAATAAAAACTAAATCTTCTAGGCCAACTAAGTTGTATCGAGAAGCTGAAAAGTTTGAAAAAGTCGAAATTATCTCAAATTATTCTCAACTCATTCATAAGGCGAGAACAAGGAGAGGTCTGAATCAAGATCAATTCGCTCAGAAATTAAATGAGAAACCATCATTATTAAGAAGAATTGAGGCCGGAAAAGTAGAACCTACTATTGAGCTAGCAAAAAAGATCGAGAAAGTATATCAAATTAAGCTGCTAAAGGAAATTGATAGTATTGAACCGAGTGCAAAAGGTAGTAAATATATAAAAAAAGCAACTAACTCTACACTTGGAGATATGGCATTTATTAAAAAGAAAAAATAACTTTAAGGTTCAATCAGTTTTTTCTATCTTAACGATAGCAGAATTATAGGCCCCTGAATAACCTAATTCTTCTGGTCTATCAGAAATAAAAATATTAGGATTAGGATATTTATTGAACTCCATTGGTGATCCAGAATAAATTAATGCGACACCTGGATCAATAGAATTTTGTTCCTCCAAAATAAAATTGGCATTTCCGAAACTATTGCTGACTTTTATTTTCTGGCCAATTTTTAATTTTAACGACTGAATATCTAAAGGATTTAAGAAAATCTTTTCAAATATTTTTAAGAAATTACTATTTATCTGTCCTAATTGAGAGTGGAGAAAATACTTGTATGACGGTGTAAGGAGTAAAAACTCATTTAAATTTCGCTGTATTTTTTCATTTAGAACTGTGGCTCCAAAATTGAAAGAAATCTGGTTCAACTGAATTTTCCCATCTCTTGTCGGAAACTGAAGATTTTTGTAAGGAACATCATTTCTTGAAAAAAGCACATGATAACCTTGGGTTTGAATGTTATATTTTATATTATAAGGGAGAAGATTTAAGCAATTTTGCATTATTTCCAAATCATTTTCTTGAAATAGGGATTTATTATGCCAATTCATTTCTAATGCCAATTTTTGATAAAATTCATAATTAGTTAGACAATTCTTATAAGGACAAGGACCCGCCTGGTTAATTGAAATTCCAGGAACGTAATATGGTGTGATTAAGTCATCAGATTCTACATCAAATTTCGAGGGAATAACTATATCGGCATATTTTGTAGTTTCAGTTAAAAATAATTCTTGAACAACCGTAAAAAGATTAGATCTTGATAAACTCCTTTTTAATCGATTTTGATTTGGTAATGAACTAACAGGATTAAAATTGTAGATAAATAGCATTTTATAATCATTTGTAGATAATTCACATCCTAAATTAATTAATTTGACCTTTTTAAGCGTTTCATATGCGTTTTTCTGAGTAATATACTCAATTAAAGGGTTTAGAAACGATTTATTGAAATCACTCTGGGAATAAATAATCCCTGTACCCTCTTTTCCTAAGTTTCCTAAAAAAATTTGAATAAGTGCGATGATTTGGACTATGCGACCGCCAAAAAAATCTTTTTGAATTCCATAACCAATATTAAATATTGTATGATGTCTATATTCGATAATTAGATTGATTAACTCCTGAACTTGCCTAAATTTTAATTTGAGTTGATTTAATATTCTATCTATGTCTATTTTTCCTATTTCAAATAATAACTCCTCGAAATTAGCGCAATTTTTATATAGAAAATCTCTATCATATACTCCCTTTTCAAAAATTATTTTTAATATAAGTTGAGCGAATAGGTGGTCCATCCCAGGAGCTATCGTTATGCATTGATCTGAATCCTTAAAAAGAGGTGTTCTTCTTGAATCGATTGAGATTAAGCGACTCCCTTTTTTAATAGCTTTTTTTATTAAATAATAAGTATGTACATTCCGATTTACCACATCACTGCCCCAATTCACTATCAAATGGGTTTTCGGGCTGATTAGTTGAAGTGGATTAGTTGTTGAATAAGTCCCAAATAATTCTGTTAATCCTGCGCATCCTCCTTCATTACAGATACCACCAGTTGTAATTGAAGATCCTAATTTTCCAAAAAATCGCAATGGAGCTAATCTTGACAATAAACCATAATTACCAGCATTATAAGTTCCAAGCACGGATTGATTTCCACTATTTAAGATTGTTTCCTTGATTCTCCTAGCAATTATATGTATTGCTTCATTTAGAGGGATTTCATCAAATTCATTCTTCCCCTTCTCCCCAATTCGGATGAGTGCATGTTTTAACCTTGTTGGATGATAAATTAAAGAACCCCTATTAATAAATTTATTACAAAAAAAGCCATTAGTAAAAGGATGACGCCTTAAAGGTTTAGCATATAAAAACTTCTGTTCCTGAGCTTGATCATCCCACTCTCCGATGAAAACACAAGATCCATAACAGTCTTTTGAACAAGTACCTATTCTTTTAGTCATTTAAAATCGAAAAAAGTTATAATAATAACAAAATAATCAACAATTATCTAATTTATTTCTTCCCAGAATCAGTAGTTAAATCAAATTTTTCTAATCTAGCAATCTTTTCCTTAAGAAATTGGATAAGATCGTCATTTTCTTGAGCTTTTAAAGCACCGCCGCAATCAGGACATCGAAAGTTCATTTCAAAGGCATCCTCAAAATTATATTTAGTATTTGTATTTATGCAATCATCACATACAAAAAAATAGTTGTTTTGCTCGAATTCCAATCTCTCTCTTAACTTTTCCTCAACTAGCTTCTTTTTTTCCAATAAAATTTCTTCGAGTAAATCAAATTCATGCCACCAATAATAGATAAACCATCCTGTAGATTTATCACGGATTCTTCTAAATTGAGCAAGTTTTTCACTATATAATTTATACAATGTTTTCCGTACAGTATTTAATTTTAATATTTCAGCATCATCTGGTTCAAAATCAATATCTCGCCCCTCAGATTCAATTCGATCCTTAATATTTTCGGTAATATCCTCGTCAGTTATATCTTCGTCTTCTGAATTCAATAACTCAATTCCAATCTCTATTGCTATATCTCCTCCGATGATATATAATAAAGATCTTAGTAATGGGTTTAATCCTTTCACGCTTATTGCCTTTTTCTTCTATGATAATTTAATTTTTTCAAAATAAAATTTTTATCTCTTAGGTACATAATTAAAATCTCAAACTATGATAGAATACTGTTTTTCTATTATTTCAGAATCAACTTCAATTGAACGTATTATTTTTCCTTTTCTTATTGCTAAAATTCGTAATAATCTTGAATCCTTAACATCTTTTGGTAATTGAATATCCGTTATTTTATAGTTATTCAATAAAATAATTGATCTCCAATTTTTTGGTAAATCTGTTACAAAATCTGGGATTACATCTTCAAATACACTTTTGAGATTTTCCTCTGTATTTTCAAGATAACCCGTAGTAAAACTAATACGTTTGTTCACATCATCATCTTCGATTTTTTTTTTAGAGGGTTGCGGAATTTTCTTGTTAGTTTTTACCTTACATGATGGAGTTAATTGAAATGAAATTAATAAATAACTACTCTCACGCATTAATTCTATGATTTCCATTAATTTCTTATTCTTGATTTTATCAACAATAACAGCCTTGTAATTTTGTGTCTTTCCTTTTGATTTTTGCAGATCCCAATTTAAACCATATCCCTCCAACATTTCACTAATATCCCCACCTGAAATTAGCTTTCCCTCAATTTCTATTATTTTCTCTTCATCCTTTATTGACTTCAGTACAAGTTCTGCTATTAGGTCTTCATATTCGTGAGTCCCTTTTAGTGTTATCTTTGAACTTGTTTTAGAAATTTTAATAGCAGGGCCAATAAAGTTACCTTTAGAATATCGATAGAAATGGCGATGAATGTTCATATAATTTTTAGCAGGGTTATCTAATTCCGGATTTTCAATTAATTCTTTTAGAAAATGCATTCAATCTGCAACTCGATTTAAGAAATTATTAAGTTAATATAAAAAATATTATTTGTTGTTTTCTTTAAGAGTTTAATATTAAATAAGTTAAAATTTTTTCTTTTTGTAATTATTTTAACTAAATTTTATTTCAATACTTCAAATATAATAAAATTAAAAAAAAACTACTTATTTAATTAAGTATTAGCTATAGCTATAAAAATGTGAAAAGTCTCATGTTATTGACACTAATGCAAATAACAAATTTTGAAGTACCCTCCCTAGGTCTATGGATCCTAGCTTGGCTTTTTTTAACAATTGGACTTGTCACTTTAATGATTTTAATTATTTATACTAGATATGGTAGGGAAGTTTCTATAAAACTTTCAGTGATTTCTATTGCGATCACCTCCGTTCTTCTTGGCTTCTCAATTCATTTTTTCCTACTTAATTTTGGTGTCTAAATCATTATATTCGTTATTAAGATGTTTTCTTTTTTGATAAGAAATATCCTCAATATTTAAAAAAGAAGAAAATTAAATTACCTATAACAATATTCTAATTCAAAAAATAAAGTAAAGGAAAAATTATGCTTTTTCAAGCCGAAGCAACATTAATGTTTATATTATGGTTAGTTCTTGCGACTGTTATAGTCACATTGATAATATATATCGCAGTTTTACTTATAGAATCCAAAACGAAAGCATCTGATAAGAAATTTTTAATAATTCTCTTAGCATTTATATGTGTATTAGTAATTCCTTTAGTTTTAGGGGTTATAAGTCAAGTCTTTGGAATTTTTAGCGCAATTCCTTGGAGTGATGGCAATTATTTAATGTTATTAGTACCAATAATCGGTTTTTTAATCATACTATTATTAAGTAAATTTCTATTAGATGTTGCATGGGATAACGCTTTATGGATCTCACTGTTGACTTTATTCTTTTTATTCCTCCTGTATACACTAATACCTGGCTTAGCTAGCTTTCTTGGATTTGTGATATAATTTAAAAATAATAATA
>SDNW01000176.1 GCA_004524725.1 Promethearchaeota archaeon
GAGATTAAAGATGCGTCTGAAATAGTAGGAAATCTTACTGCTAAAGCTGCGAACGAGTTAGGGATAGAACTCTCACCAGATCATCCAATTCCTGTCATCGTTGGTTCTGCTGATTTAATATCGTCAGCAATTGGATCGGGAGCCTTAGTGGACAATCAAATTCATCTAAGTTTAGGAACTGCAGATTGGGTTGGCGCCCATACTCATGAGAGATTACGAGACATAAGGAATTATACAGGTTCAATTAGCTCAATTGATGGAAAGTATCTTTGTATTTCTAAACAAGAAACTGGGACCGCGTGTTTAGACTGGGTCGTCAATCAACTATTTACACATGAAGTCGAAGAATATAAAGAGAATAAAGAGAAATTATATCAAATTTTAGATGAGAAGGTTCAAAGCACTCCAGCGGGTTCAAATAATCTTATCTTTACCCCTTGGATGTTTGGTGAACGCAGTCCACTCAATGATCCTAAGGTTCGAGGTGGATTTTATAACCTGGGTCTTGACCATACTAGAAATGATGTGTTAAGAGCAACCTATGAAGGTATCGCTTATAATATTAGATGGGCTTTAAAAGTTGTTGAAAAGTTAGTAGGAAGGTGTGAAAGGATAAATGTGATCGGTGGCGGAGCAAAATCAAATATTTGGTGTCAGATTCTTGCCGATGTTTTACAAAGGAAAATCAATCAGATGGAAGAACCAAGTTTAGGTAGCGCAAAAGGTTCAGCAGTTATCGCGTTATTAGGGCTTGGTACCATTAAAGATCTCTTAGAAGCTGTTCCTTTAATACAAATAAATAAAACGTATGAACCTCATCCGAAAAATATGTTGATTTATGATACGTTGTTTAACGAATTTCTGAAAATATACAAACGAAATAAAAATATGTTTAAATCTTTAAATCCCTAAAGTATGCTTTAATTTTAAACAAGTCCTTTTTAATATCTTTAATTTTTTTAACATCTTTGTTGCCCTCTACGAATTTCTCAATGACTTCATTTACAATCTGCAAGTCTTTATAAGCCTTGAAGCTCTCGAAAGAAGTAGTATTGAAATTTGGTTTCCAAGGTTCTATTTTGGGTAAAGATTCAATTTTGCGTAAGTCCCATCTTAAGCTTTTTTTATAAAGATCTGTTAATGGTTTTATACTCTGTTCATCCCATTTTTGAATAACCCAAGGAGCAATGTTATGTAATTTATCATAATCTAATTCTAAATCATCAAGCCACTCAAATTGGTGATCCCAATTGGCAACTGCCAAATAATTCTCATTAAGACTCCTTGAATATGGAAAAAATTGCCATGTGTTTCTATTCACTCGTTCATCTTTAAATTTCTGCCCCTTACCATATTGAAAATAATAGCCGATAACCGAGTAATCTGTCGCATCTTCATTATTAACTTGGAGGTAGACTTCAATCTGAGAGATATCTATTTTAGTACCTAACACCTCTTTTTGATATAGTTTATAAATCATATTTTTTGCTCTATTTGGATGGCATATACCTGAAAAAATAGGATAAAATACTAAGCATATATGACTTATATTATCTTTATTCTCTCCTATATAAACTTCAACCCATATTTCTTTTGGTTTGATAGGAACATTCGTTAGAAGGTAGTTGATTATTAAAATACTCGCTGTAATTGAAAGTAAGATAACTATAAAGAGAAAAATTATTAAATTGTAATAAGCAGAAATTAGGATAATAGACAAAGCAATGTAAATGAACAAGGAACCAAGTATAAAAAAGAATGCAATTAACGAGTTATAAGCTTCATGTTCTTTATCTTTTTTAGAATACAAAAAAGTGGGAGCAGAATCAATAACAATATCTTTACTATAATTATTGACAAATGATTGAAAATCTATCTTGTTCCATTCAGAATTAGCCATAATACCAGTCAGTATCTTTTAATTAAAAAAAATGATTTGATATCATTAAAAAGTTTTTTTTATTTAAACCTTAGTAGGGGGAAATTAATTATTTCAGCAAGCTTTTTAAAAACCTCACCTATCAAAAAAAATTGAAAAATTAAGTGCCTTTTGCAATTTTTAATATATACCTATCATTATTACACGTGAATTTATGAATGCTCGATTTTGATAATTTTATTTCATATTTACAATCTCAAGAATATTATTCTGGTCAAATTACTCATATTGAACACTTGCCAGAACTTAATGCTCGGTATGATAATTTAAAAAAACCTCTGCGGAAACGTCTACAGCGATGGTTGGATCATAATAATATTAAACTTTGGCGGCACCAAGCTGAGGCGATCAATGCAATACGAGACGGAAACAATACGGTTATTGCTACTTCAACAGCGTCTGGGAAATCACTCTGCTATAATTTACCCGTATTAGATACGTTGCTCAATAATGAAAAATCGACAGCACTATATATCTTTCCTACAAAAGCTTTAGCAAGAGATCAATTTGCAACACTTTCCAACCTGTTAACACAAACCAAAATTAAACAGTATCGAGCTGGGGTATATGATGGCGATATTGAACCGCACGAGAAACGACGAATTCTTGATAATGCCAATATCATTATAACTAATCCCTATGGATTACATTTTTATTTACCATGGTTTAAGCAAAAATGGAGGAGGATCTGTTCTAATTTATGCTATGTTGTATTAGACGAGATCCATGTTTATCGAGGGATTTTTGGCTCTAATTTTGCGTTATTAATACGACGCTTAAAGCGTCTACTAAATTCCTATAATGCCAAACCTGTGTGGATTTTATCCAGTGCGACTATATATAAACCAGGGAAATTCTGCGAAAAATTAGTTGGGGAGCAATTTATCGTGGTTGATAAAGATGATTCTCCCTCCGGTGCAAAAAAAGTCATCTTATGGGACTTACCTTATGACAAAATATCCGCTAAATATCGTTCTCCCCATCAAGAAACCAAAAATCTTTTCATTAGCCATTTAAAGTATAAGAATGGCGTTCAAACTCTTGCTTTTACCCTCTCAAGGAAAATGGCTGAACTTCAAGCACTTTGGGTGCGAAAAGCCCTTCCCAATATCAAAGATAAAATCTTTAGCTATAGAGCGGGAATTAACAAAAAGAAACGAAGAGAAATCGAACAAAAATTTAAAGCTAAAGAGATTTTAGGGATCAGTTCCACCAATGCTTTAGAATTAGGAA
>SDNW01000177.1 GCA_004524725.1 Promethearchaeota archaeon
GCTTTATGTAAAGGTTGTGGAGCATGTTCTGGAAATTGTAGATGTTCAGCAATAGATATTTTAGGATTCAGTGCAGAACAAATTTTTGCAATGATAAGTGGGAGGTTATAATTATGAATGAAGTAATTACAGAAAAGGCTCAAAAAGAAGATTGGGAACCAAAAATTATTGCATTCTTATGTAATTGGTGTTCCTATGCAGGGGCTGACCTAGCGGGAGTAAGTAGAATTCAGTACCCCTCAAATATTCGAATAGTTCGAGTACCTTGTTCTGGACGTTTAAATCCTTTTTTTATTATAAGAAGTTTAGTTGATGGATGGGATGGTGTTTTAGTTTCTGGATGTCATCCCGGAGATTGTCATTATATAAGTGGAAATTTAGTTGCTCGTAGAAGATTCGCTATTCTCAATGATTTATTAGAGTTTTTTGGGATTGAACCAGGGAGGGTTAATTTTATGTGGGCCTCAGCAGCAGAAGGAGAACGGTTTGCTGTTTTAGTACGAAAAACCACGGAAATTGTAAAAAAATTAGGACCTAATGAAAAATTTAAAAAACAGTGGTAAAAAATGGTTGATATAAAAAACGAGAATCAAAAGATTGAAGAGAAAATGCGCAATGTAGCACGAGATCTATTAAAAGAGAAAAAAGTTGATTTGATCATTGGTTATTCAGAAGGGACCCTTCCATTAGCATCTGCTCCAGTCTTCATTAGGGATGAACAAGAAGTTGATAAATTAGTTTGGAATAATTCATGTTATGTAAATTTAGCTAAATATTTAATTCCTAATATAAGAGAGAATATTAATGGAGAACTTGTAGATTTAAAAGTCGGTATTATCTCTAAAGGTTGTGTAGCCCGCTCAATTATTCATCTCTTGGTTGAACATCAAATTAATAAAGAAAATATCATCATTATCGGGATAAATTGTAATGGAATCTTAAACCGTAGGAGAATTGAAAAAGAGATTGGAGCTCATGAAATAACTGAAACAGAACTCTCAGGAGATCATTTAATCGTGAAAGGGAACAAGTTCGAAAAGAAGTTTAAGTTTAATGATTATATGAATGAGCTATGTAAGCATTGCGAAATAAGAGCACCTCCCATTTCAGATTCATTAAAAGATAACATTGTGGGGGAATGTCAAGAGGTTGACTCTTTAGAAGATCCTTTTGAAGATATAGTTGATTTTGAAAAAAAGTCAGCTGATGAGAAATGGGCTTTTATGAATGAAGTATTAAAGGACTGTACTAGATGTTATGCCTGCAGAGAAGCTTGTCCATTATGTTATTGTAATTTATGTTTTGTTGATCAAAACCTACCTACTTGGTTCGGGAAAACCTCTGAAATATCTGATATATTAATCTTTCATATGGTAAGGGGGTTGCACCTCGCAGGGCGATGTGTTGAATGTGGTGCGTGCAGCAGTGTGTGCCCGATGGGAATAGATCTTAGTCTAATAAATAGAAAGATCAATAAAGTTGTAAAAGATAGATTTGATTTTGTTTCAGGCCTTTCATTAGAAAAATTATCTCCAATGATGACCTATAAAATGAACGATAAGCAAGAATTCATGCTGGAGGAAAATTAATTTGCAAGAAAAGATTATATTCAAAAAAGAGATACCTAAATTAGTTAAAGAGTTGACTAAGGAGTATATTTTGTATGCTCCTAAGAATGTTAAAGGAAATATTGAATATAAAAGAGTTAATGATGGCAAAGATATTGAATTGGAATTCCTTAATTCAAAAGTCCCTCCCAAAGAGATAGTATTTCCAAGAATGGAAACAATGTTTACTTATACTAGAAATGGAAAAAATATTGAGATTCAAAAGTCAAAAAAAGTAGAGGATAAAAACATTATTTTTGGTATAAGGCCTTGCGATGCGCATAGTTTCGTTCTTCTTGAACAATTTTTTAATTTTGGAGAATTCAAGGACGATTTATTCTTGAATAAACGAAAAAATACTATTTTAATGGGAATTGGTTGTAATACTCCCCGAAACACATGTTTCTGCACATCTCTTGAAGGACATCCCTTTAAAAAAGACGATATGGATATTTTTATGGTTGATCTAGATGATAGATACGTAGTCACCCCCATATCTGATACTGGAAAAGAAATTATCAAAAGATTATCTTGGCTGGTTGATGCTAAGGAAGAGGATCTTGAAAAAGCAATAGAGTTATCTAAAAAAGCAGAATCAATGATATCCACTACTTTAGAAATTCAAGACTCATATGATTTCTTGGATTCAGAATTTTCAGATCCAATATGGAAAGAGATAAGTGAAACTTGTATGGGCTGTGGTAGTTGTTCTTTTTTATGCCCAACTTGTACTTGCTTTGATGTTATCGATGAAGAGGACCAATATAATAATAGAGGTAGGAGGATGAGGATATGGGACACATGTCAGTTTTGTCTTTATTCGCTCCATACAAGTGGCCATAATCCAAGAGATAGTAGTATCGAGCGTTGTAGGAACCGAATACTTCATAAATTTAGTTATTATCCAACAAATTATAATCTAATTGGGTGTGTTGGATGCGGTCGCTGTATTCAACTATGCCCAGTTAATAATGATTTAAGAGTGATTCTTAGAAAGTTGAATGAAATTCAAAAAAAGGAGGAGAAAACCATCGTTGCTTGATTTATATATCCCTATGCTAACGAATATAAAATCAATAACATCTGAGAATAAAGTAAATGATATTAAAACCTTTGAATTCGTATTTCAGAATGATGATGATCTGAAAACTTTTAATTATGTACCGGGTCAATTTGCCGAATTAAGTATTATTGGTAAAGGGGAGTGTCCTATAGGTATTGCCTCCTCACCTACAGAAGAAGGTTCCGTCAAATTTACAATTAAAAAAATGGGTACTGTCACTTCTCAATTCCATAAAAGTGAAGTAGGGGATGTAGTTGGAATTAGGGGTCCTTTAGGAAACGGATGGCCTGTTGAAGAAATGAAAGGAAAAGATATCGTGGTGATAGGAGGAGGATTTGCCTTTTCTACATTGCGTTCGCTTACAGAATATATATTACATAAAGATAACCGGGATAAGTATGGAAAATTAACCGTTATATACGGTAATCGTGATTCAGGGGAGACCTTATACAAATCCGATTTAGAAAAATGGGAAAAAAGAGATGACATTGAGTTA
>SDNW01000178.1 GCA_004524725.1 Promethearchaeota archaeon
AGACCTTTCAGTTTATGGCATACGAGAAATGAACATCCCTACCCAGGCGGTATTAGTGCAGTATATGCAAATAATTTAACAAGAGAAGGAATTTTCAGCGCAATCGAACACCAAAGAATTTTTGGATGTTCCGATCATGGCAGACCGATACTAGACTTCACAATAAATGATATTCGCGTAGGAGATGGATCAACTCTTATTGTAGAGAATCAAAGCTCCCATCGTGAAATAAATATTTTTCTAGCACAAGATGGCGCTCCAGTAGCAAGGAAACATATTTCAGCGTCAGTACATCCAAATTGGGTACCCAACTGGAATGCTTCCATTGAGATTATTAAGAATGGGGAATTATGGAATTCAATTGACACAACGAATCCTATTATAAATCTAACAGTAATTGATACTGAGCCGATAAATGGAACGAGTTTTGAATCTAATTGCATCCAAATTGATGGAGAATGGTATATTAATGAATATAGTGATAATCCAATTGATCCAACTACTCTCCATACAAATGGGTATGATTTTTATTTAGTGCGTGTGGTTTGGGATAACGGCAGAGCCGCATATATCGGTCCTATTTGGGTTGAGTATATTATGTAACTAAGAAAAGTAAAAAATGATTCTCTTTATTTACAAGTTATAAATTTTCGATCCAAAAAAGTTATCATTCACTCTATTTTAATCCCAAAATCTAATAATTTCTAAGAAGAATCATTTTGAATCTAAAAAGCTTAGATAAAATAATAATAATAATTCAAAATTTATCTAAAAACGATTGAGTTTGAAAAATGTTAAGATTTAGTATAAAGAACGCATTTCGAAAAAAATCTACAGCTATTCTCTCAAGCGTGGGAGTGGGGATTGGCTTAATGCTAGTTTTTGTTATTGGTGCTTTTACTGCAGGAGTGAGTGCACAATTTCAAGAAAATCTTGCTGAAACAGTGGGCTTAGTAGAAGTTGTTGAGAAAGGAAATTTGGGTTCAAATTCACATCTGCCCTTGAATATTGTTGATTCTTTATTTGAGACTCCTGAGGTAGGTGATTTTATTGCGGGTCATAATGTAGAAACTCAAGCTCCGGCGACTTATACACTGGATTATAATGATGATTTAAATAATCTTGGGGATTCTCTTACGCTCATTGGAATTAATAAAACGTTAGATCAAGCGTGGGGTGGTCCTACAAGTAAAATATTGAATGGTAGAGTATTTAATTTAAATGCCAATGAAACTATTATTGATGCACGTCTTTTAGATGCTGCTCAATTTCCTGTTTCCATTGGAGACACTATCACAATTGATTTAGGATTTGAAAATGCTAATTTAACAATCGTGGGAGTGTACGATCAAGAAGATAATGGTGCTCCCGATTTTGTTCCAAAAGAATACTTCCTTTACGCTGACATTCAGGATATTTGGAATTTTTTATCCATATCTGGTGATGAGACTAATATCTATACACAAGTCGCGTTACGTTTCAATGTAGAAAGCTCAGAAGCAACCCAGGTATTTGTTGATAAAATAAATGAGTATTCAGAATCTGGAGGATATTTTCCAGTAGAGGTTTCAGCTTTTTCACTTTCCGCCTTTTTTGAGTCAATCGAAGAAACTTTTGCCATATTTGATGGATTTGCAGGGATTATTGGATTTATTACGGTGCTTGCGGGAGGGACAGCAATAGTAGTAACTCAGTTAATGTCGGTAACCTCAAGAATAAAAGAATTTGCAATATTGAAATCCACGGGGTGGAAAAATCGCCATATCTTTACGAATGTTATCTATGAATCACTTACATTAGGAATCTTGGGTGCAATAATAGGATTGGGATTGGGAAGTATTTTGGTATTTTTCCTCAGTACCGGAAATAGCCCATTTGGAACTGCTTCAGCGATAATTACTCTTGAGGGCGTTATAGAAGTGGTAGCATATGCGTTAGGTTTAGGAATCCTAGGAGGCTTGTATCCCGGGATTAAAGCATCAAGAGTAAGGCCCGTTGTGGTCTTAAAAGGAGAGTAATGAGGTGGAAAAGAAGTGTCATTAATCACGTTAAAGAATGTTAGCAAAATCTATGGAGAAGGAAGAACAGAAATTAAAGCACTAAATAAAGTCGATTTAGAAATCGAAAAGGGAAAAATTATTACTATTATGGGACCTAGTGGAAGCGGAAAAAGCACCCTCTTAAATATTCTCGGTGCTATGGACGCTCCATCTAGTGGTACAGTTTTAGTCAATGATATAGAAATCGGAAGCTTAGCCGAACGGAAACTATCTAGTTATCGAAAAGAAACTGTTGGTTTTATATTTCAAAGCTTTTATTTACTCCCAAACTTGGATGTTATGGGAAACGTGCTGATTCCATTAATTCCTTATAAAGTTAAGGATAAAGATCGACAAAGAGCACAAGAAATCTTGGATAGAGTTGGATTAGGAAATAGAGGCGAAAGTAAGGTAGGAAAATTATCAGGGGGCGAATCACAGAGAGTTGCTATTGCTCGAGCCTTAATAAACAATCCTAAAATCATATTAGCTGATGAACCTACGGGAAATTTAGATTCGGAAACGGGTAAGTCTATTATCGAACTCTTGATTAAACTTGCGGAGGATGGTAAGACAATTATCATCGTCACTCATGATCCACGTATTGCCCAAGTAATATCGGAGCATCCACTAGGTAAGAATATTTGGATAAAAGATGGGGAACTAAGTGAAAAACCCACCTATGATATGTTTTGCTGGTAAAAATTAAGTTCTAGCTCATTTTTTAATACTTTTTTTAATATATTGCCATACTAAATTCATTAGAACAAAAAAAAAGAGAAAAAATAATTTTTAATTAAATAGGATGATGACTTTCAGCGTCTACAGTAATACCTCCAGTAACCGTGGATAATGTGAAAGTATATTTATAGAGTGCTGAGTTATAGTTGCTTGAAGTAAGAATCCCATCAATTCTACTGAACTCTAGAGTTTCATAGTCGTAATTTATGCTTCCTGTGGTATAAGTACTTGAAAATCTCGTACCTATATTAGCTTGATCATTGATATAAGTTATATCTATTCCCCCTGTGGTTAATCCAAATGCACACGTAATATTAGCGCCTAAATCTACGTATTGATTGATATTACC
>SDNW01000005.1 GCA_004524725.1 Promethearchaeota archaeon
ATCTGCGTTGTTTCTGAATTCTTCAATGGTCGATGTGTCACAATTGGCTCATCTGATTTTCTTCTTGAAGATTCCGACTTTGGGTTAGATGCGGGGGATAATATAAAGTTTTTAGAAAATATTCTTAAATGGCTATGTTTTGAAACTTAAGATCACTTTCTTTTATCATGGTATTTAGACTATTACGTCCTGATTCGAATTCAGTTTGGAATATCCAAGAAATTGCCAATCGATTCCCAAGATATAAATCTATTATAGACGGAAATAAAACCGCACGATATCTCATCGCGAGGACAATTTCTGCGGACTTTAAAAATTCCTTTTCAGATCAACAATTAGAAGAGTTATTGAGTACTCTATCAGGTGAATTTAAGCAAATATTAACTCTAAACCAAAAAGAAATTGATTCCCGAAAAATTCAAAAGCCAAATTATATCGATTTAGTAGAGACTCTTGCATTTCATTACCTGGAAAAATGCATCTTTTGTGAACGAAAGTGTGGTATAAACCGTATCGAGGAGGAAACAGGTTTTTGCTTTTTAACCGGTGATAGTTATGTGGCCTCTTCATTTCTTCACATGGGAGAGGAGAGCGTTCTCGTTCCCAGTGGTACGATTTTTTTTCAAGGATGCAATTTCGGATGTGTATTTTGTCAGAACTATGATATCTCCCAAACTTGGAAGGGGAAGCGGGAAATCAGTGATATTGCTAAAAGTGTTGACAAGAAACAACTAGCAAGTATAGCAGATAACTTAGCAGACAAAGGAGCCTTAAATATTAATTACGTAGGGGGAGATCCAATTCCAAATATCCATACCATTTTGGGGAGTTTAAATTTTCAAACCGCAAATATTTGTCAATTATGGAATTCCAATTTTTACTTAACTTCAAAATCGCTTTCACTCCTTATTGATCTCATGGACTTCTGGTTACCCGATTTCAAGTATGGAAATAATGAATGCGCTGAAAAATATTCGGGAATTAAGCATTATTATGATATAATCACCCGAAATCTCAAAATAATTCATGATGAAGGAAGCGGAGAAATTATCGTACGTCATTTAGTAATGCCTAACCATGTTGAGTGCTGTAGCAAACCTATTTTAGAATATATAAGTAAAGAAACACCGAATTGTGTAGTTAATATTATGGCGCAATATCGTCCAATGTATCACAGTTCGAACTATCCTGAAATAAATCGAACACCAACCATGCAAGAAATGCATGAAGTAAAAAATTATGCGGATATGCTAGGAATATTGTGGAAGCCCGTATCCTAAACTAGCATTTATATTACCTTTTCTAAAACTTAATATTCATATGATTCCTAATTGGGAGAAATTTTTTTTATATTATAGAAAAATCTAAAAACTATGTTATATTTTCCAATTTATCTTAATACTAATTTTGATTTGAGATTGGTGTCAAATGAGCTTTAAATTAGATGACGTCAAGGGTTTAGGTAAAAAAGCAGAGAATCTTAAAGAGGCAGGTATTGATTCAGTACAAAAACTAGCAAATTCTAAAGTTGAAGATTTAATAGAAATTAAAGGGATTGGAAAAGCTTCTGCTCAAAAGTTAATTGAAAATGCTAAGGAATTATTAAGTTCAGATCAACCAACAGATATCCCATCTACGGAAACTCAGGATCAAGTGATAGAAGAGGAAGCTATGGCTACTGAAGTTAAAAGAATCGAAGAAAAAAAGAAGCAGCTTATGGGTAAGAAAGTACAAAAAGACGATTTTGTCTTAGTAAAAATAACTGGCAAATCTCAGAGAGGAACCATCTTTAGAGTGTCTTCTGAAGAAGATGCTAAAAAGGCTGGGATCTATGACGAACAGAAAGCAAAACAAGGATATTATACTCCTGAATTTGTTATCGTTGGGAAGCCAGGTTTTTTAAACGAAGGTTTAACGGAATTTCTTGAAACAATGAATTATTTTGAGAAAAAATCCGTGCGAATCCCCCCAACTAAAGCATTCGGGAAAAGAGATCCGAAAAAAATTGAACGAATTGGAATTTCTAAGTTTCGAAAACTCAATGAGGGTAAGAATCCCGAATACGGACAAGAATTCGTCAAAAAGGGAACAGGGCAAAGAGGGGTAGTCACAAATATCACTCAAGGAAGAGTTATTGTTGATTATAATCATCCATTAGCAGGTCAATCTATCGATTATAATCTGGAAGTAATCGATAAAATTGAAGATTTTAGTGAGAAAGTCGAATATTTTATGATTTCGAAAGGAATTCCTCAAGAAAATGTGCATGAGTTTCAAGTTCAATACAATAAGAAAGATAAAACTTTAGAAATTACTATTCCTAAGATGTTTCTCTTTCAGAATCTCACCTATGTTAAATTTGGATTAGCTATGGATCTTCAGACTCATATGGCAGACGACATTGAAGATGTCAAATTCATAGAAATTTATGAAAAAATGCCAACTCCTGTCACCCCTAAAGAATCTGTAATGCAGAAAGTCGAAGAATTTAACAAAGAACAAACAGAAGAATCGCAGGATAAAGAAGAAGAAAAGAAATAAATCCATAGATAACACTTCTCTATGGTTACTCTATTTTGAATTCCGAGATTAAATCCTTCTTTTTTTGCTTTTGCTTTTCATATTCTTCTTTCTTTTTCTTGTATATCATTCGCTTATGGAGAAATTCAGCTCTCCTTTTAAGAGATTTTTTATGCTTTTTCTTTAGATATTCTTTTTTTGCTTTCTTATATTGCTTCTTAGCTTTTTTGTATTCTTTTTTTTTAGATTTATACTTTTTATATTTCTTTTTAATCTCTTTTCGAAGATTTGGCTTAATTTTTTCAATTCCAATTTCTTTCAAAATTGTCTTAAACTTCTCTAAAGACTCGAATCTTATTACTATTATACCTAACTGGCGAGCAGGAATTAAGTTGGTCAGTTTATCATCAATAAAAACACATCTCTTTGGCTTAGTATCTAACTTTTTCAGAACATATTTGTATTTTTCCATATCTGGTTTAATATAACCAATCTCATTCGAAAGAAAAATATTATCAAATATATCATAAAATCCTCGTAATTCGTTCGATTTTGCATGAATATCATACGTATTTGACATTAAGCTTACAGTATAACCAGCATTGTGGAGACGTTCTACAATCTCTGCCATTTCATAAGAAAAATTAGTGACCTTAGTATAGAGATTAAACCATAATTCCAAATAATACTCAACATTTGCTTTTTTCGGGGGGAGAGCTCCATCCTTCTTTTGATTTGGATAATAATATTTCTCAAAAATATGATTTAAAAAATCTCTTGCTGATATAATGCCCGATGACAGTCTCCTCCGTAATTTTTTAAGATGAGGATCCTTATCCTTATCTGGAAGTTCTATCTGTAAATCTTGTTCAATGATACTCAGTAAATTTTTTAAAACAAATGATTTTTCTATTAATACACCTCCAAAATCAAATATAAAATGTTTTATTTTGTATAATCTTACCTTTTGATATTCTGTGATTAATGCGTGTAATTCTTTTTCACTCATTCATCTCCCTTCTATCATTATATCGTTTTAATATCAAATTACATATTGTTGATACAATTGAATTAGCATTTTGCCAGTTGGAGAATTCCGGAAAAGTACCTGTATCCACTACAATTAACTTATTAGTGCTATTTTCCCTTATCATATCTAGATGCCCAAAAAGTAAATTATATTTTTCCCGCCAAATCATTAATGCATGTCTAATATCATCTTCGGGTTTCATAAGCTTAATATTTGCATGTTCATTAGCAAATGGTTTTTTTTCACCAACACAAATCTGTTCATTAATGAAATAAGCTAAATAATGAGTACCTTCAATAAATTTTTCAAAGTATAATATTTTATTATTATCCGAATCAAGGTCATCACCACTCTTAATAACTTTAATTCCCTTACTACCCGATCCCATTAATGGTTTTACTAATAATGGATATTCTGATTCTTTCACTTGCTTCTTAATGCTTTTAGGTGTCCCCATATATATTTTAGGCGTATTTAATCCACAATTTCTAATAGAATAGTATGATTCAATGCGATGTTTATAGGTATAACTTATAATAGGATTCGGAATCACAGGAATATTATTTTTATAAAGAAAATAACCCGCATAAAGAAAAAGTAGCTGTTTTGATTTTAAAATATAAAAGTCATTTTCAAAAAGAGAAGAATTAACTGCTAAGTTTTTAGTGGTGTAAATTGTAACCTTATGCCCCGTTTCCTTATAAAAAGATCGCATTTTATCAGTGAGTCCTGTTTCTCGCTTTGTAAGGATGCCGATTTTCATAATATATTCTCCCTATCTTTTTGCTTTGGCTAATAAGTAATCTGCAATGATTTGCGGACCATTCTCAAGGTAATTAAAATTGGGTGTTGAATTAACATCGGTTAAATAATAACTATTATCTTCCGATTTTAAGAAATCTAACGAAGTGATCTGTAAATCACAAAGTTCCATCACCTTATAGGCAATTTCTCCTAATTCAAGAATTGGCTTTATTTTTTCTCGAGATTTCATCTTGTCAGGATCACGCAAAATAGGTTTTTGCTTATAATAAAATAGTTCTTCTCCAACCCCATAAATTTTATATTCAAACTTACTTTCGATGTATTCTTGATAATAAAAAAAGCTATACTGCGCATTTTTCCCATATACTTCCTCTAAAGCCCTATTATCCTTCACCTCAACAGAATTAATAGTTGTTTGGATTGTAGGGTCAAAAGCATAATTATCTTGATCTCGAACGTTTTTTATGATAAAATCTTTAAAAGGCGGTGTATCTTCTTTTGGATTAAGAGAAAAGTTAGGGACTCGAATGCCCGCGCTTTTTAGGAGAGTACTATTCAAAAATCTATTATAAGCTAGCCAAATCCCTTTAGAAGAATTAATCACGGGAATATCTGTATCTCTTTCTAATGATTTTGCAAAATTGATAATTCCATCTCCTTTCCCCTTGATAAAAAATAGATCCTCATTAAAACTAACATCGTTAAAATTAACTAAGTAGTTTTCTTCAACATAAATCGATAACTCACAGACTTTTCTCATGTAAGATAAGAATTCACGTACTTTCTTCTCTAAATGATATTTATCTATGATAAGGCCTATATTTTTTAACATATAGATCCGCTAAATTAGACTATAATCTTTTTTTATTGCGTGATATAATTCTATTATTTTTTATAATTAAATCTCGTATAAATAAATTCTAACAATAAGAAAAAAGTCCTAAATAAGTATTAAATTTCTTTTTAGAGACTTTAAAGCTTTATTTAAGATAAATAACCAGCTTTCATTATCAATATATTTATATATGTTAGTTTGTTTTAAAGAAATCAAACTAATAGGGTTATATCTGTGGCTAACAATATCAAAAAAACTTTTGTATTAGCTATTGTCAATAGAGATTTAGAGGTTTTTAGTAAAATTAAGAAATTTCTATTGACTAATTATAACATATACGTTATTGATTTAATTAAAAATGAGCAGAAACCCTTTGATGTAAAAGCTTTAACAAAAAAGTTAAAAAAATACCCAATCTCGTTTATTATTCTTAAACTTACTACTCACAAAGACAATATAATGATTTATAAAGCACTTGAGGAGTTAAATCTCAAGATTCCAATATTAAATAATATCAATTCAGTAAAAACATGCGAAAGTCGAAAAAAGACTTTTCAATTGTTAGAAAAGAGCTGTAAGAAATTAAAATTCCCTCAGACTTATTTTTCTACTAGAGACGCTGTTAAAGCTCTCTCAAATGGAAAACAAATTATAATTAAGTTAGATTCCCATAATCTTGCCAATTTACCTAAAAACGACAGAATAATTGGAATTGCCAAAAATCGTAAAGAGTTCGATCACTATATCCGTGGATATAAGGAAGAAGACCTTTTTTTTCAAGAGTATTTAGGAAGATATGATGTTATTAATAAAGTATATGTGATTGGTCGATGGATTGTTTCAATAATTTCACATAATCGATTGAATCCTAATTATAATTTAAGTCCATTAGAACTTGTACATATCCGAATCCCTATCACTGAAGATTTTAAGCGTAGAATTAAACGATTAGGTAGAAAATTTGGAATGTCAATCTTTGGAATAGATTACATTTTGACTGATGATGGCCCCTACATCGTAGATATCAATGATTTTCCGAGTTTTAAAGCAATTCCAGAAGGAATAAGTTTAATTTGCGATCATATTTATAATTTAATCAATATCCGAGAACAACACTATAAAGCAAAAATTAAAATTAAAGGTTAAAATGAAATTAATTCATAAGTTTTTAACACTCTCGTTTTCCTTCTATGAACTCGACAAGGTGTTCCTTAGCAACAGTATCATCTAATTGTTCAGGTGGATGTTTAGAAAAAAATGAGCTTGCTGAGTGCAGAACGCCCCCTATTTTACGATCCTTAGCAATTTTAGAAACTCGAATACAATCAGCTAATATTCCCGCGGAATTATTTCCATCTTCTACAAACATCGTGATGTCTACTCTGACCGGAGCACCTCCAAAAATTCTCCCTTCTAATCTCATGTATGCCTCTTTTTGATTTTTTATAAAAGGAATGTAATCCACAGCAGAAATTTGACATTCCACCGTATCTTTATTTTGTAGATTGGCTATGACAGCTTCAGTTTTAGATTGTCTTTTCCCCTCTTCATAGCGAAGATTTCCATTTTTCATAGGTGTCAATAAGTTTAGAAAATCGCTTGAACCCCCCCAATCAAGCTGTATAGTTCTGTCTAAGATCGCCCCTCGCATAGGAAAAAGATTTGCTAAAGAGCGATGGATGATTGTTGCTCCAATCTGCGACTTAACATCATCCCCGATTAAGGTTAATTTTAATTTTTCGGCTTTTCTTACTAATTCGGGATCTTTTGCTACATAGGAGGGCATCCCATTAACAACGGCAGCTCCCGCATCTAACGCAGCATCAGCATAGAATTTAACAGCTTCATGAGAACCCGTTGGAAGCAAAATTGCTGCCACATCCACTTCAAAACGCTTTAATTCATGTGTGATGTTAACTGGTTCCTGGTTCTCATCAACAGGGATTATATTTTTGATGTTGCTGTCCAACCCATCCATAATTTGGCCTTTTACCACGGGAGCACTCAAAAAACTTGGTTCAAATAGTTTCAAGTTACAGTTTGGTTCCGCAAAAATAGCCTTACTCAAATCGTTTCCAACTTTATTTGCATTCACATCTACCCCCAAAACAAATTGAATGTCATTGATTGAGTACTGAGTAATTTCTGGCAATAGGCCTATAATATCATTAGGATTTTTCTTATAATTTTCCACTCCTTGTACTAGTGCGCTTGCTACATCACCAATCCCAATCAAACAGACTCGAATTTCTTTCGAATGGCTCAGTTCAACCACCAATTAAGAGATATTATCTTAATAAAATTCGCCATAATATTTTGTATAATAAAATAATACTATTTAAATCATTATTATTTCACTTGGATTTCAGAAAGATTATTTAAAATTATTAATTTTCTCAAACATAGTTTTCTACTAAGTTAAAAGGGACAATTACTTGAATATTGATGAAAAAAAGATTTACTTAATATTATCTCCTCATATTAATTACTATCATTCTTATAGGGGAGATTCGCGCGGAATAACTGGATTTGGTCGAGATATTAAATTAATGGCTGCTATTTTGGATAGGCTAGATGAGATAGAAGATTTGGGATTATCATTTGGAGATATGAAAATCACATGGGACTATGCTGATACCTTCTGGTCAATTCAACTACAACAAGAATTTCAGCAAGATGTTCTCGATCGTGTTATTGAACGATGCAGGCAAGGAAAAGATGAAGTGTTAATAGGATCTTGGGGGAATGTAGCCCAACCTATTTTAGATACTGAGGAGTTCTTGCAACAACACGATTGGTTTTTAGAGAATTCAATGGGAATAGGAGTGAACCAACTTTTTCCGGGGAGAGTTGCGCCATACGCCCGTACCCAAGAAACAATGTTTACCCAGGGTATGATTGAATTATATAATCAAATAGGTGTTGAGGGATTTTTATTATATTACTCAGTATATCCTTTTGACGTGGGGCGAGCATTTTTATATCCCCGATTAAATGCAAATCAAAGATATGGCCCAATAAAATTCAAATCATCAGTTTCAGATACATCAATGCTTATGCTACCAATGTATGGATTCGGTGACATAATAGATTATTATTCCATCAAAAGGTGGCTAAAATTGATAAGAGAAATGCAAAAAACGGGTCAGATTACAGCAAATGCGTTATTAATTTTGAATTTTGATATGGATTACGATGATTGGATCGGACATAAACTTCCGAAATTTATTCAGTGGTTGCCTAAATCTAGGGGATTGAATGAATTTGCTGAAGCAGTAGATGAATTGGAATATGTAGAATTCGCAAATTTATTGGATGTAGTACCTAAATTAGAAGTACACGGTGAAACCACCCTTTATCCTGATGCTGCTGATGGAAATTGGAATGGTTTTTATAACTGGGCACAAAAGTATGATAATACTAAATTCTGGACAATCGGTCAGAGGGCAAGATGGTGTAAATGCATTTCTGATACTTTAATTGAGAAAAGTATAGTTAAGGATAAAGAGAATGAAATTATTAAGTTGATTCGCGATAGAGATGATAATTTTGCCTCTTACATTAAAAATAAATCATTATTTGCCTCTACCACTAACTTCGGAATGTCTGTTCCTTTTCAACATCCTAATCGAACTAAAACTGCAATAACCTATGCTTTAAAAGCGCATGAAGCAGCAGAAAAAGCATTCAAACTCACATTAGAGGAATTATTGCTAAGTAAAATCTTAGATGAAGATAATGATATAATCTTTATTCCATTAACAAATAGAGGTATTTCTAATGAAGAGAAAGTTCAAATTGAGCATCCAACATTCATAAAAATGCAAATTTCAAAGGAAATTCAAAAAAGCACAGGGATTACAAATAATCTTGTATTGGAATCAGAAAATTTCAAATTTAGAACATACAGAGATATGGATGGAGAAATATTGTCTCTTGAAGGCATCATAGAACCAAAAGCCTTTAATGAAAAAGGATTATTTAAAGCAAAACTAAATTCAGAAGTGATAAATCAGCAACCTATGAACCTTAAAGCTGATCCGAATCTGCTTACCAATGAATTAATTACGATCCAAATTAATAATGAAGGAGAAATATTTTCTTTTCAATTTAACGGTGAAGAATTTTCTACCGAGAATTTTTTGGATTCAAGTGTAACTTTTGGAAAAATAGGGAAAGGAAAACGTTATTCCTCAAAATCAAATCAAGTAAGTGTTTTAAGAGATGGAAGTGACGGTTTTTCTGCCTCAATTAATATTACAAGTGAATTTGAAATCATTAAGGGTTCTAAAACCTTCATTGATAAAATTCTAACGCTCTATTCAGGTGTAGCTTCAATTTTCATTAATGTTGAGATGGATTTATGTGATATATGTGGCGATTCTGTTATTATGGATGGAACTAGTTTTGTCCAAGAAGAACATGATAACCGATGGCAAGAGATTATGCCTTGTGAAATTAGACCGAATATAGTTGGACAAGAAAAACCCTTAAGAATATGGAAAAGGAATTTTTTTGGTAGAGTTTCTTCTTTTGATATCAATATGCGTGAAGTAGACAAAAGAAATGGTGATATCGATTGTCTTGTAGCTAATATTTCAGATGGTTGGATGGCTTTAAGCAACCTTAATAAAGGTTTATTAGTAGGATTTAATTCTTTGAAGTCTGCAAACTTTGCTTTCTCTCCTTTAAAAGTAAGAGAAAAAGGGTTCAATGATGGTTCAAAAAAGGGACAACAAGTCCGAATTAATCCTTTTGGAACATACTATGGAAAATTATTGCGATATTGGACAATGGGTTCAGGTCATGGTGAAACAGTTGCAAATAAGTTCTTAGGAACTATTCACTCTACTGCCCCGACCTATTCTGGTAAGAATCTTCAATTTGATTTAATCTTATCTCCTTATTTTGGTGATAAACCTTCTGAACAGATACAATCTATGGCAGATCATTTTTCATTACCGCCCTTTATCATTATCAATAATAAAAAAAAAGATGAAAAAGTATATACTAATGCAACAAAATATTTCGAAATCGCAGAAAAATTGATAAAAGAATATGAAGTTGAGGACTTAATGAAAATGACGTATTTAGATTGGGTTCGTAAAGTCAATAAAGATTTTGATCCAAATAAACCTGAAAAAGTTAAGGAGACAGGATTAATTTCTACATTAGGAATTTGGAATCTTTTATTACTTTTAATTGATGGTATAAGGGGAAGATAATTAGTACGCCAGTGAATATATATGAATGAGAAAATGCGAGCATTAATATTTCCTGAACCATGGGTTGTTAAATTAATCGATGTAGATATCCCTAAACCTGGTCCAGATGAAGTACTTGCTGAAATACGTTCCGTAGGTATTTGCGGAAGTGATGTTGGCATATTTGAAGGGAATCATTGGATAATAGCTCATGAACCAGGAGGACATGGTCATGAAACTGGTGCTATTGCTGTTGAAGTTGGAAAAAATATCAATGAAATTTCCGAAGGAGACCACCTTGCTCGTATGGGGCAGGGATATGCGGAGTATACCACTCATGTGAATGTAGTGGGTCATGGAAAAGATGAATTAACGGGAGCACTTCCAATTGTACGAAATGACCTCTCGATGGATCAAATTTCATTTGCAGATGCGGTTGGTTGCGCTATTAATTGCTATGAAAGAGCTGAATTTGAAAGAATTGAAGGTGAGAAAAAAGCTATTGTATTTGGATTAGGACCTATTGGATTAATTTTAACACAACTTTTATTAAATAACGGTGTTGAAGTCGCCACATCAGAACCTTATCATCACAAAAGAGATTTAGCACAAAAATGGGGGGCAAAAGTATTTAATCCAAACGACTTTTCAAGACCAACGCAAGCCAATGAAAGAGTAGTTGATCAAATTAAAAAAGAATTTGGAGAAGCGGATGCCGTATTTGAAATGGTTGGCATTAACGAGACATTATTAGATGCTATAAAATTAATTAAACCCGGTTTTCGAGTAATTGTTTTTGGTGCGCAAAAAATGCAATATATCCCCTATGTGGACTGCAGGAAAAAAGGTGTTGAGTTGGTTTACCCCGAAGCGATGGTTAATTCTAAGCTCCATAAAGATTATTGGGATGATGCCTTAGATTTAATAGCAAGCAAAGTATTAGACCTCAAATCGCTTATAACTAAACGTATCACCTTGGAAGAGGCAGTAGATGCATTCAAATATTATGATCGGGAGAAGTGGATAAAGATTATAGTAGAACCACAGAGAAAGTAGGAAATAAAAAAATAAAAAAATAAAGTATTATTTTTCAAGAGTTTCTTTAACGTATATAAAAAATGGTATAGCAATCAGGAAAATCACAGCACCCACAATAAAAATCGCAGGTCGACCATATAAAACTGAGAATGTACCTGCTAATAGCGAACCAATAACTTGAGAAACAGTATAGACAATGTTAAAAATACCATAAAACTTTCCCCGTTTATCTTCTGGTAATGTGTCCTGTGCCCATGCGTTAATGATTGTATCAAGTCCTAAGAGTCCAATTAAGACAAATGGGAGTAGAACCACTAATAATATGAAATTCACCTCAGAACCCATTGTAACAAAAACCATCAATGCATAACTTATACTTATGACGAAAGTTATTATTGGAAAGTATTTCTTTCGACCATATTTATCCGTAAGTCTCCCTAAAAACATCGCTGCGGGGATAAGTATCCCAAAACCAATAACTATTGCAATTAAAAGTTCTATTGTTGGAAGGCCAAGATCAAAGATATAGGCAATAAAGAAAGGTAAAACTGAATAAATTCCCGCTTGAAATACAGTTGATGCTAATAATATTTTAAAGAAATTTTTATGTTCTCTTAATTGAGTTATATCAACTAATTCTTTCATTTCTTCCATAAATTTCTTTTTAGGAGGTAATTCTGAGATTGCCCGTTCTCGTATAAATAAAAATCCTATAACCGAACAGATCAAATAGATTAAACCTCCTGAAGTGAGTAGAAAAAAATGACCCTCTTGAGTTATAATTGTACCTTCCAGGGTACTCACGCCAAATACTTCATTCGCTAATAGGAAAAAAGCTAAAGCAATAATTAAACCAAAATATGAAACAGCTTGAATTATTCCATTTGCACGTCCTCGGTTCTCTAATTCAACAGTATCTGGTATTATTGCTCGTTGGGATACTGAAACAGCGTTGGATGTGACACCAATAATAATCACGTCAATGAAAACACATAACCAATAATTATTGGATAAAGCATAAACCATCATCCCTATCCCAGCAATAATTCCAAAGAGAAAATATGGTCTTCGGCGCCCCCATTTGGAACGTGTATTATCACTCAGAACCCCCCATACAAAATTCGTAATTAAGCCTACAACTGCTGAGAGCGATACCATTATTCCTATCAAGAAATCCACATTTGGTAAATTTAATACATGATCGAGATATGTGTTTAGAAACTCCGATTCAAAAAAAAAGAATGTTCGATCTGCAGCCCATAAAATTCCAATAAGGATAACTTGAATAAGGATAAAACGGCTAAAGTTTTTTCTTTTAGTTGCCATCGACATCACGTTATTTTAACAATATTTTTTATAAGATTATTTCTCATTAAGTATTTATATAACTTTAATAAAAGTTGAAATTTCAAATATTTTAGATAATTTATTTTTATGGAATCATTTGCAACATTTTTGATAAAAATATGAATAAAAAAACAGTAGTTATCTCCGCAAGACACAATCACGATGTAATTGATGCAACCCTAAATATTTTAAAAAAATCTGCGAATTTTAAGCTAATCCTCCATGATCCTCAAAATGAATTTTTTAATCTCTCAGAAATGCCCCCAGCATTTAAAAGTGTTGATCTAATCATAGTAAAAGTTCGAAATGAATGTTCCTTAGACCTTCTACATTATGCGAAAATACATCAAATTCCTGCGCTTCATGATGTTGACACCGTCTTGATGTGCAAAAACAAAGTAGCTCTTGATTATGCTCTGAGAGAAGCTTTCAAGAATAATTCTTATGTAAATCGATATTTTTCTCTCCCTCAATCATGGAATCATAATGTGACTGATCTTAAAAGATTTAAAAAATGGGCTGCTCCAAACTTACCCTTCGTAATTAAAAGTCATTATCAACATGATAAATTTAATCGATTCACTTTTTTAGTAAAAAAAGTTGAAGACATCGATAAATTCTGTAAAATGTATAAAGCTTTCACCTATTATGATGTCTATATCCAAGAATTTATTGAATGTGATGGGTTAGAAAGAAAAATATATGTGATTGGTGATCAAGTATTTGGTGTAAAACGAGATAATCCTATTTATGTATATCTTCGCGATAAACCTGATCATATTGACGTAAACGAGATAGAACGTTCAGAATTAAAAATAACTGCAAGTATAAAGAAACTTGCTCAAATTCTTGCAAAAGAATTAGATCTGAAAATATTTGGATTTGATTTGATAAAGCCAGTTGATTCAAGAAAATATTACCTTGTAGATGTAAACGATTTTCCGGGCTTTAAAGGGATAGATAATATTGAAAATATATTAGCAAGCTATTTAGAAGACATAATATCAAATCTCTAAATCCTTTTTAACCTATGGTTATTGGAAGAATAATTATAAATGCGACTAATCCGTAGGCAATGCAGAAATAGCCAAATCCGATTCGATTTGCAATCTTTAGAAGAATATTCATCGTTAGATAACCTACCAAAAAACTTATGAGTGTTGTGATTACGATTGTTAGCGGATCTAAGATCCCAAAGACCGATCCCTCTCCAAAGAGAATGTCCACTCCTATTGAAGCAATGATTACTGGAACTGACATTAGAAAACTTAGGAAAAGTGCTTTTTCTTGCTTGTAACGTTCAAAGAGCATACTCGATACAGTAAATCCTGAACGAGAGATGCCAGGTAATATTGAAATTCCCTGTATTAAACCAGAAATCAAAGAATCCTTCCTTATAACTTCTTTAGACACATTTTCAACATCTTTACTACCATAACTAGCTTTAAATTTAATTAATACTATTCCTGTAATTATTAAAAACCCAGCGATGACCAGCGTAATAATATCACCACTTTCAGCAGAGAATCCTTCAATGAATAGAAATTTGAATACAAAATACAAGGGAAGTGCCGTAATTCCTGTGCCAATTGTAGCAATAATAAGCCAATTTCTTTTTTTAATATCTATATCTTCAGATTTAAATCTATTTGGAAAAATTGATTTGACTATTCTATAATAATCTTTTCGGAATTTCAGTAATACTGCGAACATTGTTCCAAAATGCAGCCAAATGCTTAAACTAAACGCTTCATCAGGATTTATGTTCAAAAAGGTAGTAGCAACCACAAATACTTGCCCTGAAGAGGAAATGGGCAACCACTCGACAAGTCCTTGTAAAAGAGCAATGATGATATATTCTATCATTATTTTATCCCATAGTTTTCCATTGCTTTGGTGAGAACACGATGAATCTCGTCTCGAGCCTTTCTAAAACCCTCTATCCCTTTCATTGAGGGATCTTCAATATCTCCATATTCTCCCGCAAATTCTTTTAAGGAGAATATAGGTTTATGATCTTTCCCTATATAATTATTCAGTTCTTCCTTATGCTTTTGTGTTAAAGTTAATATTAAATCTGCCTCTTCAATGAGATGAGGATGTTTTTTTAAGTTTATAGAAAGAGAATCTTTTGGTAATTCAATACCAACCTCCTTCATTGCTAATTTTGCATCCATTGATATTAACATACCATCACGAGCATTAGAAGATATCCCTCCAGAATAGATCTTTACATCTTTTTTGTTTCGAAGAAATTTATCTTTTAAATACCCTACTGTCATGGGAGATCTCGCTGTATTAACACTACACACTACTAATATTTTTTTATAAGGGAATTTCATTTCTGATACTATTCAATTATTAAAGATTGTTCCAAATATTAAATGATTTAATGAATGCTACGTTTAAAACTTTCAAATAAATTGAATAAAATAAAATGTAATTAAATAAAACTATTTACATTAGCAAATTTGACTCCATTTTTAGACATTATTTCTAAGGATTTAACTACATTGCCAGGAGGATCATCAATCCCTTTTGTTAAATCTGCTAAAAGATATACCTTAAATCCAAAATCTAATCCATCCATAGCAGTCCAGAAACAACAGTAATCTAATGCTAGCCCGCAAATGAAAATTTTCTTAATTTTTAGAGATCTCAATAAACCAGCTAATCCTGTTTCTGATTTCTTATCATTTTCTAGGAATCCCGAATAACTATCTATTTTGGGATTATAACCCTTCCTAATTATTGCGTGAGCAAGGACAGTTTGTAAGTCTTTATGAAACTCTGCCCCTTTTGTGCCCGGGACGCAATGATCTGGCCATAATATCGGTCCTATTGTTTCTGTTTGATATTCATCTCCTGGTTTTTTTCCAGGGTGATTACTAGCAAAAGATAGGTGATTTTTGGGGTGCCAATCTTGAGTTAGTATGATACTAGCTGATTTATTATGAAATTTTTTAGCTACAGTATTGATTCCTTGGATAATGTGATCACCTTCTTCTACTGCTAAGGCCCCACCTGGCATGAAATCATATTGCATATCAACAATTACTAATCCATCTTCTTTAGAGAGTTCTATTCTTTTTTCATAGTTTAAATTAGATTTATCCAAAATATTCTACCATTTCTAAATGTATTTTTATTTTATATTCATGCCTAATATGTATAAATTATTTGTTGTTATAGATAAAAATCTATTTTACATTTTTTTAAATAGGGTAAAAATCGCATTAAAACAAATCCATAACATAACACTCCCAACTCCTATCCATTCCACTAAAGAGTATCTATTAGTAAAATAGAATAAAAAAATCCCAGAAACCAAAAAACTTAAGAAACTATGTATCAATGGAAATTTTGAACTCTTTAGGAAAAATATTCCATACAAAAAACAATATATTGTAATTCCAATAAATGTGAGTAAAGCTAATATTCCATGAACAAGAAGAATTATAATATTCTCGGTTAAAACTGGAAAGAATCCGATTAACGATAAGGTTAAACTGGACATAATGGATAATATGAGAGCTACTTTTCTTAACTTTGGCTTGATATTTTCACTTTTGATAACTATATTCATATAAAAATGAAATGGAATTGCAATTAATCCTGAAAGGATTAAACCTAAATCAAACCAACACCCTAGTGGCCCCGTTGCGAGATAACTTACATCATAAAGCAATAAATTATATCCCGGAAACGATAAAAGAGATGAAAGGATTCCAAACAAGGCAACAATCACTGATAGTAAGCCAAAAATCCCGCCCGGAATGAAAGTTAGTATTTTTTTCATAAATAGAGAACTAAATCCCATACAAATTTATTAGAAGCAATAAATTTAAGATTTTTTAATTCTTATTAAATCGAATTTTAAAGATACTACCCTTATTTCTTCCTTCTGATTCGACCCAGATACTCCCTCCATGAAGATCTATCACCTCTTTTGAGAGATATAGGCCCAAACCAGATCCTTCTATATCTACATTGAGATCTTGACCATAGCGCTCAATTTTCCCAAACTTCTTAAATAACTTTTCCATATCTTCAGTTGTTAATCCTATTCCTGAATCTGTAATGCTAAAATAAAAACTATCGTTTTTTTCATAGAGAGAGATAATGATATTCCCCTCGGGAGGAGTATTTTTAATTGCATTCGAAAGAAGATTAGTGATTACTTGTTCGATACGAATTTTGTCCACCCGTAGGATTGCTACATCTGGTAAATATAATTCTATATTTAAGTCTCTTTCTTTTAGCAAATAGCTAAGCTCACCGACGCATTCTTTAATTAACCCGGCTAAATTTTCTTCTGCTAAATTAAGTTGCATTTTCCCCGACTCTATACGAGAAATATCTAACAACTTTTCAATCAGAGCTTTCAATCTCTTTCCCCCCTTATGAATCATTTCAATAAATTCAATAGCTTCACTACGCATGGAGTTTTTATATATCTCTAATAATATTTGGGCACCACCATAAATTGAATTTAGAGGGGTTTTAAGTTCATGCGACACTCGAGAGACCAAATCATTTTTTAATTTGTTAAGCTCTAATAATTTTATATTTTCTTCTTGAATAATTTTTTGCGCTCGCTTTTCTTCAGTAATATCATGGGCAATAGTCTCAACGAGCAAATTCTCTTCTGATTGAATGATAGACATTTGGTGAGAAATCCATGCAGTTGTTCCATCACCACGCTTTAATTGAAGTTCTATTGGCTTAGGTTTCGTTCCCGAACGATATTCTTGGTATTGAGCCTCAATCTTTTTCAGTTCCTCTCTAGTGTAGATTTCCAAATCCCTATAATTTTTTCCGATTACATTTGGAATATTATAGCCAAAGATCCGTCCTGCCGCCTCATTTGCTTCTAAGATCACACCCTCCTCGTTTAAAAGAATGATTCCATTGGGTGAGTTTTCATATAAATTTCGATATTTCTCTTCTGATTCTTTAAGTCTTTCTTCTGCTAATTTACGCTTAGTGATATTTTTTAAAGTTGAAATAAATCCAACTATCTTTCCGGAGTCATCATAGTAGTTTTTTGAGGTACTTGCAACCCAAATATAATTGTTCTCTTTTGTTTTAATTCGAAACTCTAAGAGATTATCTGAGATTTCTCTATTTTTAATAGTATGCTTATAAAAATCTACTAGTTTTGAGATATCATCTTTATGAATGTAAAAGAAAAATCTACTTGTTGCGCTTATTTTTCTCTCTTTTAACATTTTTGACAATTGAGGGGAGGCATAGAGCAACTTTCCGTTTAAATCAATAATCACAATTGCTTCCTTGGTATTTTCAATAATGTTGCGGAATAACCTTTCTGATTTTTTTAATTTCTCCTCTGTTTTTTTTCTCTCTCTTATATCTCTTGAAATGAAAAGGGTTTTAAAGTTACCATTCCCGTCTTTAAAATATTTTCCTTTTGTTTCCATCCAAATATAATATTCGTTTTTATGTTGTATCCGAAACTCATAAGTAGATTCGCCAGTAATTAGACCATGCTTTATGGCATCGATTATTCGTTTCATATCGTCTGGGTGAGAAAAATCTCTGGGTCTTTTTCCTAATATCTCATTTTCTTCATAGCCAAGAACGTTATAATATGCAGTTTTATTGATATATTCATGCTCAAACTTGTCATTTAGAATCGCAATTAATTCATTAGTATTTTCGAGTATTAAATTACGAATATCTTCTGATTTAATACTGAAATTAGTAAATTTATGGCAATTTAAGTCATCTTTAATCATATTTATTCAAAAATATTCTTATTGAGATTAAAATGTGTGTTTAATAGATAAATACCTATTTATTCTCCTATAATAATTCCTATTCATTTGGTTTTTATAATTCTATACAAAAAAGAAGAATGTACGTTGATTCGAAACGTAATTAATTCTTAATTTTTTTACTTTAAAAAAAACTTTTATTTATCTCACTAAATTATATTCAACTAGGATTCTATTAGATTTTTATGTTAATTTTGCGCTCGTAGTATAGGGGTAATATGCTGGCTTCCCAAGCCAGCGTCCCGGGTTCAAATCCCGGCGGGCGCATCCTCTCTATTTTTACCATGATAATCCTTTTTTAAATCGTAAATCAGTGATGATCTGTTTTGCTTCATGGTCGGGGACTTCCAAAAAGGCATAAAACTCATTTTGCCAGAATGCTTTACCAGAAGTAGTCGAGCGAATCTCCTCAGCAAATTGAATGGAATTTCTCACGGGTATAAAGATATCAATAATTGCTTGATATTCTTTTTCTTGGTTTATTTTATTAATCTTTGCTGAGTATTTTGATAAGAGAGATAATGTAGCTTTTATATAACTTGGAGGCAATTGGATAACGGTATGGTAAATTGGTTCTAAGAGAATTAGTTCTGCTTCGGTTAATGCTCTTTTAATTCCTTCATAGAACATGCTTGACAATTCTGTAAATGCTATTTCTTCATCTAAGCTTGAAATGTTAAGATCATCGATAGTAACCAGTATTTCTGTTAATTTTTCTCCACAAAGAGGGCCATTAATTTGAATTTTCTTAATTATTTCCAATATTAGGTTTTTGTGTATATCTTCAATTTGCGAATCCCCGCGATACACCAAAACATTTTGATTAGGATCGATATTCCAAATCCTACCTATCTCTTCTGCTTCAATAATGTCCTTCTGATTAGCAAGCAGTTCTTTTAATTTTGCGTTTGAAAAACCATTCGATGCATGAATTTTATGAAGTTCCCGTGCGATATTATGCCCTAATCTTTGTACTTTAATTTTCAAGGAATTTTGTTTATTCGGAGAGCCTACACTGATTGATTTTGAAGAGTATCTACATGATTCCTTGAACACGGGTCTGGGAGGGGAAACAGAAACCTTTATTCCTCTCTTTCCGATTTCATCAGTGGTTACTTCTAAATGCAGTGGTCCCATACCGGAAAGGAGAAATTCTCCATTTTCCTCGTTTATCTCAAAATCTAAGTTTGGATCCTCGATGAGTAAGTTTTCTACAAGTTGTTTCATTTTTTCTAAATCTCGTAAATATTCGGGTTCAATTGAAACAGTCACCACGGGTGTAGATACATATTTTACGTTTTCAAAAGGGATCATCTCTGCTTGATAATTCCTCTCAACAATTGTCTCTCCGCTTTTAATTTTTTTTAGGCCTTCAATAGCCACAATATTCCCTACTGGGATACTTTCTACCTGTTCACGCCTTTGTCCCATAAAAAGAGATAATCGTTGGATGGTACTTTCATTACTTTCTCTTAAAAGATAAATCTGATCCTTCTTAACGCAATTTCCAGAAAAAATTCTACCTGTAGCAACGATATCATGCTTGTCAGCTTGTACTTTGCTCATACAAATTACTAATGGACCTTGCGGGTCACAGTTCACCATTGCATTTCCGATAGTGCTATTTAGATCACCATCCCATATTTTGCTGATACGGTATTTCTGCGCTTGCGTAGGATTTGGAAGATGATCTACCACCATCTCTAATATCGCATTATGGATTGGGAAATATATTGTTAAATCAGCATATGTTTCCTTGCTGTAAGTTTCTTTCTTATAACGTGCTCGAATATCAGAAAATTTCAAATCACTATTTTCAAGAATCCTTAATGTAAAGCCCCATTTGTGGAGTGCTGAACCGAACGCAACATTTCCATCGATAGGGGATACTTGCCATTCTTTGTCATATGGACTATCAGCAAATCGCTTTACTAGGGTATTAAAATCATTAATAATTCGTGTATATTTTTGTCTAATCTTCTCGTCAGATAGTTTTAACTCTCTTATTAGGCGATCCACTTTATTGATAAATAAAATTGGTTTAACTCCTTCTTGTAAAGCTTGTTTTATTACGGTTTCAGATTGAGCAATAATTTCCTCGACAGCATCAACCACTACCACCACTCCATCAATTAATCTTAGTGCTCTTGTAACTTTTCCACTAAAATCTAAATGCCCTGGGGTATCTACTAAGTTAATTAAAAACGGGTCATGCCCCTTTAAAGACTTTTGATATAATAATGAGATATTAGTGGATTTCATTGTGATCCCCCGTCTCTGTTCTTCCTCTAAATAATCGAGCGCTCTTGCTTCTCCCGCTAAATCAGGAGATAGTAATCCTGCTTCACTCAATAATGAATCACTTAATGTAGTTTTACCGTGATCAATATGACCTACAAAACCGATATTACGGATATTTTTCGTATTTTCCATTAATTTCAGAATTTCAGCGATTTCTCGTCGGGGCATAATCCAGACCTCAATATAATCATCTTATGATACTATACAAATCAATTGTGCTTTTGATTAAAATTTTAGTATTCCTTATCTATAATAAGAGCGGGAAATGAATTTTCTCATTACTCAAGATCTTCTTCATTAAATTGAGGATGAATCCACAAATTTCAGTTGGGTCAGAGTTTTCAATGATATCATTTCCCGCATAGTATATTTATATTATATATCAGAAAGTACCCTCCATTTCAATAATTATATTTTGTTCCTTGCACATATTATCTTTAATTATTGAATTATATTGAGTTTAAGTTTCTAATGATTATAAATCTTTATTTTCTGAGGATATTAGAGCCCATTTAGCATTTGGAATATCGATTAGACTAATTTAATTTGATCTTGTGTATTAAATTGTATTCGGGTAGGTGAAAAAAATCATTAAAGTCAAAGCGGGAAATGTTTTAAATGCGAATATAGGTTAAAGGGTATTATTACTTAAAAAAGACAAAATAATATAGTTAGTTTTAATATTACGAGGGTTTTAGAATGGGCAAACAATTAAAATTAACTGATATTGGCAATGGAAAATTTAAAGGAGCTAAATCATCTTCTAAAAAACAACTAATTAAAAAACTCCAAGCAGAGATTGAATATCACCAACATCTATATTATAATTCCCAACCAGAAATATCGGATGCAGAATTTGATAAACTCTGGGATCAATTAAAAGAATTGGATCCTACCAATGAAGTATTCTCAAAAGTGGGATTGGATAGTGATGTCAGTCTTGAAAAAATAACACATATCATACCTATGAATTCACAAGATAAAGTTACGAGTCCTCAAGAATTTTCTAAATGGGCAAAAAAGAGAAATTATCCTAAATTTCTTGTTCAATTTAAACTTGATGGGATTAGTATTGAATTGCAGTATTTCAAAGGAAAATTTAAATATGGAGTAACTAGAGGTGACGGAAAAATTGGGGATAATATCACTTCAAATGTGATGCAGATGAAAGGTTTTATAAAAAATATTGATTCAAATTTTACGGGAGCCATTCGGGGTGAAATAATCCTTCCACGTGATGTTTTTAATGAAAATTACGCATTAGAGAATAAAAATCCACGAAATACTGCAAGTGGTATTACTAAAAGAAAAGATGGACAAGGGAGTGATGATCTTGAAATTATAGTCTATGATGCTATAAATCTTAATCCCACATTTTCCTTCAAAAATGAATCGCATAAATTAGAATGGATGGCATCACAGGACTTTAAGATGGTAGATACAAGGGAATTCACTACGACTCAAGAACTTGTTAAATATCGAGATGAACTGATGACTGACCTTCGCGATCATCTAAACTATGAAATCGATGGATTAGTTATTAAAGGAGAGAGAATTGACTTAGAGGATATGAAGAGAGTGAGACCCATGAAACAAATTGCTTTTAAATTTGATCCCGAAGAGATCGAAACGACCGTAATTGATGTAGAGTGGAGTGAAAGTGGAGCAATTTATACCCCTATTGCCATAGTAAATCCTGTAGAGATTGCCGGAACTACTGTTCAAAGAGCAAGCTTAGCCAATCCTGATCTCATCACTAGCTTAGGATTGAAGATCGGCTCAAACGTGATCATTTCTAAACGAGGTGACATTATCCCTAAAATTGAGCGTGTTATAGCAAATCCAGCAGGAGTTAAATCCGTTCAAATTCCGGAGTTCTGTTCAAGTTGTAACACAAAATTAATTAATGAGGGAACAAAGTTATATTGTCCTAATGAACAATGTTCCAAGAAAGATTACTTTCGATTGCTCAAATGGATTCGGATTTTAAATATTAAGGATTTTGGTGATCTTATCCTAAAACAATTGTTTGAAAGTGGAAAAGTGCGCAAAATCGTCGATTTTTATGATCTTCAACCTCAAGATTTGATCAAATTGGATCGAGTACAAGAAAAGTCAGCTAAAAAAGCTTTAGATAATCTTTATGCTGTTAGAGAAGTTTCTTTAGCGAGGTTTGTAGGAGGTTTTAATCTTGAAAATATGGGAGTTCGACAAGTCAAAAAAGTAGTGGATGCGGGATTTGATACTCTTGAAAAACTTAAAGATGCACAAATTTCAGATTTCGCACAAGTTGAGGGTTTTGGTGAGGTCACAGGAGAGATGTTATATAATGGTATTCAATCTCTTTATCCCGATATGAAAGCAGTTCTCGATACCGGTAAAATTGCAATTAGAGGGGCTAAAAGAGGTATAGCAAAATTAGATGGTTTGACTTTCTGCTTTACAGGTAAGTTGGAGACTATGAAACGTAATGAGGCAGAAGATCTTGTATCTTTAAATGGCGGTTCAAGCAGAAGTAATGTTACTGGAGCCCTCAATTACTTAGTTACAAATTCGACCGAGCCAACCGCAAAATATACCAAAGCAAAAAGTTTAGGCGTGAAAATCATTACTGAAGAAGAGTTTCTCGAAATGATTAATCCAAAATAATTTTGGTTTAATTTTATCAACATCTAATTGAAGAATTGAACAAGAAATGCTCTTATTTCATGTTATTTTATAATAATAAGATTTTTATTTGATTAACTTATATAATACATAGAAATTAGAAATAATTCATTCTCGAATTTCTTATCTTTATTTAAGGACTTAATTTACGAGAATAATATTCTATTTATTTGAAAATAGCATCTGGAATAAAATTGTTATATTCACAATCAACCAATTATAAAATTAAAAATTTTAAAGTTAATAATACTTTTAAGTGCTACTTTAGAAATTTTTAAGGTAATATGATTCTATGTAAATAAAATCAATAAAAAAATAAAACCAATAAATCAAAATGAAAAATTATGAGTTTTGAAGCAGAGTTACAAAGAATTAAAGATGATATTGTAAAGAATTTACCCGCAGATATTCAAGTTCAAAAAATCGAATTTGAAGGTCCTGAAATCGCAGTTTATTCAGAAAATTCAAATATGGAAGTAATTGAAAGTTCTGAGATTCTCAAGGATTTAGCTAAGACTATGCGAAAGCGAATTGTCTTTCGTTGGAATGTGGATAAGCGTAAAGAACCATCTGAAACTGAGGCATATATAAGGAATTTAGTCGGGGAAGAAGCTGAAATTACTGCCATCGAGTTTGACCATACTCGTGGAGAGGTCATAATAGAATCGGGTAAACCGGGACTAGTCATTGGTAAAAAAGGAGTGAATCTGAAAGAAATACGAGCCAATACCTTTTGGCAACCAAAAACGATCCGAACGCCACCAATAACTTCTAAAACAATTCTGTTAATACGAAATATGTTAAAAAAAGAACGACAGACACAAAAGGATATTTTACTCGAAATAGGAAAAAGAATTCACCGACCAATTCTGTTTAATGATTTGGATATAAGATTAACTTGCCTTGGAGGCTTTCGAGAAGTTGGAAGGTCATGTATTTTAATGCAAACTAAAGATAGTAACGTATTATTAGATGTAGGGCTTAATATGGGAAACAATAATGATCGTTTTCCTCATTTTGAACTCCCTGAATTTTCTGTTAGAGATTTAGATGCTATTGTAGTTTCTCACGCTCATCTCGATCATTGTGGAATGGTCCCATTTTTATATAAATATGGATATCGGGGGCCAGTCTACTCTACGCTCCCTACTCGCAATTTATCAACCATGCTTCAGCTTGATTTTGTACAAATCTGTGAAAAAGAAGGGATACCTCCTCCCTACTCACGTAGGGACGTTAAAAATACTGTACTCCATACAATCCCTCTCTCTTGGGGTAAAGTCACGGATATTGCCCCAGATATTAAATTAACGCTCCATAACTCGGGACATATCTTAGGTTCATCAATTATACATCTCCATTTTGGCAAAGGAGGTTATAATTTCATCTATACGGGAGATTTGAAATTTCAAAAGTCCCGATTATTAGAAAGAGCCGCTATTAAATTCCCACGTGTAGAAGCATTACTCACAGAGGCAACATACGGAGGACCTCAAGACAGAATACCGAGCAGACAAGATTCTGAAAAAGAGTTAAGGCAGATTCTTAATTCTACGCTTAAAAACGATGGAAAAGTGCTTATTCCTGTATTAGCCGTAGGAAGAGCTCAAGAACTTATCATTGTCTTGGAAGAATTTATTTCAAAAGGATTAATTGATAGAGTACCTGTATTCTTAGATGGATTAATCTCCGAAGCCACAGCAATTCACACGGCGCATCCTGATTATTTAAGTATTGATCTACGAGAAAAGATTCTACATCAAGGAAAGAATCCTTTTTTAAGTGAATTTTTCACTACTATTAGTGCTCAAGAAGAAAGACAAGATGTTATCACTGGGGGGCCTTGTATCATTATGGCTACAAGTGGAATGCTAATTGGTGGTCCTTCTGTGCAATATCTTAGATCATTGGCAGAAGATAAGAAAAATGCTTTAATTTTTGTATCATACCAAGTGAATGGTACTTTAGGTTCACGAATTCAAAGAGGTTTTCGCGAATTTCAATTTGTTGATAGTCGAGGGAGGACACAACTAACAAAATTAAATCTTAATGTTTTTACTCTTGAAGGATTTAGTGGTCATTCATCCCGTAGCCAGATTTCTCAATTCCTCCGAAAAATCCAGCCACGACCAAAATTAATCATCACCAACCATGGTGAGGAAAGTAAATGTGTAAGTCTCTCAACTATGATTCATCAAAAGTTGCGAAAAGCCACTAAGAGTCCGAAAAACATGGAGACCATCCTATTAAAATAACCATTCACTTAGGAGTTTTAATAGATTATTTTCAATAGTCAATTTATATCTTTTCTTAATAAGCATTGGAAATTTATTATTTAAAACCTTAGATTAAAGAAGAAAAATAATTTTTTTTAACCAATAATTATTATTTAATTTAAAATTACGATAAGTGTATATTTTTGAGATTATCTGAGATTAAATTAAAAGATCATACGATTACCATAATTAGACGATGTTTTCAAGTTATATTCTTTTTATTGATTAATTATCTTATTTTAGAGTTCATCTTCACTATTAATTTATCGGGTTTAGAGGGTATTTTTAAAGTCTTTCCGGTATTAAATTCTCCAAGAAATCCTCTCTCAAAAGGTACAGGAATTATTGAAATTATTTTTTATAGTATTGGGGAAGGAGTGTTTCCAGCATTATTAATTGGAATATTTTTCATCATAATTTTATTTACAAATCGTTTCTTTTGTGGATGGGTTTGCCCAATTGGAACTATTCAAGATATAATGACTGCAATTCCGACAAAAAAACGCAAATTCAAACCCAAAACCCATAATAATTTACTCAAAGTAAAATATGTAATTATTATTCTTCTCGTAATAATTATATTTCCTTTAGGAATTGCTAAAAATACGAGTGTATACTTCTATTTAGAATATAAAAATCAAATTGGACTACTTGCTCAAAAACCAGTTGGCTTTTTTTCCTTATCTGAATTTATTTTTGTGTATTTTCCCAATATGATTAGAGAATTTTGGTTGACTGGTAATTTACTATTTTTTAATGATTTTGGGAGTTTTGTAATTTTTGCTTTTTATATTGCCATTATAGCATTTTCTTTATGGTATCCACGCTTTTATTGTCGATATTTCTGCCCTTATGCTGCTATCGCTTCTGCAATATCGGATTATTCTTTTCTGAAACTTGCACGCAATCCTGTTAAGTGTGTTGGAAGAGCAGAGTGTGGTATTTGTGAAAAAGTTTGCCCGAAACAAATTCGAATCTTAGATGAGCCCTTTGAATTCTTTACTGGAAAGGGAGAGTGCAATTTATGTTTGAAATGCAAGGAAGAATGCCCGTATGAAGCCATTATAGTAAAGTTTGGAAACGTTTAATTTTAAAATATGATTTAGGGATTATTAGCGATGAAACCAGAGGATCTTAAGATATATCTCCTTCACATGAGAAAAGATTCGGATATTGGAAGCAGAGCAATATCGGATTCTGACGCGATACGCTATAGTGAGGAGGATAAAGAATCTGAGTTCGATATTCGTCCTCCATTCTTCCGAGACGTAGATAGAATCGTTCATTCCCTCTGTTATTCGAGATATATTGATCGCTCTCAAGTCTTTTTTGGAATTAATAATGCAAATATTACTCATCGTTCCTTGCATGTGATATTAGTGTCGAGAGTTTCTCGGCAGATCGGAAGGATCTTAAAATTAAATAATGATTTAATTGAAGCAATTTCACTCGGACATGATCTTGGTCACCCTCCAGCGGGTCATCTTGGAGAAGAAATCTTAAATGAAATAAGTAATGAGTATGGAATTGGATCATTTAGTCACAATGCTCAAGGTGTAAGATGGTTAAGTTATTTGGAAAAGCGATTTCCCAATGAACCCGCTAAAGGGCTTAACCTTACTTTACAAGTACTTGATGGGATTCTCTGTCATGATGGGGAAGTTCATGAACAAAAATTGAAACCCAAAGAAATTAATGGAAAGTCATGGAAGGATCATTTCAAAGAATACGATGATGCTTTTGGTAGTAATAAGATAAAGCGCGTTCCGATGTCCTATGAAGGTGTTGCAGTTCGACTTGCAGATACTATTTCGTATATCGGAAGAGATATCGAAGATGCGATATTATTAAAGTTTATCACGCGTTCAGACATTCCTTCTTATTGTAAAGAGATTCTGGGCGATACTAATAGAAAGATCATGAAAACCTTGATAATGGATTTACTTAAAAATAGTCTAGCGAGTGATTACATCGGTTATAGCGAAGAAATATTTGAAGCATTAAAAGAATTAAAACAGTTCAATTATGATAAGATTTATACTCGTAGAAATCTTTTTAAAAAAACAAAAACAAAAAATACTTTTGAATATGAATTAAAACAGCAATTTTACCTTATTTTCAAGAAATCATTGAATGATTTAGAGAAAAATAATTATGATGCCCCGATTTTTAAGGAACATATTGAATATATTGATGATAAAAATTATTCTACGTACTATAAACCCTATAAAGAACAAGGAAAATTACCTATCATTGCTCGCGATTACATAGCAGGAATGAGTGATAAATATTTTAATCATATTTATAATGAGTTAGTCGATTCAAAAATATAAAAGTCCTCATTTAGGTTCGATATGTTCAAGCATTGAAAGATGACTCATGGAATAATCGTGAAAACCATCACGAGAAGGCGTGCGGATACCTTCTGCAAGAATATAATGGCCAACACGCGGTAAAAATCCATATGAGTTAATTTTTTCTGTACTGACCAATATTGAATATAAACCCTCGGTTGTATGAACACTCAGAACCATATAACCATAGGTATAACCTCTTGAAATTCGTTTCTCACCACTACGAATTGCCGTAATCTGCCCCCGAATTACTTTTTTTCCTTTATGGCTCATAAAATCATCATGAGTATGGTTATTTTTAGGCCTATTCTCAATTAGCACTATTACTCTTAATAAACTAAATAATAAAAAAGTTAAGATCGAATAGTTCAGAAGAAATTAATATAAGTTTTACAAAAAGTGGATTACACCAGGAGGATAAAGAATTTTTTACGGGGTTTTTCATTCAGTCACGGGTTTAAAAATAAATAAGTTTTATATCCTCCCTTAAAATGTGTGTAATCCAATAAATTATAAAAACATTCAAACATAAAAATCTATCTTAATTGCGATAAATAAAAATTTTAGATTTCGATTATTATTTAAAAATAAGCCACGAGTCAATATATCTCGTGAAAAATTGTAAGTAAGTTTTTTAGATAGAGTAAATTAATATTATTGAATTGTTCTAATCTATTAGCCCAGTGGTGTAGCGGTCAAGCATCTGGGGCCCTGAACCCCGTGACCACGGTTCGAATCCGTGCTGGGCTATTCTTAATTCTTTATTATTAACCAGTCCGTTTGATTATATGGTATCCATAGGTAGATTTGACTGGTAAGGAGATTTCTCCAATCTTTAATTTGGTTGTAGCATTCCAGAACTCAGCTACCATATCTCCCTTTCCAAACTCTCCTAAATTACCTCCTCGTTTTTTACTCGGACAAATTGAATGCTGGTGAGCTAATTGTTCAAAATTATCTCCAGCCTTAATATTCTCATAAATCTCCTGAGCTTTAGTGAACTTTTCAACTAAGATATGACTAGCTTTCATCTTTCCTCCCTTTATTGGGGATCCTTTTCTATCAGAACCCTTTAAATTTTGTCCTTTTGCCTTATATTGCTTTCCATATTTATTTTTTCCCATAAGCTTAATCTCTCTTATTTTTTTTCAGTTCCCTTTTCTATCCGTCTTAATTCTGCTTTTTTATCCATTATTGTTAAATATAGTTCTGAGTTATTCTTTGGGGGACTCAGTTCCTTTTCTTTCTTTTTCAAAACTAAAGCACTTTCTGGGCACGTTTGGATACAGTTACCACAACCAATACAGAATCTTTTATTAACTTGTGCTATTGAATCATTCATCGTAATTGCTTCCATTTGGCATCGTTCGATACATGTTCCGCAGCCCATACATAAATCGGAATCTACTTCGGCAAAGTAATTTGTAGTAATCATTTCCCACGGACGTTCTAACTTTTTAATATTGGTCGTTACGCAACAACAGCAACCACAACAACAACAAATATAACTGGGATCCAATACATTTCCCGGCTGTATAATTAGCCCATCTTCTTGTACTTTTTTAAAAATTTCCCGGGCTTCGTCTTTTGTAATTTCACGCCCCCACCCCAATTCTAAAACATGTTCCACCGAATCATTCAACACGAAGCATGTTTCTCGCATTTCCGTTTGATGACATGGTTCACCGATAAGATCCTGTCCCTTTCTACAAACACATGGCATTATCGAAATTCGAGATGCATTTTCCAGTAATTTTTCTAATTGATCATAACTGGCAATGTTATGATCGACATCAATGCTTTGCTCTACAGGGATTGTTCTCAATTGATTGATTTTGGTTGAAACTAATTCATCAAGATATGCCTCGTCCATATATTGCAAGAAGTCTTCGAAATATTCCTTAGTGAGGCGTTTTACTTGGTACTCAAACATCCCTACTGCTAAGAATGCATTCTGATATAAATTCTTCTTCTTATCGTCAACCACCGAACGCTTGATTCGTATTCCTCCTTTCTCATACATGTTATACAAGATTTTTTCAAGTTCTTCTATTGAATTTACCTGCTTTTTTACTCGTCGATATATACTTTCAATTGGATCGGGGATAAAACGTAATTTTGTCGCAATTTCTGCTTCTTGGGGAGTAAAAACATATTTTAATAATCTCAATTCGACTCCTGAATCTGTTTGTGGATACCCAATTGGTAGGGTATTAAGATGACGTTGTAATTTGCGATATATTGAATCAGTTTTAGCAGAATTATTATTATTTTTTTTCAAAATACTTTACTCTAAATAATTGTAGTTGTAAATAGTTAAGTATTAAAAATAAAAGTATTCCTATCTTTGAATACAAAATAAATGCTTTAGTTTACAATTAAATATCTAAAGTTTTTAATCTCCTTGATTCCATTTACTTCTACTACAAAATTTTGGAAATCTTGGATATTACCTTCAAACAATAAAAAGCTTATAAGATTCTCTCCTTGAAAATGTTGATTTTTACTTACGATTTGATCCTTATATTCTGTTTCGATATGATTTATCTTTCTCTGGATTTGCGGATCATGGGGTGCAACAATAATCATATTCCCTAATATATTTTTTTTAACCGTGGGACTAAAAGTTAGGGATTCCATATTAGAAATTTCCATTGTGGACATTAATCGTAATAATGCATCTCGGATTAATTTCGATTTATTTTCATACTGATTTTTTGAGACTAATTTATTAATAAATTCTCTTAGGTTTTCATTAATACTAATCGAGATTATTGGAATATGAAACACCTCGTAGAGTCTGTTCTTATTATCTATTATTATTTATAATCAGTATTAAAATATATAAATATTGTTTAAAAAAATAAGCCTAAAATCTATAATTTAATAGCTCGAGCAATTACACTCTTAAACTTTTCAATATCATTTACTAATTTATCTGCGTCATCATCACTGATCTTATCGTCTTTTCCATATTTGTTTAACTCGGTTAGCCAAAATTCGAGTCTACCGAGTATTGCCTCTTTATCGCCGAGTAATTTTCTCAATCGAACGAAAGTATCGTGTAATTTATTTCTAATATTTTGAGCCTTCCAGCGAAGCATACAATAATCGCTTACTTCCGCTAAATTTTGTGTAATTGCCATTACATCAATTGTTTTTTCGCGCTCTTCAGATTTAATTTTTCGAATGATATTGATCTCTTCAAATAACAACTCAATAATTCGTGCTAAGAATCCAGTAAGTCCACCCGCATTGCCATGCCAAACACGAACTTCTAAGGATTGACTTCCTTCAGACACATAAATTCGAGTAATAATTCTTCCACCTGTGACCTTCGCTTCAGCACAAAACCACGCTTCTGCTTCATAAGAACCCTTGGCGTCAGTTCCTTCATGAGACGTGACGGCGCTAGTTTCGAAATTTTTTAAGGTCCTAATAGCGGCACGATAAGCTAATCGAGGATCTAAATCTGCAATTAGAAATGCACGAGCATCATTCGGTAAGGATTTTATTGCGATTTGGCAATCTTCAATGGAAGTAAGATTCGTGCACACAAGCGGACATTTTATCTGAACTTCTTTTTTACGGATATTAATGGTATGTTTTTCTCCCGTTGCATCTTTGTAAATGACTGTACCTCCAATGCTAGATAAACCGCATTGTTTAGGTTCCAAATAAAAATCTACTCCGCGAGAATTTTTAGCCTCAATAACGGGAATCGTTATTAGAGATTGTTTAGATTTATAGCTTGAGGGGACATCTAATAAAACTTTTACATTATTGATTGCCATGTTACTCATGTTTCTGACGGCGATTTTCATGTGAACTTGACCGCCCTCAAAATCATAATCCCTTACGACCTCTATCTTTCCTTCATCAATCGGGGTCGTTACTTTTTGTTTTATATGAGCCTTACCCGACTCGGAACGTGGAACGCTATAGGCTACGAATAATCGTTTATGCATATCAATATATCCATCAATATCTCCTCTGCCAATAAGTTGAGCCAAATTTTCTTCAATACTCGACTCGGTAACTCCTAATCTATTGGAAAGCTCTCTTAATGGCATGGTTCTATATGCCCTTGCTATCTCCTTGATTTTCTTTTCTAAATACTTAGAAGTCATAAACTCTCGTCTTTGGGTGAAAATACCGTTAATCGTTCCTGTTTTGATAAGTTCATGTAAAGTTTTGCGTGCCAACTCAACTGCAATTTTCAGGTTCCTTGCGAGGCTATTTAATTCAAAAAGACCTACTTCTTTTGCAAAATTTTCGGTTTCTTCCTTTATTTTTTCTTTTGTGATGATCTCATTACCTCTATCCGCAAAAAAAGCATTGATTTCTCCAGTCCTCATAAGATTGACACCAAATGACTTTGTGAGTTCTGCAGGGATATTAAAAATATTCGCTAAATTTTCAATCGAGACTCGTCCTTTTTCCTTGATCTCTTTTATGAGCGTTGCAACAATATGTTTTTGAGTATAATAAAACCCTTTATTTATGGAAAAAGATCCTTTAATCTGATAATGACTTATCAATTTGTAAATTACTTTAAGGGTGATATCTGAATTCATATCCAACATCTCTCCTAAATTAGCAACTTTTAAAATACCATCATTTTGGATCTTGGCTAAAATCTTTTCACGCATTTCTGGAGAGATGTAATAAAATATTTGATTTCTCTGATCAATTATTCCATAAATTCGTTCCTCATCCATATATTTATTAATGAGTTTTACCATCTGTTGGGCTGTAATATTAAAAGAGGTCATAATGGTGGAAAAGTTCGTAATATGAGATCTTTTTAATAATTCTAGAAAGCAATTGGGACATATCTCTTTACCAGTAATATGTTTAAGGCTTTTTCTACAGAGATCTAATTTATAGCCTTTAATAAGGTTATACTTTGTTGCTTCGCGAGCGAGTTGTTCTTTGGTAGGAAAAAAGAGCCCTGGAGTTTTTAAATAGGAATTCCATGCACACTTAGGGTTGGTACATTCAAGATAATACTGTCCGGAAGAGAGTCTTTCTAGTCTTAAAAGGGCTTCGCACTCGGTGCATTTACTGTTTTCAACAATCGTACAACGATATCCTTTTTCGGCAGCACTGACTTTCGAGTAATTATGATCATGCTTTTTACACATCCATTGTTCAGTAGTGGCCATATGATTAATACAAAAGCTCGAATTGCACTTTTCACAAGTAAATTCGATTTTTTTAGAGTCACAAAATAGGCAGTTCATCGCTCTTAACAGTTCAAAATTTTTAATCTTTAATCTTAGTCTATAATATATAAAAAATTACACATATAAATTCTTATATTAGACCAACTGTTGATTTTGAATTATTGATTAATTTTTAATTTTTGTGTTATATCAAATCGATAGATTCCCATTATTTAGATATTCTGTAATGGGAAGACCGGAATACGCAAAAACGATAAAATCAGAACAACTGTATTGAACACTATTATGATTGCGAGCATAATATAAAAAATAAGTGTTCTTTTGCTATCCTTTGGTCGAACAACGTGAGATGTCCCTTGTTTTGCCAATGCTAAGGGAAATAACCCTACAAATGTCCCTAATGAAAAATAAAACACAATTAAAATCCCTTCGACAAAACCATGCGCTAAAGAAAATTGTAAACATTGCGAATATATAATTAATTCAAAAATACATGGAGCAAATCCCACTAATACTCCAAATAAATAAGGAGTTTTGTTTCGTTCCCAATCAAGCTTTACTATACTCTTTGAATATTTCGAATGAGGCATATAATCAACTCTCATGACAAAAAACAATAATATAATCCCAGCAAACATAGACGTGAATGCTCCGAAGAAATTAACTGTATATGGGTCAGAAATTAATTCAGGAATTATGAATCTTGGAACAAAACTAAGGAGTACAGTCCCAAATGCGATAATAAGATTTGAGGTGATTAATCCAATGCCATATAAAATAAGAATAAAAAGACTTCTTTTTGGATTTTTTGCGATTCCAAAGGACCAAAAAAAGAAGATAGCCTTATCTTCGCAAGGTATGAGAGTATGCAAAATGCCCAATAAAAATGCTGGGATAAAAATTATAAAAAATTCTTGCATCTTTTGCCGATTTCATTACTAATTATTAAATCTATGTAGATTTGGGTATGACATTATTTAACTTTAATCATAATGAAATTAATATTAATTGAAGATAAAGCCATTCTTCAATTCGTTCTTATGGTTCTACTCGGTTGTCTCTTAAACAATAATTACTAATTGCATAAAAAACTAATATTAAAACAATCGTTGGGACAAAATTGAATGGAAAAAATGGATAAATTAGCAAAAAAAGAGCGAAGAAACCTATATCCAAGAAATTAAAGAACATAAAACCCGGTTTAATATAATTTTTCGTTATTTTAGAATTTCTTGGTAAAAAGAATAGCATTATTATTAAAAGTGGAGTAAGAGTTAGTAGATGATGATCCCAGGAATCAAAATACACTATTAAAGTAATTATTACGCTATAAACGTATCCAAAAAGAATTTGATGTTTGATTTTCTTCCTAAAAACATAAAAAAGGAAGCCTGATCCTCCAAATAATAGAAGCGTTATAAATAATATCATAAGTTGGCTATAGGGTGCTCCAAAAGAGTGAAATCCGTTGATTATTAACTTGGTCAAACTAAACGAAAAATTTATATCCACAGGATTAGTCCCCGTAAAATTGGTCTGAAGAAAATCATCCCACAATTTTGGATATAAGATGAAATAAATTAAATTTAATGCTAAAGGAATTAAGGAACCAATAATACGGATAATGCTTTTTATAAAATCCAACTTAAATCGTTTACGGTTGCGATCGAATTCGATTAAAAGGAGAAATGGAATAATCGTTATGGTAATTGGTTTGATAATAATACTAATACCTAATAATAAACTTGCTATGAACTCCATTTTAATGCTATCATGTTTAAGGAAAAGATAGAGAGATAAAATCATCATAAAAGTTACTAGTATATTATTTTGACCTAAGATGTAGTTGGAAAGGTGGGGTAATCCCATAAAAAACAAGCATAAATATAAAACTACTCGTTCCTCTCCCTGTTCATGATCTTTTCCTCGAATTTTCATTATTATTTTATACAATAATACAGAAGTGATTATGCATAAGAAGTAATTAAGAATAACATAGAAAATGAATCCTAATTCAAGGCCCATCAAATAAAATGGGATATAAAAAACGGCTGATAAAGGAAAATATCTATAGGCATAGGGATAATTTGACTGATTATATAACTCTTGTATATCCTCGATAAATATCCCAGCTGATTTATAATATACATAGAAATCACTTAAATCTCTTAAAACTACAATTAGAAATATTATTGAGAATACCGCATAGAAAGTGTGAGTTAATACTGCGATTTTAAATATTTTATAAGCCCATAATTCCTTTAACCTATTTAATATAGTTTCTTTGAATGAATTTATACCCATTTCTATTACCGTATGATATAATATTTTTATAAAGATTTCATTAGATATAATTTATGCTTTTCGTTTCTTATCCCATATCTCCTTAATCTTAAGTGCTTTTAAATATAATCGCTCAATTTTCTCTCCAATTTTCCTAAAATCATGTAATTCAACCGCATCTTGATATGCATTTGAGATGTATTGACTCCTTTTCTCATCATTGTTGATTAACTCTTTAATGCCAGCAATAAATTCGTCTAAACTATTTGCCTTAAAACACGAATAATCATGATGCAACCAATCATACGCAGGTAAGTCTCGTGCGACTATAGGAAGTTTACAGATAGCCGCCTCTATAAGTGGAATACCTTGATTTTCAACATAGGAAGTATTTAAAAATAGATCTGCTCCATAATAAGCTTCACGAATATCTGGATAAAAACCAGTGAATATAGCATTATTTAATTTTAAAGCTTCATCTATGTCTGGATTTTTATTAATAGGTCCAACCCATACAAAATAATATTTGGGAAATTCTTTCGCAATCTCACCAAAAGTATTTACTCCTTTCTTTTTCCAACTCAACCCGACATTAAGAATAATTTTTGCATCATTTGGAATCTCATAATTTTTATATAAGAATTTCCTAAAGTTATTCCGATAACTCTCTTTTTCTATGAATTGCTCTATACGAATCCCATTGCTAACTGGTATGATAGGATAGGTCATCGTCGTTTGAATTTGCTTCAGACATTTTTTAGAATAATTACTCGGTGTAATCAATAAATGAGCTGTACCATAGAGAATTTTAAGCCAAAATTTAAAGATTATATTAAAAATGGGCTTATCTGGGAGAAAATTTCCTTTGAGATCCTCTACTGTGGTGTGTCCATGAATGACCACTGCTGCTGTCTTGCGAAACTTTTTTTTATATTTTGAAATCTGCATATAGGTTATAGGGTCAAAGGTAGAAGCCGCAATAATATGAACATCTCCATTTCTAACCCATTCTGGTACTTTCTGGTCGTTAGGTGTCCAGATATTGTGCCCTCTTTTTTTGAGTTCTTCAATTACGTCATTAGTATTAGTTTCTATGCCACCAATAGTCTTTACATTGGTAAACCTTTTATAAATCTGGAAATTCTCAATGAAAATTATGTTCATATCACTGAAAATATATAGTTAGAAAAAAATTTAACTAAAATAAATAGAAGCTTGAGTATAACGCTTAAAATAACTGAAGATAAATGCATTGTTATTTATGTCAAAAAAAATTATTCCAATTAAGACCTTAACAGAATAGGAATAGAACCTATTAATGTATTAAGCTTCTCCAAAATCTTTTTATTAAAATCAACATAATATTTAAATGTGAGCAGTAGTAAATTTGAGAAGACTTATTTCGAAGGAGACGAATCCCATTTCTCAAAAATATGGAGTTATGATTTGCAGGCACGTTTGAATTTTTGGCGTGCTCTAAAATATCGTAAATTCATTAGATACTACTCTACTCACCATAAAACGCTTTTAGATATTGGATGTGCCTATGGGCATTTTCTAGAAAAACTGAAAAAGTATTATGATGTTTATGGAATGGATGTTTCAAATTACGCTATTAAAATTGCTTGTAATCGAGTCCAATGTCAATGTAAACAAGGTGATCTCGAAATAGAAATTCCTTTTAATCAAAAATTCGATATTGTTACCGCTATATCAGTATTAGAGCATCTTAGTAATCCCGAGAAAGCAATTAAGAATATTCGTAATGCTCTTAACAATGAAGGCCTATTTTGCTTTGAAATACCAACTATCAGCAATAAACGAAGTGAATTTATCTATAACCTTTTCTTTGCTAAAGATGAAACTCATGTATTTATCCGGTCTGCTGATGAGATAAATAATTTAGTTCAGTCCTGGGGATTCAAAAAGCTGGCGATTTTTTGTTCATTCTTCCCAATTTTTACAAAACAGAAGAATTGGGTTGATAATTTTAGTTTTATCTTTGGTGTATATCAAAAGATATAATGCGAATAGAACTGAAGTTAAAAAGAATATTTATTTCTTAATTCGGTAAAGAATAAATTAGGAAGATTCTTAATCCATTTAAAAAAATAATCCTAAGTATTTTTTATATAAATATCATTATTAATTTTTTTTACCTAATTAATAAATATCACGGGTTTTCCTAAAAATTATATTTGAGCCATACTTATTCCAAATAGGTTCTTTTATGATCTTCGCTCGGTAATATGCCCCAATTGATACTGACTTTGTTCCTCTAATCAATAAATTCATTCATGAGATCTATTCCACAAGTAGCCTCATATGCATTAGCTTTAAAGACACTCTATAATATCAATGATATAATGTGTATTACTTTCAATAAGAAAGGAGCTTGGATATATGAACCAAAAGCAGTTTTAACTCAATTAAACAGTTTTATTAAGAAAAATAAACAATACAAAGTAAGTGATAGACCATGGGAAAAATATTTCCTTTAATTCTTATATCAAAATTTTCTTCTTATTATCTTAGAAAAAAATAAAACAAGAAGAGAATTTACTTACTTAGTTGAATATCAAAATTAAAGGTTTAAAATAATGTCATTTATACAACTTAAAGAATTGAAATCATGTTTTGGTATAATTCTAGGAAATAGAGATGTATTCCCAGATCATTTAGTAAAAGAAGGTAGAGAAGAAATTTTAGATTTAATGAATGAATTAGAATACAAATATATTATTTTAGATGAGGAAGATACTCCATTAGGAGCAGTTGAGACTTACTCGGATTCAAAGAAATGTGCCGAACTTTTTAAAAAGAACTCTGATAAAATTTCAGGGATAATTATATGTCTTAGTAATTTCGGTGACGAGAAGGGAATTGCTACCACATTAAGATTAGCAAATTTGAATGTCCCTATCCTTATACAAGCCTCATCTGATAAAGTGGAAAAAATGGGCCGAGACTACCGTAGGGATTCCTTCTGCGGAAAAATCTCAGTATGTAGCGTACTTTATCAATATGGGATTCCTTTTACGTTAACAAAGACTCACACTTGTCCTATTCAATCAGAAGATTTTAAGTCGGATATCTTTAAGTTTGATAGAATCTGTCAAATTGTAAAAAAGTTAAAAAATGCTCGTTTTGGACAAATTGGAACTAGACCGAATGCATTTGAGACAGTTAGATATAGTGAGAAAATTTTAGAAATTAATGGCATAACGATTGAACCTATTGATCTCTCGGAGATTTTCGGTAAAATTGCTCAATTAGCAGATGACACCTCGGACGTTTTGGAGAAAATAGACTTTATTGAGCACTATACATCTACCAAAACCTTTCCAGAACCCGATATTCTTAAGTTAGCTAAATTAGCTGTAGTTGTAGAGAGATGGGTCTTAGAAAAGGAGCTTGACGGTTTTGCTTTTCAATGTTGGCCATCAATCCAAGATAATTTTGGAATAGTACCGTGTGCTGTAATGAGCATGTTTAGCGAAGGGCTTGTTCCTGCCGCTTGTGAAGTTGATATTTCCGGTTTAATAGGAATGTATATTTTACAAGTTGCTTCTGGAAAACCATCAGCAATTTTAGACTGGAATAACAATTATGGTAATGATCTCAATAAAATGGTATTATTTCATTGTAGTAATCTTCCCAAATCTTTTTTTCAAGATACTCGGATGACTATTCACCCAATCATTGGGGATGATAAACCTGATGCCAGTTATGGGGCAATTCAAGGACGAATAAAATCTGAACCATGCACCCTCCTAAGAATCGAAACAGATGATCTTTATGGGGACATGAAAGGACTGCTTGTGGAGGGAAATTACACTGATGATCCTTTGGACACATTTGGTGGTTATGGAGTAGTTGAAATACCTAATCTACAAGCTATTCTTAAAACGTTATGTCGTGAAGGTTTTGCTCATCATGTTGCTGCTTCTCTTAGCCAAGTTTCTGAAATAGTTAATGAAGCTCTAACAACTTATCTTAGCTGGAATATTATCCGATTCTAAGAATATTATTTTTTTCTTTTAATTTTCAAATCTTTTTCATAGAAATTAGAATCTAATAGTGCCCTTTTATTATCATCGATAATAGCTTTAATTTCAAAACGATGATATGATTCTTTATTTTGGGTCTTTTTTTCAATCAAGGATAAAAGACGTTTGCGAGTGAGATAAATTGCATATTCCGAAGCATCACATCCAATCCATCGTCGCTCTAATTTCTCAGCAGCAAAAAGAGTCGTACCTGAGCCGCAAAAAAAATCTGCGATCAAATCATTTTTATTACTGCCTAATCGAATGATCCGTTCCAACAATTTATGATGTTTTTGATTAGGAAAACCAGTCCATTGTTTCGATGCGGGTTGTAAGCATGGAATTTTCCAAACATCGTCGAGTTTCTTATCGGTAACCGTTCTATATATCACATGTCCTTGATCATCCTTTACATTCTTAAGGACACCATTCACCATTTTTCTTTTTAGTTGTTTTCTGGGTTTTTCTCTGGGAATTCGTATTTCATTAAAGGTATAATCATTTGTTTTTGAATACACTAAGATATCGTCGTGAGCCCGAGGAAGATTCATCTTTCCCGCAGAATACTTATTATAATAGTACCAGACAATACTATTAACAAATCTTTTTTTGCCAAAAACTTCATCCATTATCAATTTAACATAATGAACGATATGCCAATCTAAATGAACGAATAACAAACCTTTTTTAGATAATAAATTTCTAAATAATCTAATTCTTTCATAGAGCATCTGTAAATAGGAATCTAAATCATTATCCCAATGATCAAAATAAGCAATCGAATCATAGTTTTGCCCATTTTTCGAAATATCAATATAAAAATTCTCACCTGTAAAAAATGGAGGATCAACATAGATTAAATCTATTTTTTCTTGGAAATTGTTAAGTAAATATATCAGAAATGATAAATTATCTCCCCAAAATAAGATATTGCTCCAAGATTCTGAGATTTTATTTTTTGGGGAAATTTTTTCCAAAGTTTGAATTTTTTCAGCTAAAGATTTCATCTTCTCATTTAATTCAATTTGATTAAATCCTTTTTTTTCCCAGTTTAAATTTACCATTAAATCCCCTGATACTAAAAAATATTTAAAAAATTGCCAAATTAAAGAAATAGATCGTGAGAACCGTAGCAGAAACCAAAATACTAATGGTGATTGAAATATAAAATATTAGATGAAGCGCATAGATATGTTTATTTTTTTCTTTTTTTAAACTTCTTGTTGAGTAAAACAACTTATTTAAAATTGCCGCTGAAAGCCCTATTGATAACATGATTAATGCATTCCCTTCGTTAATTAATCCTTCAACGTAAGAAGTAGCAACGAATAAAGAAGAGGCTCCCCCCGATAGGAATCCTATACAAAATACAATAATAAAATATAAAACTATATTTAAATCAACAAACTTCAATAAAATTGTAATGATTACAGCAATAAAATAAGTTCCCGCAAAAATTAAAGCACTTTTTATAGAGAGAGGGTTTTTGATCTTTTCAAAATCTAATCTGGTCTCCTTTTTTCTTAAGATTAAAAATGAACCACTCAATCCAATAATGACCGTAATTAAGATTGGATACAGAGCATAATATAGGAGTGAAGGGGTTATTAATAAAACAATTATCATTCTTACCAACATTGTCTGAATAACTAACCAAATTGATGAAGAGGAGGCACCAACTTGTGCTAATTCTGTTGTTGTCGCTTCACTATGAGCAAAACCCCCTAAAAATGAGATATAATATAAGTTCTTTTCTAATGAGCTTTTTAAAATGAAGTAACTAAAATATTTTATCGCCAAAATAATGATAAAGATAGTTATGATTGGTTTTATTTGGATAGACAATAATTCAAGGTTATCAGGTATTAAAATATAAAGCAAAACGATTATAGCTATAAATTCAATAGTCCCTCGCCATTCGATATCTTGCAGGGATCGTATTTTATTAAATTGTTTTTTAGTCGAAAGAATAATTAGGAAGAATACTGAAATTACGATAGCAAGATATTCATTGTAAAAACATAAAATTCCAACTATTATGGCTAATAACATCGATAGAGTTGTAGTATATCCTGGATCATTTTCCTTGAAAAGACGATATATGCTCCCTATCAATAAAAAGATTATCATTCCACTTAGAGTAATAACAATCAAGACAAAACCTTCTTGAGAGGGCAGGAATGTTTCATATAATATTATTAGCGAAGTCGCAATCATAGAAAAAAATATATGATCTCTCGCGCCATACTGTGCTGAGACTCTTGTTCGTTCAATTCCAATTACAAAGCCACAAAAAAACGATACTAATAGTTTTAAAAATAGACCATAAAACTCCTCAAGTGTTAAGGTTTGCAAAAGAATTGAATATGACATTTAGAAATCAAAATAAATTAATGTTTGATACTTCTTAAACTATCATGAATACATAATTAGTTTAATGATAAAATAAAAAGATAAGATTTTATTTATTTAAATGTTTTTCCAGCAAATCCTCTAGCTCTTTGTCGGAAAGAAATCCTTTATGAACCATTACATCCCTAATTTCTTCAATAATTTGAGGTGCTCCCTTCGCTTCTTCGATGAAATCTTCTAGAGATTTAATCTTTAACTTTAAGGCTTCAATTTCATTCGCTTTAGCTTCAATATCACTTTTTAAGCTCCCAATATCCATCTGATTTGTTTTAATCTCTTCGTTAAAATCGTTTTTTAAGCTTTCAATTTCAATGTATTTATCGGATATCGTTTGTTGAAGGTCTTTCTTTACACCTTCCAACTCTCTTTCTTTTTGTTCTAAGTCCTCTTTAATCTGATCCAATTTCGGTTCTAAATCTTTTAATGATTCCAGTTCGTTTTCCAAGCTTGAGGCTTTATCCTCAGCCGCTTTTAATTTTCCTTCTAGATTCGATTTGGTTGAATCTAATTTTTGATTCTTTTCTTTTTCTTCATTTAATTCCGAATTAGCTGATGAGAGTTTCTCCTTAGTTTCTGATAAATCTTTTTCAGTTTCTTTTAACTTTTCCTTTGTTTCGTTCAATTCATTGTTCAATCTTTCAATCTTACCGTCTTTTGCCTTAATTTGCTGTTCAAAATTATTAATCTTTGTTCTAAAATCTAATAAGAAGCGACCCTCTACTTTCTGAGCTTTATCAGGTCGCTCTTGGGCTCTTTGCCAATCTATACTCAATTTTATTCACTTCTTTTGGGTTTCTATAAATAAAAATCTATTTTTTGTTGATTGTTAAATTATAATAAATATGTTATGTTGCAATATATTTATTTTTTTCAAGTCAAAATATTGATTTTTTCATTTGTTATTTCAAGAGAGTGGTGAATAAGTATTTAGCTAAATCGACTTATTCAAATTCCTCTAATATTTGTTCTAACTCTTTGTCTGAAAGGAAGCCTTTATGAACCATCTTTTCTCTGATTTTTTCCAATATCTCTGGGGCAGATTCAACTTCTCTTAATTGGCGTTCTAGCAAATCTATTCTTTTTAGTAAATCATCATTCTTACTTTGATCTTTTGTTATTTGTTCTTTTAAATTGTTAATTACCTCATTCGACTTTTCTAACTCGTTTTTATGATTGGTAACTGTTTTATCCTTAAAAATAAGTTTTTGCTCTAATTCCTCTTTTTTCTCCTCGAGAAATTTTACCTCTCTTTCTATTTCAGTAATTTTAGCTTTAGCAATTGATAAGTCATCTTTAAAGTCGGTCACCTTTGGTTTTAATTTGGTTAATTCAATATCCACGTTTAATTTCTCTTCAGCAATGTTATCTAAGCTTTTTTTGGCAGATGCGAATTTTTCAGTTATTTTTACCAAGCTTTTTTCTCTTCCCGACAGCTTTTTCTTTGTTTCATCTAAATCATCCTTAAGAATTCTTACATCTGTTTTAGTTTTTGCTAATTGCCTCTCAAGACCATTAATTTTAGCTCGAAGGTCTAATAAAGCTCTTCCCTCAACTTTTTGACTCTTATCGGGTCTCTCTTCTGCCTTCTCCCAATCAATCACTTCGATCACATATTCATTTTGTCTTAAAATATGTATTATTACAACCTAATTATTTTTAAATCTCACTTTCAAATGTGATAAATTACATTTACCTTATTTTTTAAAGTGCGTTATTTTTTTTATAAGTCTTACTACAATAATCATAATTCTTTTCGTATTTAAAATATGAGATATGGGTAAGGATGCCTACGATTTATATTGGGTGTGCAGGCTGGTTATATGAAGATTGGAAAGGAGTATTTTACCCCTATGAATTAGAGCCTCACAACTATTTACCATATTACTCGAAATTTTTTAATATTATCGAAATCAATACCACCTTCTACAACCTACCCACAAAAGCGACTGTGAAAGGTTGGTATGAACGGGTGCCACCAGATTTTCTATTCATTATTAAAATGTGGCAAGATATTACACATAAACTAAGCAATCCCGATATTGATTACTTGTTAACTCAATTCTTCAATCACATGGAACCATTGAAAGAGAAAATCCATGCTTACTTATTTCAGTTTCCTCCAGGGGTGAATTACAGTCAAAAACATCTTGATCAAATCAATAATCTAATCAGACAGTCACCTCCCGAGCATATCTATGTGATCGAATTACGCCATAATTCATGGTTTAAAGCGGATATATTGAATCAAATTAGTGATGGTGAAAGAATAATTATTGGGACTTCCTATTTAGAAGATCTTTTCCCATACTATCAACCGAATCAAAATAGATATTATATTAGACTAATCGGAGATCGCCAATTATCTAAATTTAATAGAGTTCAGCGAGAAAAAAAGGATGAAAATACGCAGCTACTTCAAAAAATTAGGAATCTCAA
>SDNW01000068.1 GCA_004524725.1 Promethearchaeota archaeon
ATTAAAAAGAGGATTCCCTTAACTGCGCTTCTATGTATTATTTTTCTAATTTTACTGTCAGTGCTGCATTCTATCCGGTTTAGCTATTTTTATGGTACGGATGCAATGTACCATGTATTTTTAATGGACTGGATTGCTAAACTCAACTTTTTGCCGGTAAACCAATATTTTGGGGCTTTAGGATTACATATTTTTGGGGCAGTTATTAATCTTTTTTCAAACATCAATGTGATTTTGATTGGAAAATATTTTCTTTTTTATACATACTTCGTATCGGCGCTAATTTTTTATAATCTCTTGATGAGAATTTTTAAAAATCGAAATATTGCGATTTTTGGAGTATTTCTATTGGAGAGTTCTTCCTTAGGTTTTAGTGTTATGATGTATGAGTTTTGGCCAACAAGCCTTGCAACTATTCTCTCATTAGAAATTTTCTTTCTGTTATATGTGCGTCTACAAAGTCTCATTAAAGAGAAACCACCAAATAAAGATTCACTCTTTTCTAATCTTCCATTTACCTACGTATTAATAGTTTTTCTTGGAATCAGTGCGATTTTTACCCATTCCTTGATTGCTATGATCTTTATCGTATCATTTTCCTTCATTTATCTTCTCTATTTCGTCAAAAATTATCGGAGAGGAATAGATTTTTCAGTTTTGGCTGTGTTATTAATCCTATTTTTAGTATTTTATGATATGACGGATATTAGTCGTCATTGGCGGCTGTTTGATTTTTTAAGCCTCCCGTGGTATGTTTTAGTACTGGGAGTTAGCGCAGGAGTATTTTTGGTTTTATATTTAAGAAGAGGTATTGATTTTTCAGAAGGACGTTTTAAGTTAATAATTACGGGTAAAAAGTATAAGTATTACAAGAGCTTTGAAGATAAATATATTTTCCCTATCCTTTATTCCTTTATTGTAATTTTAGTTGGAGTCTTTTGGTACTTAAACGTTTTTTTCCTTGATATGTATTTCTCAAAAATTTTTATATTAATTGAAACCTTAATCTTTGCCATTTTTTGTTATTGGGGATTAGTACTATTTCAGAAGAAACCGCGAGGAAAACCGCTCTATTTATGGCTATTAGGGCTTAGTATTATCTACTTAGGCGCTTTTTCTCTTGACGTATTAGTATTGAATGAATTTTGGTCAGGGCGAATTTTGCTTCTCTTCTCTCCTATATTAATAATAGGGTTTATGGCATATTTATATAAGATACTTAAACTCAAATCAATCCATCTCTTTAAGATGAAATTTTTCGTCCTTTTCGTGGTCTCATTTTCATTTTTCGCTCAATATTCTGATTTATTAATCGACGTCGATGGAATTGAGTACAGTCTTTATGATCGAGAGGTAACCGCCGTGTATTGGTATTCAACATTTACAGATGATAAGAATTTTATAATTTGTGAATTTGGATGGCCGTATGTTTTGTATTATTTTGATTTCCCGTATGAGCAGAACAATAAAAGTCTTCTAACATCGGATCTTTATGACTTTAATCAAAATCCATTAGGGTATTTCAAACCAGAAGATCATTTCTATGAAAATGGGACAAATAAATTGCAACTATTAAAATCAGAATTAGAAACCGATATTTATTTGATATTAGACGATAATTACTTGGTTTTTGGGACTTGGGAGGTATTTGAACGATTAACCGCTGAAGAAATGGCAAGTTATTATTATATGGACTATCTTAATCGCATAGCGTCTTGTAAGAGTGAAAATGGCATAGATATTCCATATTATTGGGTTATTTGATTACCTCAAATCCCTCAGAGTCAGACGGAGCAAATTTATTATGTAATATCGTATCTTTTTCTCCAGTTATATGAAATATCTTCGGAATCTTCCCTGCATAGCCGATTTTATCTTCTCTACATATAAAAGCCCCTAGAACCCCTTCAATGTCATCAATTTTTTCTAACGCCTTTTGGATCGATTGTTCGATATCGTATCCCTTGACCAAATTCCCGATTTTAGTCGCTGCGCCATCGGCAATAGTAGCGTTTTTCGCAAACACAGTGACCACATCCGATTGGCCTAGACTGACCGCATGACCTATCTTCGCAGAACTGGAGGCAATTCCCATTGGGCAATTGTCTTTTTCGATTAAAAAGCCGATGTTAAGTCGTAATTTGTTCTCCCCCGCATAAAGAGCAACTTTCATGGGTTTCTCGGAGTCGACGGCAATTTCTCCCCCATTTTCAACTAAGGCGATTTTTGCGGGAACTGGATTTAAGATCGACTGGGTTTTCATTGCCTTGAGCATAAGATCGGCTAGTGCTCCCGCGACTGTAGCCATAGGTCCAACATCACAGATTTGAGCCCCTTCTGCCATCAGAGTTATGATTCGTGATTCGCTCTCTACTTTTATTGGTGAAAAACTGGTTTGAAATTCTTGATGGGTACGAACATACTTTTCTAAAACAACCCGGTTTGTTAAAAATTCTTGTTTTGCGGCATTAATAGCGTTTTTTGATTCTGAAATTATCGTGATATCCGATTCTTTTTCCGTAAAATGCGATTTATAAAGGCTCAACGTTAATCGTGTAAAGCAGTTGTTTTATCTTAAAGCATGCGATTTATATTTAAATAAATATAAATATCGTAGATATTATTATTTATGCAAAAAGACTATTTGAATCATATATGAGTCAAATAAATTATGATGAGATAATCTCCCAATTAAAGAAAGAACTTAATTCCGAATGTGCGATTGCAAATCGTTATGGGATAGTATTAGGATCAAAAATTAAAGAATTTGCGAAAGGAAAGGTAATTCCTCAGAGGATTCTCTCACTCATATCCAATTCGAAAAATATCGCAAAAGAACTCAATCTAAATCGCATAAACTCGTTTGCTATCGAAGCGCAAGAATATAATTATCTGTTTACATTTAATGAAGAATTAATTCTTATTTCAAAAGTAGATTTAGATGTAAATCTAGCGAAATTGATGCCAAGTATTAGCGTGTTTTTAAAGAAGCTCAGTGAAAGCACAAAGGATATTGAGATAAAGGAATTCTCGATATTTGACTTTTCCAAAGAAATTGGAAAAATTCAAGATACTTTAAAAGAAGAAAAAGAAAAAGAGAAGAAATATTCCATCATAAAGGATTTAGTGAAATATATTTCTAATTAGAACAAAAACAGGTTGAGGTATTATTTTACGGCAAGTATATATCTATAAAGGGAATGAGTTACTCTATTATCGGCATTTTGGGAAAGCATTAAAACCCGAGGTATTCGATTCCTTAATCAAGGATTTAATGCAAGATGCTTTTAGTAAGGGGGGAAATAAAGTAGAATATCATGATTATTATAAATATCGCATCTCCTATATCTCTGTGAAGGATTACGGGTTGATGTTTTTATTTGTAACTGGACTTACGGATAATTTTGATAATATTAAAAAAGAGTTAACCAAATGTAAAAAGGAATTTTTGAATTTATTTGAAGATATTATTCAACATAAGCATGACTCTAAAACTTTTGAAGTTTTTGACCCCACTATTGATTCTATTCATCGCAATTTACGTCCAAAAATTTCTTTGGTTGGTTTTTCCGGAGTTGGAAAAACAACTATTACCCGTTTGATCAAAGCAGAGGAAATTCCTATGCAACATATCCCAACTATTACGGGAGATATTGCTACTATTAAGATTGGCAAATTACATTTTCACCTTTGGGATTTTGCAGGACAAGAACAGTTTAGCTATCTTTGGAATAATTTTATAAAAGGAAGTGATGCAGTCCTTTTAATTACCGATTCCTCCTTAGAGAATGTCGAAAAAAGCAAATTTTTCTTAGAATTGATTAAAGAACAAGCTCCTAATGCACATACGGCAATTATCGGTAATAAACAAGATTTAGATGAATCAATGAAACCAGAGCAAATCGAAAAGATCTTAGGATTGAAAACCTATTCTATGATTGCCAAAAATCCCGATAATCGTGATAGAATGATTCAAATTGTAGCAGATATATTGGAAATGAGTGCCGAAGTTTCTCCTCTTCTCAAACCTTTATTAGAAAGGGATACTTATATAGAAGAAGCTACACAAGCTTTAGAGAATGCAGAGTTTGAAAAATCTGCATCACTTTTTGAAAAAATAAGCGATCTATGCTTAGAATTAGGAGATGATTCCTTAGGACGGGAATTTTATGAAAAAGGACAAAAAATCCGTTCCATGTTAGAAAAAGTAAGCTCAATTCCCGCTGAACCTAAGGAAGAAGAGGTTAAAATAGAACAAATGATTAACGCAGAAGAAAAACCTAAAGTCAAAGAGAAATTGGAAGTAGAAAAGGAGGCATCTCAGCCACCTGCTAAAGAAAAAGAACCCGTCATTTCTGAGAAAAAGGAAGTCAAGGAAGAAAAAGCAGTTCCCACACTTAAACCTGTAAAAGTCCCTGTTCCCCCACCGCCTCCAACGAAAACAACCCCTAAAGTCGAAACTGAAGCAGCACCTGCAAAGGAAACTAAAATAGAAGAGTCTACATCTTCACCTCCAGAAACGCTTGAGGAACCGATCTCGTTAGTCAAAGATAGCACTTTCAAGAAAATTGACATCGCTATCAAGGAAAGCAATGATGCGAAAGAGCAAGTAGAACCGACTGTAGCCCCTCAAAAGTTGGGATTAGAGCTAAATCCCCAGGATTTTATGGTTAAACAACGCCCGAAAACAGTCACCGAAGTTCCTAAAGATGCAAAACATAAATTAAAAACTTCCCCCTATGCTCATGTCAGCAATCCAGAAAAAGGAAAAACTCCCGTTCCAATAAATCCTGTCAATTTGATAAAACCAAAATCATTTATCCCACCGAAAGCCCAGGGAATGCAACCTAACAAAACGACTCCAAAAGAGCCAGAATTAGCTAAAAAGGATTGGTCAAAAATATTGCCAGCATCAAAAACTCCTGTTTCACCCTCAACTCCAAGTCCACCAAAACCAACAGCACCAGAAGTTCAGCCACCTCCAAAACAGATTCCAACACCCTCAGAAGCATCCACGCCCGTGAATCCAATAAGTAAACCTAGCCCTATTCCCTCTGAGCCGACACCTACCCCAGAGGTTTCTAAAGAGACTCCACCTCAAATAGATGTACCTCAACCAGAAAAAGTGAGAGTAGATTCCCAGCAAAAAGCCGAACTTGAAAAATCTTTAATGGATTTAAAAGTAAAAAAGGCAAACATCTCAAAAATGGCACTAGATTTAGATATGAAGGAACTGACAGGAGAAATCACTCCCGGAGAACTCGAGGAAAAGAAAGGCAAGCTTGAAAAAATAGAAAAAAGTATTAATGAACAAATTAAAGATATCGAAGAGATGCTAAAATAACTGTTTTTATTAACCTTAAATTGTTGTTAACCAAATTAAGGTAAAAAATATTTATACAATAAATCTTTAAATCACTTTAAAGTTTTACGTTTAAAATTCAATTGAGGTGTAAGTTATTACTCTTATTATTATGAAATTTGGAGGAAGTTGTTTAATCAATAATCACGCTTTCAACAAAATCATAAGTATCACGGAACATTACCAGAGTGACCAAAAGATTTATGTAGCCTCGGCGTTTAATGGAGTGACTGATTTACTCTTAAAAATGGCTAAAGCCGCAGAAAACGCACTAGATATTGATAGCCATATGGCTTTATTAGAAAAACGACATTTCGATATCATCGAACAAATATTTCAAGAAGAAAGTGAGTTCTACCTTGCAGCAAAGGACTGGGTTGATGAAAATTTAAGCATTTTAGAAAATGTATTGGCCGACATCCAAGAATTTGGCTTTGAGCCTTACTATCAGGACAAAGTTATCAGTTTTGGAGAGATTTTATCAACATTTATTTTGAACCAATTTTTACTCAGTAAGGGCTATGATTCCATTTATATACCCGCTAATGAAATAATTATCACCAATGATGAATATACTAATGCGTATCCCTATTTTGATTTAACTACTTCGCGTATGAGGAACCAAATAGCGCCCATTTTAGAAAAACCAAATAAAAATTTAATTATCTGTATTACGGGGTTTATTGGACGGAATAAAATAGGATATACTACTACTTTAGGACGGGGTGGTTCCGACTATACAGCAACGATTTTAGCACGTGCGTTATCACAAATTGGGATTCATCAACAGATTAAAGTTATTTTATGGAAAGATGTGGATGGGATTTTGGCTATCGATCCTGAGTTTGTACCTCAATCATCTCTTATAAAGTATTTAGATTATGATGAGGCGAAACACATCGCCAATTTTGGGGCAAAAGTACTCCATCCAAAATGTTTAGAAGCGATTGAAAAGCTCAATATCCCTTTGGAAATCCGTAATTTCAATAAACCCACTGAGCAAGATAATTTTACGACAGTTTCGCCTAAATCAGACAGGGATCAGATCAAGGGTATTTCTACGGTTCAAGATGGGATTATCATTACCATCACTTCGGGCAGTTTGGTTGATATGCCCGGAATTTTAGCCAAGATTTTTAAAGTAATTAGTAAGAGTAATATAAGCGTCTCGTTAGTTGCCCAAAGTGCCACTGAAATTAGTACCTCATTTATTGTAAAAAAGGATGATGCCGACATAGCTATTAATTCATTGAAAAATTCAGAATATTTTTCGGAGTTTTTTGAGATTAAATTTGAGGAAGTAGCAATCATTAATATCACAGGTGCAAAGATATTAGATAACCAAACAAAGGTAAGAATATTTCAGGCATTTGCAAAAAGAGATATCAATGTAAAAGCGCTATCTCAAAGCACAGATGAAATTAATTTTTCGATTGTAATTCAAAAAGAGCAGTTAATGGATGCGGTAACAGTCCTTCATGATGATTTATGCGAAGAATTTGCCTCCTCAAAATGCGAAGATAACGCGAATTAACAAAATAGCATACTATCCGATCATTATAAGTAGAATACAGATATAAAGGTTATATGAGATACCAATTACGGAGTGCGAGAATCAATTATTCGTCTTGTCAGCTCCGAAAAAGCCTCATCCACATGGATGCCTGTTTTTGCTGAGGTTTCAATATAGATACTACCCTCTTTCTTCGCAAAAGCCTCTGCTTCCTTTCTATCTATTACTATACCAACATCCTCAATCAAATCTACTTTATTACCGATAAGTACGAAAGGAATATTTTCTCCAGCAAATTGGCGTATCTCGGTGAGCCATTTTCGTGTTTCAGTATAAGTTTGTTCGCGTGTCAAATCAAACACCAATAAAGCTCCTGCAGCACCCTTATAGAAGGTCGATCGGATAAACTCGAATCTTTGTTGTCCACCGATGTCCCAGATAGAAAGCGTGGCAATTTCGCTGGGTCGAAATTCTACATCCTTGGTGAGGATATCTACGCCTACCGTGAGTTTATAATTTGCGGCAAATCGATTCTTGATAAATCGTTGAACTAAGCTTGTTTTTCCGACCGCAGCGGCACCAGTGAGCAAAACTTTTAATTTAAAACTTGACATAGGGTACTTCTACCTTGATAAATAGTCTTATGATCAATAAAAAATTTAGTTGTATATTATTTTATTGTATATAATTTATTTAATTCTTTTTAAAAATTTAATATATTTATTTCTTAAATACTTTTACAAAAAAAGGGATATAATACAAACCTTTGTGTCCAAGCTCGCTATTTTTGTAAATAACCTATTAATACTTAAGAAAAGTAACGGGTATTTTCTTTACATCCCATGGAACGAGAAGGTGATTTACTATTATCGTTTTGGTATATGCTTATATTCTTCTAAACTTGGAAAAAGGTTTAAATTCATATGAGGAAAATACATTGCTTGAGCAAACTCTTTTTGAAAATTCTCTTCCACGGCAATTTCGACATAATGAGTACGTTGTAATAAGGTATCGGCTTTTTTACGTAGATCGGTATCCAATAAAGCATTCTGAGCACCTATCCCTGCGGCGTTTCCAATCTGAAATATGAATTCATTTGGAATATCGGGGATCATACCGATGAATTTGGCGTTTTCTTTATTGATATAGTTCCCAAATGCACCCGCAAGAAATATCTGAGATATATTATCCTTAACATTGTGTCTACGATCAAGATATTGCATAATCATCCGTGTACCAGAGAAAAAAGCACCTTTTGCCATCTGTATCTCTCGAATATCCTTCTGTGAAATGGTAATCGGGTGATTTATTACTGTATCTGATGGATCTGTTAATAGAAATTCAATATTCTCATTTGTTTTTATGAGTTTGGTATCCTTAAGTAAGGATTTATTAAAGTTACCATTTCTTAAGATAATCTTTGCTTTTAACATTTCAGCGACACAATCGATTAATCCTGACCCACAAATACCTATGGGCGGTTTGCTTTTAATGGTAGTATAAGATACTTCCAATGTTTTAGGATCAATAGTAATTCTATCAATCGCTCCAGCAGCAGCTCGCATTCCATGAGTAATATGAGCACCCTCCAAAGCTGATCCCGCCGCGCAAGACCCCGTCGCCAATACTTTCTTATTTCCGATCACAAGCTCTCCATTGGTTCCTACATCAATGGCTAAAGTTAAATCTTCTTCTTCATCGATTTCTGAGGACAGTATAACTCCAATAGTATCTGCTCCCACATAGCCCGCAATAAGCGGCAATACAAACACATTTCCTTGTTTGGAGATCTCAAGGTTTAATCTTTCAGCTCGGATATTCATACTCTGCTGAAGCACGGGAATATAGGGGCTTAAACCGATAAATTTAGGAGTAATTTTTAGAAAAAGGTGATGCATAACAGAATTTCCAACTATTGATGCCTCATAGATATGGGACGCATCGATTTTTGCTTTCCTACACACTTTTATAATAAGATTATTTAGTGCATTCATTAAAGTTAAATTGAGTTGATCGAGTCCATTTTGATTTGCACTAACATAGGTAATACGTGAAACTACATCCTCTCCGAAGGCAGTTTGGGGGTTTAAACAAGATGCGGTAGCATAGATCTTACCTTCGTTGAGATTGATAAGGTATGCAACGATAGTGGTTGTACCAATATCAATGGCAATTCCAAAATTCGCATCTAGCGTATTACCCGATTCACAATCAATAATGATGTGGTTATCTAATAAGGTTATTGTGATCTCATGATTTTTTTTCCTAAGTGCGTTTGGCAATTTGGCTAAAGCGTTATAATCGATAGTAAAGGAGGAGTCCTCATTAAAATTGCTGATTTTTCTTAAGGCATCTTTAATTCGATCAAGGTCAGAAAAAGGTTTATCTAATTGAGGTTTTTCCACCTGAAGGAAATATTTTTGACTATTTGGTTGTAATTGCACCCCTTTATTCATTCCAGAAATAAGAATTTTAAAATCTTCAAAAAGAAGTTCCTCAGGTAAAAACACTCTAAAATGGGGTGGTTTTTGATCTTTGAGAGCTGCAATACTTTCATCGCGAACGCGCGTTTGACAGGCTAATCGCCATCCTTTTTTTAACTCCTCTTCCGAAAATGTGGTTGATTCCAGTTGGGTAGGGGAAGTTAGAGCATCTTGGCCTTTTTGGAAGAGAATTTTGCATTTTCCGCAACTTCCATGACCTCCGCATAGAGATCGAATGTATATTCCAGAATTAATTAAGAGTTGATAAAAGTTTTTATCGGGGGAAATGAATGCCCTACGAGATAATGGTTCAAAATCTACTATAACTTTTGTATCTTTATTACCCATGTTTAACCCATGTTTTAGGCAAGTATAATTTTACAATAACAGTAAGTAATAAAATATAAAAACTTTAATTAAGAAATCGGTTTCATTAAATGTAAGAATAATGTAGTTTTATCCAACTAGAAGGTTATAAGATTATCTTAAATTCGGTATGAGGTTACTTTAGGATGCAAAATAAAGAAGAGTTCGCTCAAAAAGCATTAAAATTGTTAGGAGAGGCACAAAATTTAGAAGAGAATGGAGATATCAAAAGAGCAACAGAGTTTTATCAAGAAGCAGCAGATTATTTAAAGAATAGTGGGTTAATGATCGAAAGAGTAAGCGATATTTACTCCCGCATCGAAGAATTAAAACAATATCAGAAAGAACAAATATTGTATCAAAAAACTCAAAAAGATGCTGAGATCGATAGGCTTCAAGAAGAAGCTTTTGCAATATTAGATGGAGCAAGCAAGTCGGAAGCAAAAGGATTATATGAGAATGCAATCCAACAGTATGAAAGTGCTATAAAATTATTGACTAAAGCTGGATGGATGGAATCTCAAATACAAAATTTAAAGTTAAAGATTTCACAATTAAAAGAGAAAGAACTAAATCGTCAAATAACTCAAAGAAAGCAAGAGGTTTCTCCTCCAGAACCAGAACAACAGTTTGTTGCTGAAGGAGAAGTCCAACCCCAGATTACTGATGCATTCGGGAGGAAAAAGGATCCTCACCAAGCAGAGAAAATTCAAAAGTACACAGAACTCAAACAACAAGAAGAGCAAATCCAAAATGACGCTTTCACATTCATTGATAATGCAAAGTTCTATGAACGAGATGGAAAGCTCGATAAAGCAATAGAAAGCTATGGTAAAGCAATAGAGTTGTTAAAATCAATAGGATGGCAGGATCAGATAACTAGCATTCTAAATATTGTTGAAAGATTAAAGAGACAAAAATTAGAAATTGAGAGGATGCCAAAGGCTCCCCTTGCTGAGCCAATAAGACCTAAAGCATCAACAGCTTCTTATAAACCTGCTAAAGTTATACTTGATGAAGATCAAATTCAAAACGAAGCGTTTAATCTCATAGAAATGGGTAAAAAATTGGAACGTGAAAAAAAATATGAAAAAGCAATACTTAAATTTCAATCCGCTATTGAACTCTTCCAAAAGATTGAATGGGATTCTTATATTCAACCACTCATAAATTTTATTAAGGATATTAAAGAAAAACAACAAACAGAAGTTGATTTGCAACAAATAAAGACAAAACGAGAACAAGAGACAGAAAGGATTCAAAATACGGTATTCATGAAGGAGATTGATCAATATGTAGAGACGAGTAAAGACATGGAATCTAAACGAATGATTTATGAAAATGAGAAACGAGAACAGCAAAAAAGAGAGCAAGAATTCTTTTCCGTTTTAGGAAAAGCCGATAAGATGTTACAAGAAGAAAAAGATTATAATGCCGCAATTAAGGAATATTATGTAGCTTTAGAACTTTTAGGTACTTTAGGTTCAGGATGGGAATCATATACTGATACTATCAAAACTACCATCAACACCGTTAAAAATCTTAAAGAGCAACAGAAGGAAAAGGAATATAAAGAAAAGCTTAAAGAAGAAGTTAAGAAAAATGAAGAACTAAGCTTCCAGCAAAAAATTCTCTCACAATTACAAGTTGAACGGAAAAAGATTGAGGATAAAGAGATTAAAATTGAATTAAAAGAAGAAGAAATGAACTACATTGAGCAACGTAAACAATCAGCATTTGAAGCATTAGATGAAGCTCAAAAGTTCATTTTACAAGGAGAGTTCGATAATGCGATTGTTGCATATCAAACTGCAGGAAATATTTTCGCAGGTATTCAATGGAATGATGAACTTCCTTTAATTGAAGATGCCATACATGAGTTAGAGAATAGAAAGCGTGAACAAGAATTCAATAAACAAAAGAAATTAGAAAAATCGATTCAACAATACAAAGAGGACCAAAAATTTCAAGAGCAGATGTCCAAAAAGCTTGCACAAGAAAGAGAAGCGCTAAAAAAGAAACAAATTATTTTAAAGGAACAAAAAAAGGAATTAGAATATCGAGAACAAAGAAGAAAGGAAGCATTTAAAATTCTCGAACAAACAGAATCACATCTTGCACAAGGTAATTATGAAAAAGTCTTAGAGCAATATAATAAGGTGGCAAATATTTTTGCTGAAATTCAATGGTATGATGAGGTAGAACTAATTGGAACCGCAATCATTGAAATTCAAAACAAAAAACGTCAGCAAGAACTTGAGAAGCAAAAGGAAATGCAAAAATTGCTGGAGACTGAAAGGAAGGAAAGGGAATTTAAATTAGCCATTGCAGAGGCTATGGAAGTAGAAAAACGCAAATATAAACAGAGACAATTACTTTTAAAAGAAAGGGAGAAAGAGAGTAAGCTACAAGAAGCAAAAAAAGAGGAGGCATTTTCTTATCTCGATAAAGCACAAAATTATTTATCTTTGGGCAAATTTGAAATGGCGATTAATGATTATCGCGAAGCTGCAAAAATTTTTGCTCAAATCGGATGGAAGGAGGAACTTCCCTTAATTTTGGAATCCATCCAAAAGATTGAATCAAAAAAGAAAGAAAAAGAAATTTGGAAGCAAAAAGCCATCCAACAATCAGTACAGGAAGAGCATGAAGCACGAAAGTTTATGGCAACAATTGCAGAAGAAAGAGAAAGGGAAAAAAAGGAATTAGAGATAAAAAAGATCGAATTAGAAAAAGCGAAAAAAATTTCTGCAGAAACTCAAAAGCAAGAAGAGAATGCATTTCAATTGATAGAACAAGCTGATATGTATCTTAGCAATGAAGATTTCGAACACGCACTTGAGCTATATGAAGAGGCTATTTCCATATTAAAAACTATAGGCTGGACTTCATCCTATTTAAAACTCTTACAAGATTCGATCCAAAAAGTTAAATCTCGAAAAGCTGAGACTGAACAGAGAAAGAGAAGAGAACGCGAAAATAGGATTAAAAAGATGGAAGAGGATAGACAATTTGAACTTAAGATTTATGAACAACTTGAAAATGAAAAAAAGCGATTAAAGGCAAAGAAGATCGAGATTCAGAAACGGGAAGATTTAATACGGGAAGGTGAGAAGCTAAAAGAAGAAGCATTTATGCTAATGGATAAAGCGGAATTGTTGCTGAACCAAGGATTATATGATCAATCGATTGAGTTATACCATCAAGCGGAATTAGTCCTAAGTGAAATTCAATTTCCCACCGATCCGATTCGGGGGATGATTGATAAAATTGAAGCAAAAAAGCGCGAAAACCAGTTAGCCAAGCAATATGAAATGGAAGTAGCA
>SDNW01000179.1 GCA_004524725.1 Promethearchaeota archaeon
GCGAATTCAGGTCAATTAAAACTAGGGTAATCTTCGTATGGAAATACAGAAAGGTCGTTAATCCTCAATAAAACCAGATTGAGAAGGTTTGCATAGTTGCTATGCCTGTGTCACAAAGATGCGGGAGTTTACTTAAGATGTTATGCATTAAGCAACGTTGACTTTGGACTTGCTTCAAATAGTGGCTTAAGAAAGACAAAGGAAAAGAGTGCGAAGATGAACTCGTGAAAGAAGGTATGTAGTCAGTTGTATTCCTCATCATAGACTATTCTCTTAACTAATTCCTGCATATGTTCAGAGAAATTGATGATAACCTTAGACCAAACAACAGGTTTTCTTCACAAGAAAAACGACTGAATGATTTCACCGCTTGAAGCTGTGCAAGGTTTCTTTCTCGTTTCTCCTCATCTGAAGGTATGAATGTCACTTCATCTTGAATCTACAAATTTGAGAATAGTATCTGTAAACAATTTTGCATCATTGACTATTGATCTAGCACTCTGGTAGACTATCTTTTGATCGACTTTCAGATATAGGTGAACAAGGACATTTCGCAATTTAACTAGATGAATCAACCGTTCAGCAAGAGTAGAATCAATGACCTTGTGATTAGCTATAATAGTCACAGCACCTGCGTATGATTTTGGTGAACCCCAGTGATTGTGCGCTATTAGATGAGTACAGATATCGATAATTGCTTGAGCGATAATCTGAAGATTCCTCTCTATTGCACTTTGGAGTAGCTCATCTTTCAAATATTGCTCTTGAGTCATAGTTTCAATGTGTTTGATACGAGTGACTCGTTCGAGAATGATATCTAGTCGTGCTTTCACAATTAAAGGATCTACAGCCATTGAGATCACGCTCCTAGAGATTGTTTCAAGTAGTTCTGTATGTAGTACTCCCAATCTGGATACCTCACGAGAACGTACTCTTGAAAAAAGGGCCAAACTTTGTCATTCTTCGTGTATAGAAGTTTACCATCACGAACCACTCTGTACTGAAGAGTGAGATCTGCAAGATTAAGAAGAGTAACATCAATCTTCGGAGAATTATTCTTATCTACGAAATCAAAGAGAGAAAGCAAATCACCAAAGATTGTCTGCAATTCCTTTTTCGGATTGCTTACTTGAACGCCAATATCAATATCACTCTGTGGATGGGTATTTCCTGTTGACATAGAACCAAAGAGAACTATGAAGTCAACTTGTTCGTCAAGTTCATTTCTTATCTGTGTGACGATATCATCCAATAGCTCGTCTTGATTCAAACAATCACTCTCCTTAGTACTTCATATACAGTAATTGGAATATTTTCGCCGCATATAAACTCGAAGGTAATTCGGAAAAAGAAAAGGGAGGGAAGGAGTGTGACTAGCATAGAATTCAATGTTATACAATTCCAGTAAATAGATAGATTTTTACTTTTGATTCTGAAGGTAACAAAGGAGGGTGTTTCTTGTCGGAATTTCAGTTGAAAGAAAAACTTGGAACTGGTATACTTGTGATTCTATTTGCCATAATTTGTGGCACAATGGTTTTCGAACCGGCTCTTCTAACACCAACTATAGAAGTAGTTTATGGGGAAGATGTTGATGCTCCCGAGGATCTTGAGATAGCATATTCATCATACACCCCACAATCTGTGGAGAGGATTGTAAATTACTCATCCGTTAATACTGACCACTGGTTTATTGATTCAGATGGTGCATCGACTAGATTTTACGTCAGTCTGAGAAATATTTCCAAGATTATCATTGGAATGTCAGTGGCTTCATTTGGAAAGTCAGTTAATCTATCATTGTATGAATATGGTTATAGTATTTTGAATTCTACAGCAATAGGAAAATTCCAAACTAGGGAACATTTCCTGGAAATCCCATGTAATCAATCTTCATACTTGAGATTGATAGATGTACGAATACGTCTAACTAATTGCTCATGGGAAGATATTGAAATAACTGGATTTTGGGTAGATATTGTAACAATTGATGTATTGTATCCAGTTGTTATTGATATTCAAAGAACAAATGGAGAGAGCTTATTCTCAAATCCGACAATGAAAATGATAGGTCGTCAAATCGACCCCATGGTGCAAATTGATTCAATACCTCTGGGAATATCGTATGTAATGTATCTTGGGCGACCTGACAGACTAATCCTTCTACCACCAGGAGATTATAATATATCGATGAGCTGGAATATGGATCTTAAGGGCACTATCTCACTTTCAAATACCTCTGCAGGTCTCACATGGCGCATCAAATGCGTACGTGTGGACATTGATCTAGGTCAAGAAATTCCAGAGCTATATCTATGGGTAGACTATTATCACTACGAGGTTTCCTTACTCTACTCTCCATCCCTATATCTACCATCAGGTCGTAGTGTAGACATGAGGATTGGAAGTAATTCAGATTCATTTTCTGGACATGTTTCTAGTCTCATAGACCTTGCTGTCGGACAAAATCAAAACATAACTTTTGTAATATCACCAGGTATAATTTCAATAGGTGCAATATCAATAACTCCAGGAAGATTGCTCATTTTTTCATGCTCACTCATAATGATGTGTGGTATCATACTTATTGCGAATAGAAAATTAGTGTCAAATATCAGAATCCTAAGTTTCCTTATTCTTTTCATGGGAGTGCTTTTTCCCTGGATACAATATTCCCAAATTGACACAAAACCTGCTACTCCCACTTTTAGTGAATTTCGTATTGTATGGGATATCAGTCCAGGTATCTCTACTTCATTTGCTTCCCAGGATAACTCTTCTCTTCTTATCGCACCTTCAAATGAATCTGCTTTCACATACCCAAGATTTCAATTAGGATTCTTTGTATTCTTACTATTCGCAATTTTCTTTGTGATTGTGCTTGCAGAACTCTATGAAATACCGAGAATACCCAAGGTTGGGAATGTGTACATATCTTTTCTAGTCGTTTGTATTTTAGTTTTGAATCTCATATTCATTTGGAATGGATTCCAATATTTCTCGATGGGCTGGGTAGACAGTATTCAACTTGGATTTGGTTCAATACTTACCATATTATCAGTATCAGTATGGGCATATCCCGCGTATCGTAGAA
>SDNW01000180.1 GCA_004524725.1 Promethearchaeota archaeon
CATTCTAGTGCTTTTAATAAAAATGCACAATAAATTTCTTTATGAAATGTTCCTGTTTTCTTTAAATGAACCTTTTGGTGTTGATCTAATATATTCCCATAAGGAGGATTTCCAATAATGATATCAAATTTTAGTGAAATGGGCTGAGTAAGCGAATCTTTTATTTTTATATTATCTTCAATTAATTGAAATACTGATTTCATTTTAGGATCATTTGATTTACGCTCAAAAAACCATCTATATAATTTTAATCTGCATAATTTAACTGCATTTTCATTGAGATCATAACCGTTAATGTTTTCAATAATTTTTTCAATGATTTCAGAATCATCTGTTTCATACTTTAACTTTATAAATAAATTTGCGATAATTTTAGCGCTGTTTACGAGGAATGCTCCCGAACCGCAGGAAGGATCACAAACAGTAATGTTTGATAATAGAGAAATAACTTTTTGCCTATTTTCTAGACTTAAGTTTTTTAAATCTTTTAAGGTAGTAATCTTAAGAGGATCAAATCGCTTATTTATCAATGATATTAAAGATTTGGAAATCATAAATTGAGTAATCTCTTCTGCTGTATAATATCCACCCTCTTTCTTTTTTTTGGTATAAGTTTGGATAAACTTTTCTTCTACATTATCAATTTGATTTAAGCATGATTGAATATTAGCAAAATTTTTTTGGTGAATTTTGTCTTTTGTTGTTAAATATAGCTCATCAATGAGATTGGTACTTGCATTCTTACTCATTTCAATTAGAACCCTTATTTGATCTACTTTATAAGATTTTCGATTGGAATTTTAAAGTTATTCAAATTCAAATTTTTATTGATAATATTCTTTATCTTTTTAAGTTTAAATTTACTTTATATATTGGGAAACATGGTAAATAAGGACAATGAAAAGGATTATCATGGAATTACTCCAGTAAAATCTGTAATGAAAAAAATTAAAAAAGAATATGATAAAGACTCGAAAGACTGGAGAGTCATAAGTTCTAATGATAATGAGGGAAATTTAGATACTTTTATTACTAAAAAACCCGATGCATACTGGTTAAAATCGAAAATGTTAAATCCATACTCCTCAATTACTATGGGTTCTGTAGTAAGAAATATTGATAAAGATATTGATGATAAAGTGGGCAAGAAATTATCCCCTAACGATATGCTACGCCTATTTGGAATGATAGTCCCCATCAAAAAAGATCAAAATATAATGGCTGCCGGAATAGAAAAGTATTCCCAAGAACATGGAGATTATTTAAAAAAAGTAATAAAGGAGCGGGAGCCAAATATCGGTTATCAAATGGCAAAAAAAGTGGATGAGGAATTCACGAAAAAGCATCCCCAAAGAAAAAACTTATATATTTAAAATTTTTTAGAATCGGATACTTTTACTTCAAAGTTATTTATAATCTACTCTTTAAATCGCTAAGTTGATCTTTATTTTTAACAATAGGTAAATCACTTGAATATTTTGAAGAGTTATGAATTAATTCTGAGATAAATGAATTAATCTTTTCTGGTCCTGATTTTCCCTCAAGAGAATCCGTAAATTCTTTAATTAACAAGACATTTAAATCCTCCACATAAAAAGAGACTCCCTTCTCAACTTCTTCAAGTAAAAATTGAAACGATAAATTGGCATCTCGTTCAGTTACATAAAGTGGATCATCCTTTTCTGCGAAAGTGTAAGAAACTTCCTTCCATCTATTCCCACTTGCATCCACCGGAACCATCCCAAAAATATAATCATCAGTATAAAGCCATATGGGGGTTCCATTATTAAATGACGAGTCTAAAATAGCATTAAATTCTTCACTCATGCTTCATCAATTCGTTAAAATTCATGTAAATACTTAATTATAGTATAATGAATCTATTTTTTTTAATTTAATAATTTTAGACTTCTTATTTTAATCTTGGCATTGCATAAGCTGTAAAAATGAACTATTAATAGAACGGAGAATAAATTTTATTATGCGAGATTTAGATATTCCTCAATTAAGTAAAAATATTCAGAGTTGGATTAGTGGCTATTTAAAAGCTGCTAATGCTACAAAAGTAGTTGTGGGAATGAGCGGTGGAATAGATAGTTCTGTTACTGGTGCGCTATGTATGAAAGCTCTTGGAAAACAAAATGTTTTTGGATTGATACTTCCCTGTGAATCAATCTCTGCAGATATTGCAGACGCAAAGATGGTAGTAGACCATTTAGGAATTGAATATGAATTAATTGATTTAACTCCAAAATATAAAGAATTTCTGAAAGATATGCCTATTGGGAATGAAAACAATACACTTGCTAAAGCGAATCTAAAAGCAAGGTTAAGGATGGTGACTTTATATTATTATTGCCAATGCTTAACCCAATGTCTTGTAGCAGGCACAGGAAATCGAGCAGAAATGGCTATAGGGTACTTTACCAAATATGGGGATGGAGGTGTAGATTTTGAACCATTAGGTTTATTATATAAATCCGAGGTAAAGGCTCTTGCTAAAACTCTAAATATTCCCGATAATATAATAAAAAAGGCTCCTTCTCCCGGTTTATGGCCCGGTCAGACAGATGAAGGTGAGATTGGCTTATCTTATGACACTATTGATGAAATTTTATATAGAATCGATTATAACCTCGATTTTGATGGGTTAGATATAGATAAAGTTAAGAGGGTAAAGGATCTAATGCGAAAGGCGCAGCATAAATTACGCTCTCCACCTTCTTATATCATAAAACAAGATTAAAACTATCTTAGCTTATAAACTCGAAATAATCCTTCTAATTTTATAAATTCGCGACGTTATTTCGCCTAACTTAGTTTTAAGATCAGTTGCTTCACTTTTATATTGAGAATCTGCGATTGATCCTTTATTATAGCGGGTATCCAATTCTTTAAAGTTTTTCTCCAATGAGTATCTCCTTCCTTCAAGAGCAATTAATTCTTGATAGAGGGTATCCTTATTATCTGATAATTCATCTCCTGAAGTATATTTTGGGGTTGAGACTGTTTCCGGAGAAGAACCTCCAAAATTTACAAAAGTAGTGGGTTTTTGTGTCTCTACCACTTCCTCTTGAGCGACTTTCATC
>SDNW01000069.1 GCA_004524725.1 Promethearchaeota archaeon
AGAATTTTTTTAGCTTGCCAAGTGGTTTCAATTACCGGATCTGCTAATAAAGCTTGAAGCGCTAAATCTTTAGATTTCTGTAAGATTGCTTCTACCACAAGATCTTGAATGGAATATTGAGTACGTAAAAATGCCGCCAATCCGTGAGGTTAATCACCAAGTTTAATTCCGTGAACACCATCCTTGTTGATAATTACTGGACATTCAACAATAGCATCTTGACTTACATTTGTAATAATTCCGTCATTTGGAATATTAACAGAAGGTTCTCGAAGGTTGCGATCATTGACAATTCCATCAATAATCGGTACCGCACTCTCCTCATCTGATTTCACTACTTTCCATACTTTTCCCTTTTCAATATACTTTTTTGCTCTCATATATTGATCATGTAAAAGATTCTCGTAATCCACCATAAACTGGCGTACAGCATGGATGTTAGCCTTTTCCCAAGCCCACCCTAAATATTCACCGTAATGACTGTCGGGTGTATAAGGAAGATAATTATACGTCTCTAAAATAAATGCTATTAAATCAAACCCGTTATCTAATGCTGGGCCAGTTGTTATAGATCTTAATACTTCAGGACCGTTTTTTAAAATATCTGGATATGCATCAATACCGGTATCTTTATACTTTATATCTAAAATTACTCCAAAATGATTAAAGCCTCCAGCTTTAATATCCAGGTTCGATAATGGTGTATTTAGTATCTGTCTTATAATAGGACTAAAATGAATATATTCGTGACATAATCCAACAAATTTTAGTGATGGGTATTTTCTATGAATCGCCAAGCAGATTCTAGTCATCGGATTAGAAAAGTTTATCAGAAAAGCAGTTGGACAAATTTTATGTATATCTTCGCATATATCTAATATTGGAGGAATAATACGTAGGGAATGAAATAAACCGCCCGGACCACCATTTTCGCCTAATATTTGTTTACATCCATAATATTGAGGCACTCTAAAATCAATGTCCATTAGTTCAAATCGGGGAGGAATCTCGATAGAATTGATAATAAAGGTTGCATCCTTAAGTGCTTCTTTTCTATCAGTGGACATCTCTAAATTGAAATCTAATCTATGATGTTGTATTGCTGCATTACAAGCCTGGAAAGTAAGATTAAGTGCAGTCTCGTCAATATCATGCAGACATATTGTTGATCCTAAAAGACCTTCACTTTCTAGAATATTTCCTACACTCGATAGACCAAATTGTAGAGACCCTGCGCCAATTAAGACAATTTTTTGGTTTGACATAGTATTTCTCTATTATATTAATTTACAACAACGTTATTCATTTTTAAGTTTTTTTTGGAGGGACTTCTTAAAATCTAAATACTTAGTTAAAGCTGTAAAGCATTTCACGGGCATATCCCATAGTTCAAAGACTGGAATATTGGCTTTGAGAAATTCTCTCACCCATGGATTCTGATACCCTTGGGGTCCTATATACAAAATTGGGACCCGTTCTTTTTTAGCAAGTCGCTGAATTGGTTTTAAATAAATATTTTTCAACATTTCATTAGAAATCTCAAATTCTTCATAGCTTTTACCCCCTGAACTTTTTATAATATCTAAGATCTCCTCAAATCCAAATACGGCATACAATATAATTCCATCTACTTCTCCTGACTTAATTATTAGTTTAGGAATTTTAATGTATAAATTATATTGATTGAATTGAAAAGTTAAATCCAAAGGGTTATCAATATTTGCGACTTCGGGCACATAATTCTTTAGTTTTAATTTTAACTCCTCTGAAAATTCGGGGACTTGTAGACCATACTTTTCAGCGGCTTTAGCCATCATTGCACCACATCCACCGGAATCAGTGATTATAGCTAGTCTATTTCCGTTAGGAATAATTCCACTCGAGAAAGTTCTTAAATAATACATCCAATCTTTTATAGAAATAGTTGAGATAATTCCCGTATCTTGAAATACGGATTCAAAAATTTTATCGTTTCCTGCGATAGCACCAGTATGACCCATAATTGATCGCGTCGCTGCTTCAGTTCCTCCGGCATAAATCCCAATTACCGGTTTTTCTGGAACAACTCGTTTTGCAAGCTCAATAAATTCCCTACCCCTCTTTATTTCTTCAATATAGATTCCAATAACCTTGGTTTGGGGATCTTTACTAAAAAAATCTAAGAAATCAACTGTATCGATATTATCTTCATTTCCAATTGAAACTGATTTTCCAATTTTAACACCCTTCTCTCTGCATATCCAAAAAATATGGGAAGCAACTGTTCCGGATTGAGCTATTACTGAAATATTCCCTCTTTCGGGCGTTGCGTAAATCCACATGGTATTTAAAGATATTTCTTTATATTCAGGATATTTATACCAGGCATTATACACACCAAGGCAATTAGGACCAATAAATCTGATATCATAATCATCAGCTATCTGAGCTAATATTTTATTCAAATCAACATTTCCTACTTCTCTAAAACCCCCAGATGTTATAATTGCATTTTTTATGCCTTTTTGTCCGCATTCCTCCAAAACTTGAGGCACTGTTTTTGGACGAAGAATAATTAAGGCTAGTTGAGGGATTTCTGGCAAATCAACAACCTTTTTATAAGCTTTTAAGCCTTGAATTTCATTAAGTTTTGGATGTATGGGAAAAATCTTGTTTTTTGGAAATCCACCAAAAATTATATTCCTAAGCTGCATTGCTCCCATTGTCGAGAGAAATTCATTATTAGCTCCAAAAATACAAATACTCTCTGGATTTAAGAAAGGATAAAGAAAATGTTTGAATAAAGGATTTTCTTTGATTTCTGTCAAGTTTCAATTCTAAAAATGTGATTAATATTAAATTGGAAAATTATTATAATAATTTAATTTTGATTTTTAATGATATTAAATAAAGTTTTAAAAATCATTATTATATACTCATATGTCAAATAATTCAGACAATTTAGACTTCTTTTTTAACCCTAAAACGGTAGCGATTATAGGAGCATCCGAATCTTTAAAATTTGGCTATACCATGACGAACTACCTCCTAAATTCTTCTTTCAAAACTTATCCAGTAAATATAAACAAAGAAAAAATATTTGGATATAAAGCCTACAAAAGGATCTCTGATATTCCGGAACAAATAGAACTTGCAATTATTATTGTTCCGAATGATAACGTATTAGAGACGGTAAAAGACTGCGTAAAAAGTAAAGTGAAAGGAATAATTATTGAAACTGCGGGTTTCGCAGAAACGGGAATAGAAAAATATGTTTTGATGCAACGTGAGATTGAGAAAATAGCAAAAATTACAAATATCAGAATAATTGGCCCCAATTGCGTAGGAATCACTAATTTCACTAATAAATTCACGACAACAGACGTAGAATTTGATAAATTGATAGAAGGAGGTAGCATATCGATTATCGCTCAATCTGGAGTTCTTGGAAATGTGGTTGTGGACTGGGCATCAAGCCAAAAAATCGCATTTGCTAAATCCATAACTCTTGGAAATAAAGTAGATGTAGATGAAATTGATATGTTGGAGTATTTGGAAAAGGATCCTTACACCAAAGTTATTACGCTTTATCTTGAAGGTATTAAGAAAGGAACGCAATTGCTTGAAACTCTGAAAAAAGTAAGTAAACCCATAATCTTATTAAAAAATGGGCGAAGTGAAGCGGGGACAAACGCAATCAAAAGCCATACGGGGTCAATTGCGGGTGATTTTAAAATTTTTAAGTCTCTCTTTAAACAGATTCCCGGTTTATTTCAAGTAGATAATTTTTATGAAATGTTTGATATCGCACAAATATTTTCGACTCAACCATTACCAAGGGGAAAAAATATTGCAATTATTACCGCATCGGGCAGTTTAGGTTCGTTAGCTTGCGATCAAATTGAACAAAATGGTTTAAAATTAGCCCAATTACAACATTCAACTATAAAGACTATGAAGCAATACTCACCAAATTGGACTTCTGTACGAAATCCAGTGGATTTAGGTCCCTCTATGTTTGCAACTTTTAAACCTGCTATCACAGCATTAATGAACGATGAGAATGTTAATGCTATATTATATATCTTTGCAGTTCCCCAGAAACCTTTAGAACAGTTTTCATTAACGATGATTCCCCATTTTCGACTCGTAAATAATCTCGTCAACCAATTTAGAAAACCTGTAATAATATGTGTATTTGGATCACGCTGGACATTCGATTATATTTTAAAGGATTCAGTAAAATATAATATACCCGTAATCGAAAGAACAGATCACGCAATTAAGGCACTGAAAATGATGTATGATTTTAAGAAATTACAATAATTATATATAGTTTTAAGTAGATACAAAAAGTAAGAAAATTGGGGACTATTTGTATGATGGAATCTTTTAAAATTATTGCTGATCCTAAAAAATGTACTGGTTGTAGAATATGCCAATTTATATGTTCCTCCTTATATCATCACGAATTTAACCCAAGTAAGTCTTATATCATAATATTGGACGAATATGAATTATCTCCTACTATTCAATTTTCTGATAAATGTAATCATTGTGGTCAATGTGCAAGAAACTGTTTATATGGTGCTTTAAAGTTAGAGGGTGAGGGGATTTCATGAAGTATTTTGGATATACAGGTAATGTTGTCAGTATTGATTTAACAAACGCTCAAATCAACCTTTCAAAAGAAAAATTAGAGGATTTGCAAAACTTTATCGGGGGATTTGGAATGAATTGTAAATTATTCGCAGATCTTTATAGTCCAAATATAAATCCATTATCTCCTGAAAATCCTATCATTTTTGGGACTGGTCCTTTAGTCGGAACATTAGCACCAGGAGCCTCCCGTACCGTAGCGATTTCGAAATTTCCGGCTACAAATGCTATTGCAAATTCATGCGGTAGTATGAGTTTTGGCTTCCATCTAAAACAAGCAGGATATGATCATATTATTATTCATGGTAAATCTGACGAACCATGTTATTTATTTATTCATGATGACCATATCGAATTGTGTGATGCTTCAAATATTTGGGGCAAAGATATTATTAAAACAACAGACATTTTAAAAAGAAAACATGATTCGAGTGGTGTTATTGCGATTGGTCAAGCTGGGGAAAACCTAATAAAATCTTCATTAACCTTGATTGACAAAACATCAACATTAGGACGGGGAGGACTTGGCGCATTAATGGGTTTTAAAAAACTAAAAGCTATTATCGTTAAAGGAACAAAGGGAATCAGTATTGCAGACCCTAAACGGTTTAATAAAATCTTTCTTAAATTTAAAGAGAGAGTAAAAAGATATCCACAGAGGGACTCATGGATAGAGCTGGGAATGCTAAGAAGTTTGCCTATTGGAATGCTTCTTTCAGCAAAAGGTGAAAAATCGAAGGCTAGACAAGCAAATGAAAAAAATTACTTAAAAAACATGAAAAAGAGAAGAATTGCCTGTCCGTCTTGTCCTATGGCGGATAAAGACATTCTTGAAATAACGAAACCAGATAATTCTCATCTTATTTGTTATACTTCGTCCGTTATAAATCCATTAATGATGTTTGGATTAAAAGGATTAGATTCTTATACTCAAGTAATTGAACTATTTAATAAAATTAACAGTTATGGTTTAGATGCTTTAACGATTAATTCTCTATGCGAACTATTAAATCAAATGGTTAGTAATAATGAAATCGATCAGAATGAGTTCAATATCGAATGGAACGAGGATTTTAAGACTTATAACAAATTACTTGAGTTGATTAAACAACGCGAAGGTTTAGGAGATATCATTGCAGAAGGATGGGAAAAATTGGCTTCACTTAATAATAAAATCCAAAATAAGATGACCACAGTAAAAGGATTGGATATTATCTTTGAACCAAGACTATTAAAATTAGGTACTATGGAATTTGAGCAAGTGGTTAATCCTAAAGGGGCTCATGTTGCATCTGGGGGGTCTCCTACTTACGTTGGAGCAGGAGGATCTATTGAAAAAATGTTAACTCATTTTGATCGTATGGGGATCCCCAAATTAGCCCACAAAAGATTACTCACTCCTCCTAAAGAAGAAATGATAATCAATGTTGGAAGAATGACTAGATATTCAGAAGATTGGTATACTATGCTGACTTGCCTAGGATTATGTGCTCGAGCCCAAATGAACCGTTTTTATAGTCATGAATTAATAACTGAACTGTTTAATTCAATTACAGGATTTGACTTGTCTAAAGAAGATTTACGTAAAGCAGCAGAAAGATCTTGGAATTTGTCAAAAATCTTAAATGTTAAGGAAGGTTTTTCTCGTAAAGATGATAAATTTCCAGAAGAATGGTTTAATTCTTTAAAGTATGGCAAAAATAAACTAAAATTGAAGGATTTTTACGGAACTACTGAGATTAGTAAAGAGTTAGCTAATCAATTGTTAGAAGATTATTACGATGAACGAGGCTGGGATATTAACAAAGGAATTCCAAGCCATAGCAAAATACAAGAACTGGGATTAGGAGAATTTCTTTAACTTAAAAAATAACAACTAAAAAAAAACTAGATATCAAAAATCCTCACCCCCTTACAATTTTATTTCTTTCTATCAAAATTTCTCTATGGATTTTAGAAATTGTGCAGATTGTCAAAAGACCATTACTTTTGAGGAATTTTGCAGGGATAATCCCTTAATGAGTAAACCAACTGCTAAAATGTTCTGGAATAATAAAATCTTTTCAATATACTGTCCCAATTGTTTCTATAATCGCCCAGAACGTCCATTTAAGATTCGTGGTGGGCGCTACAGATCTTATTACCAGAAATTAGTATAAAATCGATTGATACAATCTTTCTAAAATAATTCTTATCTAAGGCTATAGCTATATATAGTTAAAGATGTAATATTTACACTATTAGAATCAATCCAATCTTGTTTAAAAATGTCAAATCTTTATAATCTAAAAAGGATAAATACTGACTCAGGAAATATATTCGATAAGACTAAACCTTATACTTTTCTCGTTGGAGCAGGTATTTCTATGGATCCTCCCTCATCACTTCCATCTGCTTCAGAAATTGTCAGTTGTATATTAAAAGAAATACTTATAGGTGTGCCTGATCGATTAGTAAAAAACTTACTTTCAGATAAAAATTTACGATACGAAATGATTATTGAGGAGTTGATCAAAATTGACCCAGATCTTAAATTTTTAGATTATCTGGAATTGGTTACACAGCCTAACCTACTTCATTATTTCATCGCTCAGTGTATCTTACACGGATATTATGCTACAACTACAAATTTTGATTATTTAATTGAACACGCTATGTATAATTTGTTACCTGAAGAGAAACATGAAATGTTCGTAACAATTGCAAATCAAAGCTATTATAGGACTTTTTACGATGCCTTTACTGGAAAAGAAGAAGAAGTTTATTATTTGTTAAAATTACACGGAGCAAAGAAATTATTGCGCCGAAAAGCAGATAAAAATGAGTTTCTCAATATACAAGAGTCGTTAAATACAACAATGAGTTCATTTAATCGATCTAAAGGCTTAGGATCTGTTTTTGGTGTTGAAGAATATAAGAATAAATTAGTTCATGCGATATTACATAATCGTGTATTGGTCGTCATGGGATATTCAGCCGGAGATAATCTTGATATTGTTCCAATCATACGTTCAGAAAAGAGCATACAATCAATAATATGGATAGAACATGCTTCTGTTATTCCACCTGAAATATATCAATTATATAATGGATACGGAGATCCAAAATCTCGGGAACTTCAAGAGGATAATCCTACGCTGGGATTATTATTTGATATTTTTAAGCAAACTGGAAAAGCTATTTTCTATATAAGAGGTAATACCGCTTCTATAGTCAAAGATTTTCTTTGGGAGAGATTGTTTGATTCAATTTCCATACCTGAAGAGTTAAAAGATAATAACAGCTTTACTCAGGATGTTCCAGTCTTTTCTGACTATATAAAAGGAAAATTTCGAGGTCTTCACTTAATAGGTAGACTTTTTTTTGCTTTGATTCTTTCTCTGGATTTGAGAAATTTTAATGATGCTTTAGCAATTATAAATAAAGGTTCACAAATAGCTGAAGAAAATGCCTTTAGGGAGGCATTATATCCCTTCGAAGAGAAAAGGGCAGAAGTATTTTTGATTAAAGGAGAAAGAGATATGGCATTAAAAATGTTCATGGAAATCAAGGAGGAATACGAAGAAATTTTGTTGAATCAATCTGACAGAAATGCCCAACTTTGGAATAAAAAGTCAGACTATGACGCTTTTTTAACTCAAAAAAGGGAGAAGCTTGCATGGGCTCTGATGAAGACTTCAGAAACATTGTTTGAAGATTGTTTTTTTGAGAAAGCATTGTATCCCTTGGTTAAGGCAGAAGAATTATTTATTCAGAATAATAGTAAGAATGGGTTAGCGTGGCATGCTAATACTTTAGGTAAGATAAATATATACGTAGGTAAGTATGATGTAGCTGAAAAAGCTATTGAAAATGCTTTATTGTATAATTCTGCTAATGGAGATTTAGGATTAAAAACTGATATTCTTAAAAATCAATCTAAACTTTATGTTGCTAAGGGTTTATATGAAAAAGCGTTAGAAAAAATTGATCTTTGTATTGAAACTTGCAAGATTTTAAATGATCCTTTTGGGATAACTGAGGCACTTACAATAAAAGCAGATATAATTGAGAAAGTTGGCACAAGGAAAGAAGCAGTAGTAATAATTAATGAAGCTCATGAGACATTAAGACAAATTGATTATCCAAAAGGAAATATTCTCGTTACGAACGTTTCAGCTAGAATAATAAAAGATACAAGCCTTTTGCATAAAACATCAAGGGCTGTAATTCACGGGAATATTGAATTGTGCGAAAAAATACATTTTTCTATCGGACTTCGAGAAGCATTACTTACTGCGATCAACATATCCTCAAAGAGCAAACTTTCAGGTGAAGTTGAATTTTATGGTACTAAAGCGTTCAATTTCAATGATAAAATTAGCGATCCCATCGGAAGAACGCGTATCAAAAGTCAATTGGCTAAGGCTTATTATGAGATAAATAGTATACAATTTAAGGATCATATTGAAAAATACTTAAAATTAGCAACTACTTATAATCGAAAATTGCAGCAAGAAGTGGATTTATCATCTAATCTTCTGTTATATGGAAAATTTTGTATAGATCAGCAGAGATTCGATGAAGCCAATCAAAAGCTCAGTGAATCATTAGAGATAAGAAAAAACCTCGAATTTAGAAAGGGAGAAGCGGAGATATTCAGAGCATTTGGTAATTTACATTTCCAGATGGAAGAGTATGAGAAATCCCTTGAATATTACTCTAAAGCAATGGAAATTTATACAGAAGTGAAGGATGATCTCATAGTAAAAGATCTACAGAAAATCGTCCACCAAGTAAAAGAGAATCTCTCTTAAAAATAAAATTTAAATAATTTTTATTGGTATTAAATTATCCTTTTTTAGAATTTAAAGTAAATTTTTTGAAGCTTTCCTCGTTTTCATACCTAATTTAAATATTTATGACGACTATGTTAAAACCTCGAGAATTACATGGAAAACGATTATTTGGATATTCTTTAGGTGATCTAGGACTCCTTTTACCTAGAACATTTGAAGGGGTGTTTATTTTCCAGTTTTATGTATATACCGTCAATTTAAACTCATTATTAGTATCCATAGGATTCTCTGCACAGTTAATTATAGGCGCAATTTCTGCAATTATTTTTGGGGTAATTATTGACAATAAAAGGCCGGGTAAGTATGGAAAACGTCGTCCCTTTTTACTCATTGGAATCCCAATCTGGGTTATTGCCTCCATTTTAATATGGTATCCTCCAAACGCTCCCATTGATAATTCTCTATATTTGCCGACGGCGAGTTATTTTTGGGTTATCTATATAATAAGAGCTATTGCTCATGGACTAGTTTATACCGTTTATACTTCAATGATGCCCGAACAATCTCAAACCTTTAAAAATAGGGAAAAAGTAGCCGCTTACTCTTCATTTTTTCAGATTTTAGCTTCTGTTGTTGCTTTAATGCTCCCGATTATCATACAAAGTGTTCTCCCTGATCCAACCATGGTTAAATGGTGGAATCCCTCGGGTGAAATTATTCAATTTTTTATTCCAATAATCGGCTTGTCATTTGCTATTTTTGGGCTAATTACTACAGTTTTAGTTTTTTTATCTGTAGATGAGAGCTATTATAAAAGAAATGTTGAATCTCAGGTGGAAAAAGTGAAAGTTATTGATGCATTTAAAAGATTATCGATTCCTATCAAGGATATTGATTATCTTAAGCTGATTATAGCTGGTTTTTTTATCACAGCAAGCTCAAGAATCGTGGGTTTATTAGTGTTTCCCTTTCAAACCTATGTCATGCAATTCCAGGCAGCGCAATTTTACATCTATATTGTGTTTTCTATACTCAGTAAATTTATATGGTATTTTATATGGAAAAAAATCCTCAAAAGATTCAATATCTTAAAGACTTTTTCTGCGTGTATCTTGTTCGCGGTTTTTGGTGCATTAATAGACATTTTCTTCCTATTTGGGAATTTGTCTTTCGAAATTAGTTTAACCTTATATATTGTCTCTTGGAGTACCGTTTTAGGTTCTTTGTACGCCTTCCCCCTCTTTTCAATCCCTATAACGGCTTCGCTAGTTCATGATGCCGCTAGTCGTAATTCAAATTCATCTCTTGATTTAGAAATGTCAAAAATATCGGGCTCTTATTATGGATTGTCTAATTTCAGTAATACTTTAGGACCTGCGTTTGCGTCTTTATTTGTAGGAGCCATCCTTTCAGGGAATAACGAGACAAATCCCTTTCTCATTACAATTAGTTTCCTCTCTCTTGGATTATTTTATTTAATTGCATTTCTACTGATCAATAGGATAAGGTTATCTGATGAATCTCATTATTCTAAGCGTGAAATATAATTAAAGTATAGATTTTGAAAGATTTTGCTTGTCTTGAAAAGTGAATCAAGAATCTTCATATTATCAAATCAATCACTGAAACTGGACTACTCTTTATGCTTGTCAAATTCATATAAATCATCCATATAAATGGCTCTTTCAAGAGTTTTTTTTTTTGACAAAACTATATAAGCTTGGTAATTTCTAATTATCATAGGGAGAATTGAATTGAAGGCATCTTACTTATGCGAATAAAAATAAATAAAAAAATCATTATTTTGGTTTTAGCAATATTAGGTATAATTGCTTCCCCAATTTTAACTACCAGTTTTATTCATTCCATTTTATATTGGAATTATTTTCTTACAGAGAATGCAGATGAACAATTTTCCAACTGTGCTATGTCTGAGGATGGTAAATTTGTGGTTGTTGGAAGTGGGAATGATTATCTATATTTATTCACATATGATAACTCAACACCATTATGGCGCTATAGAATGAATAGTGATGTAGTGCGTGTCGATATTTCAGCAGATGGGCAATATATAATAGCATGTGAAGAAGAAGGAGCTGTGTGGTTATTTGAAAAGGATGATCCCAATCCGATATTGATATATAAATACTTACAGTTTGTTGAGGCTAAGATCTCTGCAGATGGAAATTATATTATAATGTTCGCAGGTGAAACTTTATTGTTATATCAAAGAGATGGGCTCATCTGTCTCTGGACTAAACATATTCCAATGGGGGGTTTCCCTCTCGTAGAAATTTCGGACGATGGAAACGAGATTGTTGCTACAAGTAATGGAATACTTTATTATTTTGAAAGATCCAGTTCTTCTCCAATTTGGCAATATGATACTGGAGAGATTTTTATTATGTCTCTTGTCATATCAGCTGACGGAGATCTTGTTGCTGTGGGAGGTCAAAACAGACGGATAGATCTGTTTAACAAAACTTGTCCTATTCCCTTTAGATCTTATTACACTTCCGGGTCAATTCGCGAACTTTCTATGTCAGAAGATGGTTCATACGTTATAGCAGGATGTCCAAATGAATGTATATTATATTACTGTCTTAATAAGACATATCTATGGATTTATCCCGTATCTTGTGATTCCTCCGAAGTGGCAATATCTTCAGATGGAAACTATATCATAGTTGGTAATAGTAATTATGATAATGAAGACTATATTCTTTATTGTTTTAATAATACCCAAGGCGAACCTTGTTGGTCAAGTAGAGTTAAAGGAATTATCAATAATGTTGCAATTTCTAAATATGGCGATTATATTGGGGTAGTAACTCAAAATTTTTTTTATTATATAGATCGAATTAAATCCAATATAATCTCATTTACCTAATATGGGATATTGTTGATTTAGGAAGAAAGAGAGACTTTAAGGATTAACTTAATGCTTCTATATTCTTAAATAATTGTGTTCTTTTTTTAGTTTTGAAAAGGAGTAAGGAAAATAAGCATTAGTTTTTAATCGGGAGTAAGCTCATCCAAGTCACTCAAATCTAGACCTGAATCTAGAGTATCAGGAATATCAGATAAGAACTCATCTAAGATCTCTTTTAACTCATCACCAGAACGTTTTAATATTAATCGAATGAGCCCAATATTGATGTCTGGATCGGAAATAAGCGTCAAAACACCCTTAGGACCACAACTTGATGCAAAAATCTTACCCCCTGAAAATTCTGACGTAACTATTTCGAGATCTCCAAGTTCCAAGTTCTTGCCTTGTTCTTCAGAAGCGCAAAAAACTGCACTTGCAATTGCACCAATGCCATCGACGTCAGCAGGGAAATAGGAAAATTTGGACACGCTTGCAATGGTTAACCCAGTCCTATCGACCAAAATTACTTTTTTAATCCCGCTTTCGGATTTGATTATTTTCGATAAGATATTATCAAAACTTTTGGTATCAATAGACATCTTTTACACCAAATTAAGTATATAATTGAATATGATATTATTAGAATTTTAACTTTAAAATTGTTATTATTAATAAAAAAGTATATCTATA
>SDNW01000070.1 GCA_004524725.1 Promethearchaeota archaeon
GAGGGATTTATATCTTCCTCGAGAATTATCTTTCTTTTCTGAGATTGTAAGAGGAAATTACTAAAGACTAAGGCTAAAACTATTGCAATAATAATAACTAATGCGCGTATAGTGTGATAGACAATAGGGATTATGGTCTTAGTTGATTCATTTATCAGAAATAAAAAGTACGTTGGATAAAGCAAAAACAAAAAAATTATTAAAAATACGATTAATGCCTCTAACATAAAGTAAAGTCTTTGTTTAAAGATCTTATTCCTTGGAGTTATTAACCTACTCATCATTTATCTCCTTTATTTGAATAATATAAATAAAAATCGATACTATAAAAAACCATTTAAATATGCGTGTAGTAATTAAAAGAACCAAATTCACTATTAATTTGTAATTGATTTACTGATTTAGAGGGTGCTTTCTCGCAAAATCCAATAATTTTCGCTTTAACCTGATACTTTTTTGCGATTTTTACAATCTCACTTGCGGTCTCCTCATCAGTAAAGAATTCTATTCTATTTCCCATATTAAAAACGTGATACATCTCTTTCCAACTAATTTCAGAGGACTTCTGAATTACCTCAAAAATTTTAGGAATTTTGAATAAGTTATTCTTGATATATTTAATTGATCGCCCAAAATTTAACGCTTTTGTCTGTCCTCCCCCCGTATTATGTATGATTCCATGAATGGAATCTCTATAAAAATTTAATACTTCTAAAACGATCGGGGTATAGGTTCTAGTTGGAGATAACAATGCTTTACCGATAGTTTGATTTAAATTTCTAAGTGAATCGGTCAATTTATACGTACCAAAAAAAAGTAGTTTCTCATCGATATCATGATCATAGCATTCAGGGAATTTATGATAATATTCATGATTTAAAACACCATGTCGAGCTAAGGTTAAACCATTACTTCCTATTCCGCTATTATATTCTTCCTCATAACTTGCTTGTCCAAAACTAGCTAATCCTACGATAACATCTCCCTTAGAGATATTTTCAGCATTAATGACCATATCTCTCCTCATAGTAGTAAAAACAGATGCATCTACAAGAATAGTTCTAACTATATCTCCAACATCAGCAGTTTCCCCTCCACATAGAATAGTATTAAGTCCGAAACTTGTTAATTTTTTACAGAATTTATCATATTCATCGATAATAACAGAAATAATATCTCCAGGGATAAGCTTCGCATTTCTTCCTATGTTATTTGAAATGAAGAAGTTCCCCGTTGCACCAACACAGAGAACATCATCGATATTCATTACTATTGCATCTCTGACAATATTCCTAAAGATATCAATATCATTAGTTTCTTTGAAGTACATGTATGCTAAACTCGATTTTGTTCCAGCACCATCAGAATGAAAAATAGAACAATGAGAGCTACGGTCTTCAATATCTTTTACAATCTTACAGAAAGCACCAGGGAATAAACCTTTATCAAGAGATTTTATTGCTTTGTGAACCTCAGTTTTTTTAGAGGAGACTCCTAATTGGGAATAGATATCTCGATCATCTGTCATGATTAAAATATATACTTCTTTTTCATGTATTCTATAAGATTCTCGACTAACAGATTTGCCATACCAATATATTTATGTGGATCTAATAGATCTTCTAATTCTTTAGTATTGAATTTAGACATTATTAGCTTGTTTTGAATTAAAATCTCTTTTATTGATAAGTTCTCATTTCTTGCTTTTATCGCTGCCTTTCTAAGAATTTCATGACTTTCTTGTCTTCCAATCTCTCTCGCAACCAAATTAACCATGATCTTTTCAGCTAAACATGCCCCTTTTGTAAGATTCAAATTCTTCTCTATTTGATCCTCATCAAAAACAATATTTTCCAAATTGTTGCTTAATTCCCTTATCATGAAATCTAAAAATACAAAATTTTCAGCAAAAATAATTCTTTCATTGGCCGAATTAGTAAGGTCCCTTTCATCTTCAAGTACAATATTATCCAATGCCGGAATGATATTAGATTTAATGACTCGTGCTAAACTACATATCCTTTCGGATTTATGGGGGTTCCTCTTATGAGGCATTGTAGAACTTCCAACTTGACTTTCTTTAAATGGTTCAAATATTTCTGCAATTTCATTTCTTTGTAAAATTCGAAATTGTCGTGCAACTTTAGCTAAAGTCTGTGATATCAAAACCGTTAAAAATATTACTTCTGCATGACGATCTCTTTGGATTATCTGGTTTGAAATTAGAGCGGGATTTAATTTAAGTTCTTTCATTAAGTTTTCTTGAATTTGAACTCCATTATCAGAAAAACTAGCCATTGTTCCAACAGCTCCAGACATCTTACCATATGAAATACGCTCGAGTACCTCTTCCAATCGATCTAAATGTCTGTCCATTTCATAGACCCAAATACCAAATCTCATTCCATAGGTGGTTGGGATTGCATGTTGACCGTGAGTTCTTCCAATACATACTAATTTTTTTGTTCTTTCTAAAAGGGATAATAAGATTCTTATAAGGTTTTTTAAAGATTCTTTTATCATAAACAGAGCTTCTTTTAATTGTAAAGCAAAAGCAGTATCTTCAATATCATAGCTAGTAGCGCCTAGATGGATATATTTGCCAGCATTCGCCTCACATTGTTCTGTTAGCGCTTTAACCATGGCCATTAGATCATGATGTATTTCTTTATCAATTTCTTGAACGCGCGCAAGACTTACATAATTTAAATTAGCTTTTTTTTGAATTTCATTAGCTGCTCCAAGAGGAATATTTCCTAGTTGGGCGTGTACTTTCGCTAAATTTGCTTCTACTTTTAGCCAGTTTTCTAGCTTTCGTTCCTCTGTAAATAAATCGGCAATTGGAGTTCTATAACGAGTTTCTATTGGATTTACAAATTTATGGCTCATTATAACACTTAATTTTTCAATCTCTTAATTTAAATAAATACTCATTCCCTATTATTATTTTCCTATATATATTGTGAAGCTCTAAGATATAATTAGATCCGTTAGTTTTTATTAATAAATTAGAAAATTATACTGCTAAAAGATATTAAAAGATATATTGCATACTAAAGAAATAGAATGCCTTATTCACAAAAATTCTACTTTTTTAGATGTTATCACTGTGGTGCATGGCACTATTCTAATAAAAGAATAAAAATAAAAAAATGTTGGAGATGCAATCGTTCTTTCCAATTTAAAAATTCAGCCAAATTCTCACAAAGCTGTGAATATAGCAAAGCTATTATGATAATTAAAAAATTGAAAGCAAGACAGCAGAAGGAAAACATATCTCATTTTTTAAAATATAAAAATTAATTAGGTTTACATTCTTGTCTTTTCTAAAAGTTTAATATTATTTTTCATAGCTTATATTAGAATTAACTTATTATTTGGCATATTTTTATGGGAATAATTGAAGAATTAAAGGTTTTTGATGATAATCTCATCTCAAGATTAAATAAATTGTCCTCTGAAAAGATAGAATATTGGGATATCAGAGCGGGATCGACTATTGGAAACAATATTGATTTCACAAATCAAAAGAGTAAGGAAATCAGCTCCTATGAGATATTAAACTGTGGTATTCGAACCTTTCTAAACGGAGGATGGGGTTTTTATGTATTAAACAACCTTGATAAAGCATCAATATTAGAGGGTTTTACAGAAGCTATAAAATTAGCTATACAATCAGAAAAGTTTTGTAAAAACAAGTTCCAAATTCAAGAAAGAAAACCAATCATCAAAAATTATAAATTTAATAGTAAAATTTCCCTTAAGGATACTGAAATTGAGGAAAAAATCAAGATTATAAAGGAGCAAGAAAAGAATGCGTCCAATTTTTCAGATCAAATAAAAAATACTCGGACAGTCTATCTTGATAGACATACAAATTCTCTTTTTTTCGATTCCTTCGGGAGTTTTATGCATCAAGAATTTGAAATACTTAGGTTATTTTCCTCCGTTTATGCAAATGAGAATGGTATTACTCAGAATGCACTGAACTCAGTTGGAGGGATTGGTGGGATTGAAATTCTCGAAAATGATGAGTCTCGAAATATAAGTCTTAAGTCCGCAAAACAAGCAAATGAACTATTAAAAGCGAAATCGCCAATTGGTGGAAAATTTACAGTAATAATGGATCCCAAATTAACAGGTACCTTTGTTCATGAAGCATTTGGTCATGCTTGTGAAGCAGATCACGTTTTAAATAAAGAAAGTATTTTAGGAAATAAGATTGGCAAACAAGTTGCAATAGAAGAAATAACAATTATCGATGATCCTACTGTGGGACAAGGTAAGAAATTTAATTTAGAATATGAATTATATGGGAGTTATTACTATGATGATGAAGGAATATTGTCCCAAGAAACAAAATTAATTGAAAATGGGATACTTAAGAATTTTTTGCATAGTTTGGAAACCTCTTCTCGAATGAATCAAGCACCTAATGGTCATGGAAGAGCAAACTCTAATGTCTCAAAACCACAAGTAAGAATGGGTTTTACATATTTGGAGCCAAGAGATTGGGCTCTAGAAGAGATGATTGAAGACACAAAATTAGGCATTTTATGCGAAGATTTTCAATATGGATATACTGATCCTACTACAGGAAATTTTCAATTTAAGTGCCGATTCTCCTATAAAATCGAAAATGGCGAAAAAAAGGAGATTTTGCGGGATGTTTCTCTCTCTGGAATGACTTTGGAGGTCTTAAATAGAATTTCTGCCATTGGAAATCGAAATACTTTTCATTATTCTGATGGTGTTTGTGGAAAAGGCGGTCAAGGAATAAGAGTATGCGACGGAGGACCTTATATTAGAATTGAAAATTTAACTCTTGGAGGTTTGAATTAAGTGGAGAGTGCACCTGATATTTATTCCTTAGCGAGTAAGGGAATAAAACACGCAATGAGAATCGACTCTAACCTTAAAGCAATTGAACTCTATTTCTCATTAAATAGGGATATGAATATAGAAATCGAAGAAAATTCGATAAAAAATAATGAGTTTGGCTTTGACAATGGTTTTGGTGTAAGAGTAATTGATAATCGAGGAGCTTTAGGTTTTTCTTTTGCTAATAAAATTGGGGAAAAACAACTCCTAAAAATAATTTTTATTGCTATGAAAATGATGAGATCTGGAACCCCGGATCCTGATTTTAAAGCTTTTCCTCCCACATATACGAACTATCCTAATGTTAAATTCCTCTATGATAAGAGTATAAAAGATCTTTCACTAGAAGAATCTACAAATTACATAGAAGATATCATTACTATATGCGATAGTGATGATACTGCTATTTCCCAATCTGGAGCTTTTTCAGCAAGTATCGCAAAAACTTATATTTTTAATTCTAATGGATTAGAAGTACACTCGAAAGAATCCTTATGCTCTATTTCCTCCCATATGATTGCAAAGGATAAAACAACAAATGATACCTCCTTTGGGTTTGAATATCAACTTAGTAGGATATTAGCTGATATTGATGCAATTAAAGTTGCAAAAACAGCACTTAAAAAAGCTAAATTAAACTTAAATCGTAAAAAAATAAAAAAAGTGAAAGTACCATTAATTTTATCCCCTCAAGGAACGAATAGCTTGATATTAAAGCCCTTAGCTACTGCTATTAATGCTGAATCGTATCAATACAATCGAAGTTTTCTAGTTGGATTACGAGGAGAGACAATTGGATCCGAACATCTGAACATAGAAGACAATGCTCTTTATGATAAAGGTGTAGGATCCTCCTCTTTTGATGGAGAAGGAGTTCCATGCCAGAATAAAAAAATAATCTCTAAGGGACTCTTACATAAAAATGGCTTATTACATAATTATTACACCGCAGGTAAAGACGGAGTTGAGAGCACCGGGAATGCAGCCCGGTCTTCATACAGTTCAATTCCAAGAATCGGAATCTCAAACTTTATATTAAAACCAGGAGATCAAAGTAGAGATGATCTTTTTGAAGATATAAAATACGGTATTCTTTTAAATTATACGGGGGATAGACCCAATTTAACAACAGGAGATTTTTCAGGATTAATACTTCAAGGAAATATTATAGAAAACGGAGAAATCAAAGAACCTTTGAATGAGACGATGCTAACAATCAATTTATTGGATTTGTATAAAAAAATTGAGGCTGTTTCTAAAGAATCAAGAACCTATGGTTCATTTCAGTCACCGTATGTAAAAGTTGGTAATGTTCAGATTGTTGGTAGCGTTAACTAAGTGTGATATTTAATCGGTACCATAGAATATTAAAAAAATATTCTATTTCCAATTTTATTTCCCATAACTCAACAATTATAATATTATTTGAACCAATTTGAGTAAAAGAAACATTTATTGTACTAGAAATCCAACTATTCCCATGAATTAAAGTAGTATTATCAAATATATACACTAATGTCCCATTTGAAGGACCGGGATATAATATAGTATTATTATCTCCTTTTAGTACTTTTACGCGAAATTGATAATCTCGTCTCAAATAATTTGCCACGATAACTGAAAAGTTAATTGGTTCTCCAGTTTTAGCTTCGATGGTATAATTTTCTAATTCTTCCCCATCTTCTAGCAAACCAAAATATACATATCCTGGTTCGGGAGTTAAGCCATAATATATGATAAATCCCGAGACTACGCAAATTCCTATTAATACAGAGATTTTAACGAGCTTTTCAAATGGATTCTTAGTATCTTCTTCTGATGGTTTGTTATTTTTCTTCATATGCACTAAACCAAGCAATAGTTTTTCTTAAACCTTCCTCCAATGAGGTTGTTGGTTCCCAATTTAAGATTCTTTTCGCTTTGGAAATATCTGGACATCTCCTTATGGGATCATCAATCGGCAATGGCTTAAAAACTATCTTTGAGCTAGAATTTGTTAAATCTTTTATAATTTTTGCTAACTCAAGGATGGTATATTCCTTATCATTTCCTATGTTTATGACTTCTTTAAGAGCTTCGTCTTTGTGAACCATTTTTAGAATCCCTTCTACTTCATCAATAACATAAATAAAAGGTCGTGTTTGCATACCATCACCAAAAACAGTGATGTCTTGGTCATTTAATGCTTGATGAATAAAGTTGGGAACAACTCTTCCAAACTCGGGTCCATATCTAATTCTTGGACCCGAAGTGTTGAAGATTCGAACTATCTTCGTTCTGATTTTATGCTGTAATTCATAGGCTTTTACAAAAGCTTCACCTGCTCGTTTCGATTCATCATAGCAGCTTCTAGGACCAACAGGATTGACATGACCAAAATAATCTTCAGAAGTTGGAACCGCATCATCTGGGGGATTACCATAGACTTCCGATGTGCTTGTATAGAAAAATAGGGCATTATGTGCTTTTGCAATTCCTAAAGCATTCATAGTCCCAAGAGTATTGCTTTTAAGAATTGATATTGGGTGATCTTTAAATTCAAAAGGGGAAGCTCTACTTGCCATATGCATTACAATATCAATTTTCTTGATATCGCCTACACATACGTTCTCCGGATAACTACTGAATCCAAAATAAATAGGATTAGAAATATCGTGATAGATAAACCGAAAGTTGTCTTTATCCATTAAGTGGGCTATATTACTTCCCGAACCTGAGCTAAAATTATCTAAACATATACAATTTGCTCTTTGTTTAACCAATACATCACAAACCCAAGATCCTAAAAATCCAGCTCCACCAGAAACTAAAACTGTTTTATTTTTAAAACTTATATTCTCTTTGGATAAACGATTAAGCAATTCGTTTACATCTTGGTCAAAATCATATTTCAATTTAAAATCCACGCTTAAAAATTGTATTAAAATTAATTTATTTGTAATATACTATTTTCTTTAAGATTATGGTATTTAATAGAATTGCGTTCCAATATAAAAACGAGTTTAATATCAAAAACAATAATGATATTAATTCATAATAGGAATTATTCTGTACGATTCCCACAAAATTGGCAGAATTTCAATTCAAGTGGGTAATGCTTTCCACAATTAGTGCACTTTTTTAGAGAATTATTTAGTATTTGCCTTCCAAGCATCTCAAATACTTTTTCAACATTTTCTCCCGTTTTTGATGAGGTTCCTATGATATCTCCCTTAAAATCATATCTCTTATATACTTTCTTAGCTTGCTCTGAAGTGATTTGTCTTTGATTCTCTAAATCGATTTTTGCTTCTATTAAAATCTTAGTCTTAGGACTATTAGGTACTGAGGAAATAACGTTCATCCAATCATGTAGATCCTCCAAGGAATCTTTATTAGTAATATCATATAATATCAATGCTCCTGATGCACCAGATACATATGATGGTAAGAGCAAACGGAATTTTTTTTCTCCTGCGAAGTCCCAAATGTTCAAAAGAACTTCTGTATCATCGACTATAACTTTTTTTGTCTCAAAATCTACCCCGATTGTTGAAAGCGTTGATTTGTCAAACTTCCCCGTCGCATAACGCCTAATTAGGGATGTCTTGCCCACATTTTTCGCTCCAGCAACAACCACCTTAAATTTGATTATTTTAACCACCAAAACTAATAAAATCGTTAATCTTCAATTATGTTGTAAAAATTATTACTATTATATATATCAGATTTAACAATAAAAATATAATTTTTGATTTTTTTTGATTAATAATTATGAATTGTCCTTATATTTATATCTACTAATTTTATAAATTTCTTGAGCTATTTTCTTTCCAATTCCATCAATCTTCATTAAATCGTGTATTTCTGAATTAAAGATTTCTTGAAGTGACTTTAATTCTCCAAGCAAGTTTTTAGCACGTAAAGAATTTATACCTGGGATACCTGCCACAACATATTCTAATAGATGTGAAGTATCGATAGGTTTTTTATCAAATCTTAATTTAGGCTCCCCACTGGAAATTGAATTTTCCTTCTTTGCTAAATTATATAAAAATTGAGCAGATTCATTAGAATCCTGAGTTTTATAGATAATAATACCCAGATTCAAAATTATTGAGGTTATCGCTCCATAAATTGCATTTTCTTTTAAATTTGAGTTCAAGAAGGGGTCTCCTTCTAATAATAGTATAGCTCTCTCAAAATTATTTTTTAAATCAAACAACTCTTTAAATAAGCGGCCATCTTTAATCGAATCATTAAAATCTTGGGCAGATTTTCGTTCAATTCCAACTCTATCAGAGATAATATAATCCCCTACCTCGAGTTGCTCTAGCTTGAGTTTAACCCCAATAAGAGACAGATTTCGTACCACAGATGAAGCCGTCTCTCGATGATCACATATTATGCTAAAGGGTTCTGTCTCTTCAATATCACTTTCTGATTGGATATTATTACTTATTTTTGAGTCTTCTTTTTCTTTTTTTTTTATAAAATCTATGAGATTAGCTTGTCCCTTCTTATGAGGATCCTCTTGGCTTCTAATTGTTCTAAGAGATTCTCTCATTGTACTTTCTTTCCTTTTTTCTGCCCAATAATAACCCTCATCTCTAGTTCCTTCAGCCATAAGAATATATACTTTTCCTTCCTTTTTCCTTCCTGTGCGACCCCGTCGCTGAATAGATCGTATAGCGCTTGGCACTACATCATAAAATACTACTAAATCACACTCAGCGATATCTAATCCTTCTTCTGCGACACTAGTGCCTATTAAAGTGTTATAAATACCCTCTTTAAAATCCCTTAATAATTGAATTTGTTCCTTTTGACTTAATCCCTTATCAGAAATTTTTGATTGTTGTCCTACAAAACGATGTACTTTTATCAACTCATCATCTTGAAGAATTTTAACAATATTATTAACTGAATCTCTAAAATGGCAGAATACAAGAATTCTTGAGCTACTATTTGCTTTAATTTGTGAATGTAATAGTGATTTTAATTTTTCAATTTTTGGATGAATAATTCCTTTAGCTTTGATACTTTCAGTAAGATTAATTAAATGCGTAAAATCACGATCACCATATAATTCTTTTAATGATTTATTGGCTGTATTTTTCTTTATTTTTTCTTGGTTTTTTTGAATATAATCATATAAAGCGTTAATACCCTGTGTTTCGATTAATTCCCCCATATGAGAGAGTCTAATGGCATTTGATACTAATTTCTTAGCCTTAAATAATTTATATTTTTCTTCATCATTCCGAGTCGATGAGATTCTATTGTTTATCTTTCGATTAAGAGAGAGTAGGTCTTTTCTAGTGACTTTATTAACATCCGAAGTTCCTAAAAGTTCAATTTCTTTTAACCAACGATATATAACACGCAATTTATCCAATATTACTTTATTTATCTCCATGAATTCCTGAGGAAGTTGGATTTTAATCCATTCATTATCCACTTTATGGATGTATGGTTTTACATCTTTATCTTGCTCCGTTCGAATTTCAATATGATCAATATATAAGCTATTTTTAATTTCGTTAATCTTTTCTTCTGTGGATCCCGGACTGGCGGTTAAGCCTAATATCTGAGCATTTTTTACTGACTCAATATACTTTTGAGCGATAAAACCATAGGCATAATCTCCCACAGCTCTATGGCATTCATCGAAAATTATTAAACTTACATCATTGATCGGATACAGCTGTGATATTATATCATTTTGAAGTACTTGGGGTGTCATAAAGGCGACTTTTATATCACTCCATATTTCTTTCCGTTTATCAGGAGAAGTTGTTCCAGTAATCGAATGTAAGCATTCGGGGGGGATTTTAGTTAAATCGATAAAAGATTGATAATGTTGTTCTACAAGCGGTTTTGTGGGTGCTAAAAATATTATTCTGGAGTTGGGATATTCAGAAAGTTTTTGTGCTGCTAGCATCAAAGCTATGATGGTTTTTCCTAGCCCTGTCGGGATCACTACCAAGCAATTGTGCTTTAAACAATTAATAAATATGTTTTCTTGATAAGTTCTTCTCAAAACTAAATTTTCTTTAATTAACGGATGAGAGATGTAATCCTCTTCCCGAGCCTCCATAAGCACCAAAACATAGTCAGAATCATTTTATATGATGTTCAAAATTTTAGACATTATAAAGTTAATGAGTCAATCAAATCTCTTAAATTGTATTAATACCTTTTTAATAATATAATTTTTAATTTTAGTAGTTAATAATCAAGGCTCTACTAAGGTACGCGCGAGTGGTTTAGTGGCTATAACGACACGCTCACACCGTGTAGGTCGGGGGTTCAAATCCCCCCTTGCGCATTTGCCATTTATTTTTTTTCTTAATCCCTTGAAATATTACTAGAATCATAAAAGTTTTATTTTATTATACATTTCACATCATAATTACTAATTTTTGGAACTTGTTATGTCTTCTTTTTTAGAGTCTCGTGAACTAAGAGAAAAATATAAAGAAGTTAGAGAATATGTTAAAATTGGTTCTATATTTCTAACTCGTTATGAAAAAGCAAGAATCACGGGGGCAAGAGCATTACAATTAAGCTATGGTGCTCCTATATTAATTGAAAAACCTAGAGATATGATTGATCCCATTAAAATAGCATTATTAGAATTAAGAGCGGGAATCTTGCCATTAACAATTCGAAGAGAATTTCCCTCGGGTGAATTTCAAGATATTCCCATCAGTAAATTGATTCTTAAAAAAGATTAAATATCATTTTTTTATTGTATACGGTATTTTCCCCTTTCGGTAAGGAAATATACGAGCTTATCTCCCACTTGTTCAGATTGTATATAATCTTTTTCTATTAAGCTCTTTAAAATCTTCTCTAAATCAGCCTTTTTATAGGGGTCGATTCCTAGGGGGATCCTACTTTGATTTGCAACAATTGCAATTCGAGAAAGAAACATCCTTCCTCCGATAAAAGATTCTAATATCGTTAATTCATCATTTGAAAGTCTTTCAAATTGATCATATTTTACATATTGTTCTTTGAGAGTTTTTGCTAAATCCAAGGTTTCTTGACTAATTTCTTGCTTTTTTACATCTACATGTTTTAACTGCACAAGATCTTTCGCTACGGGTGCTTTTTTGTCTTTCGCCATCTCCTCGATATAATTCCGTATTTTTTCTTGCTCGCTTGAGTCTTTTTTTAAAGGGAGTTCCTCTTTTTTCTCTTCCATAATAATACCATAAGGAATTTAAAAATAAAAAGTTATATTTAAATAATGAAAAAACTCATTGAGATAAAAAAAGGAGAACAAATAATAATTAGACATATTGAGGAGTCAGATATTGACGGTGTTTGGAATAATTTCAATGAAGTCATAGAGGAAGCGATCTATCTTCCCGTTTTGTTTCCTGTAAGATCACAATTTGAAAAGCATACTTGGTTCAACTCACTACAAAGAGAAAATGAGATATGTATTGTCGCAGTTCACCCCGAATTGAAAGTTCCACTAAATATTTTAGGTCAATGTGAAGTTTCCAATTCGGAATGGGATGCAGCTACCCATATTGGCAAATTAGGAGTTATTGTTAATTCTGATTTTCGAAATATGGGGATTGGATATCATCTTATTGATTTTGCAATACGTGAATCGAAAAGGATAAATAAAAAAAAAAAAATAACTCTTAGCACATTTACAGAAAACAAGAGAGCACTCCACCTTTATAAAAAAATGGGATTTAGAACCGTAGGAATTAGAAGAAAGCAATTTTATATGAATTCGAAATATTATGATGAAGTCTTAATGGAGCTTTGGATTGAGGATTATCTTAAAAAAAACGATAATCCTTATGGAAATCGGGTTCGCTTTTCATAATTTTCTTTACTTTCAGAATCAAGTGGATTATCATTCAAGAAGATAAAATTTAAGTTTTTTAAATGTTTGATATCTTTTAAATCAAAATTGGTAATTCTATTGCGTTCTAAAAACAATATTATTAAACTTTTAAGATTTTTTAATCCTTCAATCTTAGTGATTTGATTTTTATCTAAAAAAAGTTCCTGAAGATTAATCAAA
>SDNW01000181.1 GCA_004524725.1 Promethearchaeota archaeon
ATTTTTTTAAGAAATACTCCGTCTCCTATAACAGATTCCGATAATACACATTTTTCAATCATCAGATCATCTCCTATAGAGACATTTGGACCAATAACTGAGTTACTTATCTTAGCATCTTTACCAATAAATACAGGAGGAATAATTTTTGAATCTTTAATATTTCCTTTTCCAATCAAATGTTCATAAAGAGGGTCTTTAAGCTTTAGTTCGGATAAAAGAAAACGATTTCCATCAATTAGACTCTCGGGTCTACCAAAATCTGTCATCTCACTTTGCATTTCATTGACTTGGAGTTTTATTCCATGCTTAATCAATTGAGCAATAACAGGAGTTAATTGATGTTCCTCTCCAATATCAATTTTAATCATGCTCTGTTTCTCTAATAGATCAAATAACTCAGAAACTATTTTTTTACCAAATAAATATGCTCCAGAGACAGCTAAATTTGAGATGTATTCTTGAGGTTTCTCAACAATTTTGGTTATATAACCTTCCGCATCTGTAGTTACGACTCCATAGAATTGGGGATTCTCAACCTTTCTTACATTTATTACTCCATCACAGATACATTGATGGTACTTAAGAACAACAGATGAATAGTCTTCTAAAGGTAATCTATCACTTAAAAAGATAAAACAATCATCATTTTTCACATATTCCTTAGTTAGTAGAATTGCATCACCTAATCCAGAAAAAAATGGAATATCTCCATCATAACCAATAGGTCTTTGCTCTACAAAATGTAAATTAAAATAATCGGAACAACTTTCTTTCAGATATTCTGTAATCATTCGCTTTTTGTAACCAACTACAAAGCATATATTCGTATTTTGAGGGAAGGTTTTTTTTAACTTGAGTAAAATATGGTCAATTGCTCGTTTTCCAGCAACTTTTAAAAACGCTTTGGGCTTAGAATAAGTAAAAGGTTGCAATCGCGTTCCAACTCCCGCAATAGGACAAACTAGCCACATTTTCTTCAGTCTAAAAGTATTTCTGTACCGAGTGTAATATTAACTTTCTAATATTTCTCTAAGAATCTCATAATATTTCGCTTCATTTAACTTTTCTTTGATGGTATTTTTTAATTTTCTTAGATAGTAATTATCTGAGTTAGACCTTTTTGTTCCTCTCAATTTTTTATTTAATGCGATTCGTGTTTTTTCATCTAAGAACGATGGGGGTATTTCTTTATATTGATTTGATAATACGTTAATTTGATCCTTATTTAAACCCTCATTATTATTCTTATTAATTAGATTAATGGATTTGTTTAGATTCTGGAGTTTTATTATAATCTTATCAATATCTCCTTTCAAATAGTTTCTTCCATCAATCCATTCTTTAAATTCGATAACTTTTGCCAAAAAAGTATCCATATTATCAGAATGAAGAGTTTTTGTTTCATTAGCCACAATTGTTTTAATGCTTTTTTTCTTTAAAGCTTCAATTTTTCCTTTAGGTAATTGTGTAAAGAGTTCCTCTTTTCGTTTCCGGATCTCTTCAGATTCTCGTTCAGAAAGCCATTTTTCAATTGACATAGGATCCTATCTAGATTTATAACAGATAACTTAAAATTAGTTTGTTATTAAAACATTAACAGACCTAAATAAAATCATAATTTTTAATGATTTAAAGAAAAATTTATTCTTGATTGGAGATGAACATAAGAGGGGTAATTTTTGATTTTGGATTTACTTTATTCGAGTTTAAAAACGCCTCAGTTGAGAATTATCTTAATAGTTACAGGCAAGGATTAAGTAAATCGGTAGATAAATTAAAGAATATCAAAATAATTGAGGATAATGAAATCGAGAAATTATTTATCAGACAATTTACAAAGCAAAGAAATACTAATTTTAAAAATAGTATAAAAACTAATAGTGAAATCCCAACACATAATTTATTTCGGTCTGTTTTAGAAACATTAGGCTTACAGAAATTAAATAATTATCAGTACCAGGAATTGGCTGATCTCTATCACTCTCATGAAGAAAGACAATGGGTTCCTCTTAAAAATACCAAAAAAACCCTCGAAGGTCTTAAGAAAAAACATCTAAAACTAGCAGTTTTATCCAATCATCCCAACCACAACAGCATCGAAAATATTTTAAAAAAGTATAATGTTCTCTCATTTTTCGATACAATAGTTACTTCAGCTAAATTTGGGACAAGAAAACCAGATCCTGAAATTTTTTTACATACTTTGGATAATATGGGAGTAAAAGATCCCAGAGCATGCTTTATGATTGGTGATGAGTATGGGGACATTATTGGAGGTCATAGGGCAGGCTTAAAAACTATCTTGTATAAAAGAAGGATAAAATTCCCTTTCGAAAGAGAAATATCTCTAACGGATTATATCCAAATAAATGATATCTCTGAGATATTAAATCATATCATTTAGATAAATGATGTTGCAAAAATACAATAATCTATTCCAGAAAAAAATAAATATGGCCTGGGGGGGATTTATCCCCTCTTTACTAACTGAAAAGAGGTTTGAACCCTCGATCTCCAGTGATAACAGAGTTTTAAACTCTATTATACATATCTGGCTCCGCAAGCCAGCGCCCTATCCAGGCTGGACTACCAGGCCCTATAATTCTATTCTTTTCTTCTAAAATTTAATTCTATTATTTCAATCTCACTTTACTCGCTATAATCGGGTTTACTGGATACCAGCGTCGTTGTTTCTTCAATCCATGGTGAAATAACTTCATCAACACGGATAAATGTAACAATTTTATCTAATTCCTGCAATTTAGTAAAGAAACATTCTACTACTATATCCCATCCCCCAATTATCGGGGTAACATAGGTGATTTCCCAGTCTTCTGAATCATCTGTTGATTTGAGGTTAGTTAATTTTTCAACTACTTTCCATTCAGTACCTATAGTTTTAAGTCGAATTAATATATATCCACGATAATACATACCGAATTCTCGAAATACCTAGCTTATCATATATTAGAATATTTTTTTGAACATATTAATCTTAACAATGATTTATTTTTTTTGAAAAGAAAGATTAGTATTATTCAAAGTATTCTATTTAGATTAAGA
>SDNW01000182.1 GCA_004524725.1 Promethearchaeota archaeon
ACAATAATTATCAACCGTAACTCCTTGTTTATTATTTTCCGAGTGAAGCATCTTTTAAATTGATAATCGCTTGTAACCGCTTTTATAAATTTACTGTTTAACCTCCCATTCTTTTGGAATGTATCATTTGCGGTCGTATTTTTTAAATCAGCAAAAATAATCTTCAATCGGTTGATAATATTTCTGTATTTTGCTTTTATCTGTGCATATGTCATTGTAACGGGAGCCATGGCTTGCGATTCGATTTTAACCTCATCCACATTTCTTTTTTCTTTGCTATTCCTAGGTGTAGGTCGATATTCTTGTCTTTCCAAAGTTAAGAGGCGTTCTTGCATCGCATCATCAGCTCTTTCTATTAGTTTTTTGATTTCTTTAATAAATTCGTCTTTAGAAGCTTCTTTCTTTTGTTTTTCTCTATTTATGCTTCCTTTAATTACATCTTCTTTAAATCCCTCAAATTCATATGAAAATTGATTCGTTTTTTGATCTATTTTTTTTGCAGAATCCTCTTTACTTGTTGTTGCATTGACATTCTCCTCTTTTTCTTTTAGATTTTCATTGAAAGTTTCATTCTGATCTCCTTTATTTCTTGATTTATTATCTTTATCATCATCTCCTCCTTCTTCTTTACTCGATGTTTTTTCCTTTTCCTTATTCATAAAATCATCAAGATCATCAGGATCTAAGTCTTGATTCTCAAGTTTTTCGATTAATTCTTCACTGGTTTTATCGAGTTTAGTTTTCTCATCATATTTTTTATTTCTAGAATTTAATTCCATTTGTGTGAGTGTATTTCTATGTTGATTTTGTGGACTTCTACCATTAGAAGGTGGATTCGTTGGGGAATCAGGTAGGTATTTTTTAAGAATTTTACACAAGATATCACAAGAAATTATGGAAGAACTAGGACTAAGGGATTTATAGAGGAATGATTTTACTTTACCAATACCTTTCCAATCCTTCTTACTCAAAGTAATTAATTCAAATTTAGGACGCTTTTGAAAATCTTCAAAGTCTTCCATATATAGATTTATATAAGATAAGATACCTTCAATTGAGTTTAAACGAGATTTAATTTCCGGTAATAGTTTTTTTGTTAACGATCTTAAATTCCTATAAAATCCTGGAAATTTTATTTTATTTATTGCATTTATTCTTACATCCTCTACGACGTTGATTAAGCTTTTAGCAAACATGAGGGGTACTTTATATTTTTTAGCTAAAGAATCCACTAGTTTTATAAAACACAATTCGAATGACCCATAACCGATATGACCACTTTCATGAGCTACCAAACCTTGAGCTGACTTAAGATCCTTTTTAAATTTATCAGGTAAATATATAAATCGGCAATCGGTATAAACAGAAGGAATATTTCCTATAAAATTAATCATTAAATCTTTATTCCCGCTAATACGCTTACCAATATTAGTTAAAGCTAAAATATCAGATGTACTATCACGTTCATATAAGTCAAATATACTCTCCATTTTGCTTTCACATAATAGGAAATATTTCTTTAATGATTTTAGTCAAAAATTCTAAATTATTTTGATATATCCATCTTATATAACTTAACGTGATATCTCCATTGTAAATGTGTGTCTTTCCAGTTTCTTTTTTATATTGATGCGGTAGATTAAACATTTCAGTTAGTTTAATATATTGTTGAAAAGTCTTTCTATTGTGCATCCACATCCAATGGAGTACCTTCCACATAACAAACCCGTTATATCTGAAGGTATTTTTGATTCCATATTTATCTATATAATCTTGAAAATATTTTTTCGTTTGAAAAATTATTTTGTTAGTATTTTCATCCGTAATTTCAAGATTCTCCTCCATAATCAACTTATTATGTTGTTTTTTTTCATGTAATTCTTCTCTAATTTTAGACTCGAACATCTTTCCATCAAGAATCATCGCAATACTTTTCTTTTCTTCTGGTGTATTGCCCAATTTATTAATTATGACGTTTTCTATGTTATTTTTTAAAAATAATGGCGGCATTTTTGAAATTAACATACAGAAATTAACAATTAATCTTGTGGAAAAGATTTTTGTTAATGAAAAATCTTGAATTGCTTGTTTTCTTATTTGACGTGCGGTATCAACCACAATCTCAGCAACTTTTCCATTACAACCTGATATCTTAGATACTATTTCTATTTCTTTATTTTTTGAAGGGTAATTTATCTCGGGGCATATTATAAAACGATCTTCAAATGCCTCTTGGAGTTTATTTATGCCGGTAACTCCTTTATTCATAGTACCCAAGATAATTAATTTACTTTCAGGATTTATTTCATGTTTTTCAAAACCTTTTGAAATTAAATTAATATGACTTTCAGATAGCAGTGAATTTAATGATATCTGTTCATTTTCCCGAATGGCATTGATTTCATTAATAATTATAAAAGAGATCCCACTTTCATTGGCATCTTTTATTGCCATGGTCAATGGGCCATAATTAAATTTCGTCTCACCTTTTAAAAGTTCCCAGTTTCCCTCAATATCCCGACGATCAAGATCGGGTGAACCATCAATGATATAATAAGAAGCATCATAACATTTTGCGAGAGAAATTGCTAAAAGAGTTTTTCCTGTACCAGGCGGACCATGTAGCAAGATCCCTACACACGTTCCATTATCAACAGAATCTATTAAACATTTTAAATAATCAAATTCATCTTTTTGTTGAATATACTCAATTTGGTTTTCAGAACTTAAGTTAGAAATATTTTCTCCCTCCCTTTTCATTAATTCTTATTAAATGTTATTAATTAATATGATTTCAGGTAATGAATTCCGCTAAAATAATGTATGAGATACTCAGAATTCCTTGATTTTTGTATCTATGGTAATTAATTATTATTTCAAACTCATATTTAAAAAGTAACCCTAATATGAATTTTTTAAATCTAATTTTTTAAAAGGTAGGACTCTATCAAAATTTTGATTTCAATAAGACTCGCAATAATTGAAAGATCTTGGCAAAGATCGATTTCATTAATGGAAAATCCATAAGATATCTAATTATTCTTA
>SDNW01000183.1 GCA_004524725.1 Promethearchaeota archaeon
ATCAAGATTGGATAATCGTTATGGTGTTATTTATCTCCTTACTGACACTAATATTGATGGTACATTCCCAAATAAAATGTACTATATTGGAGTTACGATTAGAAAACTACGAAGAAGATTCTTAGAGCACCTTAGGTCTACAGAGAATAAATATTTAAAAAAAGCTTTTAGTCGATATCATAAAAATTTTAAAGTCAAGACTAAAAATGAAGATTTTTCTTCGACTGAAGGAGGTGAATTTACAATTGAGGTTATTGAAACCGCAAAAAGTTTTATTGAACTAGGCGAAAAAGAGAAAAACCTCATAGATAAGTATAAGACATATATTTACGATCATCATACATTAGTAAATAATGAGCCCATGCCCTTATTTGGGTTTAATTTAACTCGTGGAGGTTTTAGTAGACCTGCACTATATGGATTTTTATGTCCTAAATACATTAATGTTCCTATAGATGATTTTAAAAACTTAATCACTTTGGGATACCGAACAGAAGAAATAGCCTGCGAATTTAATATTGGTTTATCCACTGTTCATGCTAAAATAATAGAATTTTGGGGAGAACAGGGGATAATTAATATCAATTCTGCGAGGAAAGCATTTGGTGGATGGGATTCATTTAAATCGAGAGGAAACATTGATGTTAATTTAGAAAAGCTAATACAACTAGTCGAAGATGGTGCTTTTATGCATGAAATATGTGATAAGTTAGGTATTTCTAGAATTGCAGTAGCACACAGATTAGCGCAGTTGGGAGCTTCGGATCTAACACATGCACGTTTTATTTTTGGAGGTATGGAAATTTATAAAAACAGGTTAGAAGAGATTTATGAGCAAACTTTAATTAAATATGGTAAAGGAGATTTGAATTACCAATATGTCCCAATTCCTGAGAATGAGTTAAAAAATTTAATAGAAAAAGGTTTTGATGAATATAAAATCGCAAAATTATATTATACAACTAATATCACTGTTAGAACGAGAGTAAAGGAACACTGGGGTATTACTTTTTTTGAAGCTGTTTTATTATTTAGGATTTTTAAAAAGATAGATGAATCTTACTTAGAGAGATTAATACAGGAAAGCCTTTCAGTAGAGGAAATTGAAAAGCTTTTTTACATAAAATTGATTTCTATAGGGCACACCCCAACTTCTATTTCAAAATATTTTAGTTTTAAAAGACCAGCAATTTCGACCAGAATTAAGAAAACATTAAGTATGACTTTTAATGAGGCCCAAGATATTTATTTTTATAAACCGAAAATTATAACTGCAATTAAGAATGGTGCGAAAAGCTCGGATGACATTGCTAGTTTTTTAAATGTAAATAGTCATACTATCGTTTCACATATGAAGAGGATATGGCACTCAGAATTATTGAAGTTTTATGATTCAGATTATCCTAAGAATTCTCCACGACATTTTTATAATTTATTTCAGTATCTTATTCAATTTTACCTTGGGAATAATTAAATTAGTTTTAGATATTTAATAATTAACCAGACAATACTAGGAAAACATTTATGGGCCTTATCGAATAATAAATGTTAACAGATAAACTATAGAATCTCTTGAAGATTTAGGAGTGATAAAAAATATTCGAATTCTTAATCTAATAATCCTTAACTAGCAAATATTTATATCTTGATTTTATATCAAATTCTTATGAAAGAATTGAAAATAAAGAAAGTGATTATTCATAAATCGGGGATCTCTTATTTCATTTTAGAAGGTTTGATGAAGGGTTCCAACACATTCGAACTGGAGTTTAATATTGATGAAATGGATGATGTATTAAAATCACTCTTTGTACTAGACACCAGCGAAAAAGGATTCATTAGTTCAATCTCATACGATGCTGCATTAGATACTTCGCAATTATTAAAGTCAATAATGTTGGATATCCCTGACATTAACTCTTTTACTTCTCTAATCAGTCAAATAAAAGGAGCACAAGTCAATATAACCGTTAGTGGTAATAAAAATCTGTCTGGTAAAGTGATGGGAATCGAAGAAACTGAGAAGATGGTTAAAAGTGAGAAATTAATCGATAAGATTTTAGTTCTCTTACAAGATGATGATGTTATCTCAAAATACTCCTTTGAAGAGATTAAATCTGTCGACATTTTAAATGAGGAAATAAAAAAGGATTTGAAATTTTTCCTGAATACTGTTATTGCTGGGAAAAAAAAGGATGCCAAGAAGATCATAATAAATTGTGAATCTGGTGGGAAAGATGAGGTTGAGCGAAATATTTTCGTCTCCTATATTAGAGAGAGTCCTATTTGGAAAACCTCTTATCGCTTGATTATGAGTGTAGAACAAGAAAATGAGGGAAAGTGCTTACTCTCAGGATGGAGCTTAATAGAAAATACTACTAACCAAGATTGGGAGGATATTGAACTTACTCTGGTTGCTGGAATGCCCGTTTCATTCAAATACGAATTTTATCGCCCAATATTTATTCAGCGCCCTGTTATTAAGCCTCCAAAAGTATTAAGTGTGCATCCAACGGAAATCGAAGAGGGTTTAGAAAAAGAGCGATATGAAGATTATGCTATGGCTGAAGCAGAATTACCCGCCGCTAGGATGATGAAAAAAGCAGCATCACGCCCTCCACCAGCTCCTTCAGGGGCTTCTCTCAGAGGAGTGAATGCAATAATGGGTGATAAGGCGGTTTATGATAAGTTTAAAGCACAAACAAAAATTCAAACTAAAGATTTAGGAGAATTATTCGAATACAATATCTCCAATTTAGTGTCTATTAAACGAAAACAATCTGCTCTAGTTCCCATTTTAACCGAAGTCATTAAAGCTAAAAGAGTTCTGCTCTATAATAAAGAAGAGTATGATAAAAATCCCAATGCCTGCTTAGAAATTACCAACAATACTGATCTAACCTTAGAACGAGGACCAGTCACCATAATCTACGATGATAATTTAGCAGGAGAAGCGATTATTCCCTTCCTCAATAAGGATGACACCCGTCTTTTAAATTATGCGGTTGAACAAGCA
>SDNW01000006.1 GCA_004524725.1 Promethearchaeota archaeon
ATTTTTTACACTCTTTATTAGTTTAATTATATTATCTTAGATTTTATTAAAAAAAGGGAATATTATCCAAAAGCCATAGATATGTTATTGAAGTAATACAATTCAAAATAATGCTTTTAAAAGAAAGAAAAAGATAGAATTGAACTTTTTGCATTCATTTATCAATTAAGTTATTGAATTCTTGGACCAATAGATTATAAATGTCCTTTCGTTTCATATCTTCATAAAAATCGATCATCTGAATAATTTTTTCATTCCTATCTTCTAATTGAGTATGGAACATAGATATGTTTTTAACTATATGATCTGATTTATATTTCTGGCTGATTTGAAATCGTAGATATTCTACAAACTTGTTCTCGTTTTCTACCAAAATAATCCCCAAAATATATTTGGTGCTTAAAAGGTCTAGAACGCATTTTACTAAATAAATACTATATTATAGTCGTGTTGTTTCAATATTTTACATGTAATATTCACATATTTGCATTTTCGATTACCACTCGATTCCTTACATGGTTCAAAATAAAATATGAATCATTATAACTAGCATAAAAGCAAAGAACATAAGGTTATAAATAATGAATTTCTCTTTCTAATAAAAAATTTTAATACTCTTTAGGTTAGTATAGAGTTTCAAATCAGCAATAATAATTATTTAATTCTTTAAAAATTGTGAAAAACATGGAAAATCTAATTAAAGTTGTCATTGCGGGTCTTGATGAGGCAGGGAAAACTTCAATTCTTACAGCATTGGATAGAAAGTATGATTTTCATAAAGATATTATCTCCCTTACTCCGACTATTCGTGTGGAATATCATGCTACAGAATTTCTTCGTAATAAGACAGTTTTTTGGGATATGGGTGGACAGCAAAAATATAGAGAAATTTATGAAGATAAGCAAGATATTTATTTTTCTGGAACGGACTTACTTTTGTTCGTCATTGATATTCAAGATAGAGAACGATTTGAAACCTCACTTTCATATCTGGATATGATTCTCCAGAATTTTTTGAAACACAAACTCGAGATCCCTTTAATTATTACCTTCCATAAATTTGATCCAGGATTGCAGGATGTTGAAACTGTAATAATGGATGCCAATGACCTGCGACAGAAGATTATAGATAAATATCCCATGTTTAAAATATTGTTTCAGCAAACCTCCATCTACGATATTATTTCAATCGTTCAGTTAATTTCATACGGGTTATCGGTATTTGACGAGAAATTTTTTGAACTTTCAGAATTGCTGGAACATTATTTAGAAGAGTTTAACTGCAAATCCCTTATTATATTCGATAAAAATGGTATAATTATAAGCGAATTTTACAGTAGTGTTATTGAGCCTAAAATTTATGTTGAATTTTTAGAATCAATTAAAGAGCATTTATTTCTCCTTAAAAGAATGCAAGAAGAATCTTATGAGGCTGAATCTAATTTCACTTCAATGGGAAATGAGTTGCTGTCCTATTTACATAAACTTGAAATAGGAGATCAATCCTTTTTTACCTCAGTAATTATCCAAGAAAAAGATAAAGATGCATTTCTAGAAAAGTTTTCTGATTTTCTCAAAGATGTGAAAAAGATATTAGAACCATTAATATTAAGATAAAAAATACAGATTTTTATAATCTTTTCAACTTTTCTCTAATCATAGCCTTCAAATCAATTTTTTCTTTAATAAGAAAGGAATCTAATTTATCTTTCGCTTTTTCTCTTTCCTCTTGATGCTTTTTAAGAAAAGAATTAATTTTTTGAATAAGATTATTTTTGCACTCGCCACATAATAGATCGCCTCCTCTGCATCGGGATTCAATATTTCTTATCTCATCATCATCCAATGTAAACAACATAAAATGATATTTAAAGACCGAGCATACTGAAGGATCACCTCCTAACTCCCTCTGAAGCTTCGCATTTGCTTGACCCCCAGTAAAAGCATTATTGACCTTCTTTTTGACATCTTTTGGACTATCTTGGGTGAAAATTGCAGTAGTTTCTATCGATGCTGACATTTTTCCTCCTTGTTGGAGACTTGGAAGGAAAATGCATTGTATTGAAGCGGGTTTATAATAACCCAATTTCGGTAAAACATCTCTGGATAATCTAAAGTGCGGGTCTTGATCGACAGCATGGGGGATCAAACAAGGGACATTTTTTTCATCGATTATTGATTTAATTATTGCAGGAACCGTTTGAATACTTGTATAGAAAATTTGTCCGATATTTGCACTATTATCTAACCCAAACGTGGCTTTAATTGTAGAAAAAGTTATTTTTTTCGCAATTTTCAACGCATTTCGATAAAGTGTACCAGAAAGATCAATATCAGAAAATAGATACGTTTTTTTGGGGTCAAATCCTAAGGCGATAATATCCAGAGCATTATCATATGAATACTTATATGCCTCCTCATATGTAAGGGATTGATTAAAAAGGAATTTCTCATCATCTGTCAACTGAAACCATAATTCCACATCAAATTTGTCTTGAAGCCATTTGGTAAATAACCAGGGCATAACATGACCTAGATGGACGTTTCCAGAAGGACCCCTTCCCGTATAAAGGTAAAAAGGGTTTCCTTTCTCATACTCATCTAAGATCCACTTAAAATCGCGATGGGCGAAAAAAATCTTTCTCCTTAGAAAGGGGTGGATTTCTTTGGTGATTTCTTTTATATAAAACAATAATTTTTCATCAATAGGTTCAATACCAAACTCTTTAATAATTTGCTCGTAATCTATTTCTCCAGAGACTTCCCACGGGGTCACAATAAAATCAGGCAAGTTTTCAGCTCACTTAACTTTGTATTTGTAAAAATGCAATGAAGCGATATTATTATAAATAATGTTCACCATAAAAAATTTTGATAAATTTTATTTAACCAGATTGAAATTCCTTATTTTTTCATAACGCTAATTCATTTATATTTTAGATGCACTTTCGATTTTTTAATAATAGAAATTATGCTTTCAATCATTGAAATATTAATTTTATAAACAAAAGCTATAATACTCCTATTCTACTTGTTATTAATACTATGAAAACAAAAAGCACAGATCAAGATGAAGAGAACTGGCGACAAAAATTAACAAAAGAGCAATATCGAGTTCTTCGAGAGAAGGGTACTGAACCTGCGTTTACGGGAAAATATTGGAATCACCATGACAAAGGATTTTATAAGTGTGCGGCCTGTGGAGCGCCATTATTTGATTCAGAAACAAAATTTGAATCTGGAAGCGGATGGCCAAGTTTTTATGCCCCAGTTGACGAGGAGAACATAGAAAGTAAAAAAGATTTAAGCCATGGAATGATTCGCACGGAAGTTTTATGTAAGAAATGTAAAAGCCATTTAGGGCATGTGTTTAAAGATGGGCCAAAACCAACGGGATTACGATATTGTATTAACTCTATCTCTTTAGATTTTAAGCCAGAAAACTAGTTGAAATCTCTATAAATCCACTTTTTCTTAATTTTATAATCCAATTATGGAAGAAGAATTTTTATATTCTTTTAATACCATGTTAGATATCGTTTTAGTAACGTGATCTTTCTCATTAATTTTTCTAATGAACTTATGAACATCCTCAGATTCTTTAAATCTGCAAACTAAACATGCAGACTGTTCGCCGGTTGTATGAAACACAGAACATACTTCTGGAATTTTGCTAATCTCATCTAAAATTTTAGTTGTAAACTTACCTTCGATCTGAATTCTAATTAAAAAAGTTAATTTATAGCCTAACTTTTCATTGTTAAGTTTTACAGTATAACCTTCAATAATCTTATTTTTTTCCAATTTATTCAATCGATTATGAATGGTACCGATTGATATTCCTAATTTGCTATTAATTTCTCGATAGGAGGTTTTCGCATCTTCTTGTAGAATACGAATAATTCCGCGATCAATGTCATCCAGTAATTTTTCTTTTTTCATTAATCCATCAATTTATGATTTTATACAAATAGAGATTAATATTTAATATATTGAAAATCATTTAAATTATTTACTTGATTGATAAACAAATAGAGAAAAAGTAAGTTGATTTAATAAATCATTTTATAATTTTTTAATTTAGAAAATAAAATTAAATATAAATGATCTCTAAATCACAAAATTTATTTTTTATCAAAAATAATAATTTTCTATATAAAACTCAATTATACATTGTTAAGTGAATATAATATGTCAGTCCCAATATTGATATTAAAAGAAGGAACGGAAGAAACAAAAGAAAAAGAAGCACGAATGCAAAATATTAATGCAATTATGGCAATAACGGAGACTGTTAAGTCAACTTTAGGACCAAAAGGCATGGATAAAATGCTAGTTGATTCTTTAGGAGATATAACTATAACAAATGACGGTGCTGAAATTCTTAAAAGTCTTGATATTGAAAATGTTGCTGCGAATATGATGGTAAATATTGCAAAAGCTATCGATGAGGAAATTGGTGATGGAACTACAAGTGCAGTCATTTTTTCTGCTGCATTGTTATCGAACGCTTTAGAACTAATTGAACAAAATATCCATCCTAAACCAATAACCCATGGATACAAACTAGCAAATGATAAAGCTTTAGCAATAATTAAAGATATTGCAGAGCAGATTTCGGAAGAAGATGATGAAGTATTAAGAAATGTTGCTAAAACTGCAATGAATTCCAAGGATATTGTTGGAATGAGAGATTATTTTGCGGATTTAGCATTAAAAGCCGTTAAAAATATTACTGAGAAAGATGGAAAGACCTTTGAAAAGGTTGGTAATGTTAAAATAGTGAAAGCTCCTGGCAAATCCTTAAAAGATTCAGAATTAATCAATGGGGTCTACATCCAAAAGGAGAAAGTGCACAGCTCGATGCCTAACGTAATAAAAAATGCGAAAATAGCGGTTATTAGGAAAAAATTGGATGTAGTAAAAACAGAATTTGATGCCCAAATTAGAATTCAAAGCCCAGCAGACATTCAGAAATTTTTAGATCAAGAAGACAAAATGCTCTTGGACAGTTTGAAGATTTTTAAAGATCTTGGAGTAAATATGGTAGTTAATAACCAAGATATTTCAGATAAATTTGGCTCCTATTTAGCTAGGGAAGGAATTGCCGCAATTAAAAATCTTGGTGAAGAAGATATTAAATCCGTAATAAAAGCAATAGGCGCTAAACGAGTTGATGATTTAAAGACGCTTACCGAAGAGGATCTAGGATTTGCTCAAGTAGTAAAATTTGAAAAATTAGATAAAGACGAGTATACTCAATTCTTAGAATGCAAAAATCCAAAATCAGTTACTATCGTGCTAAAAGGTGGCTTGGATAAAATTCTGAGTACTGCGGAAATAACGCTACACGATGTTCTTTCTGTAATCTCAAAGACGATGGATACAAAATCAGTCGTCGCTGGAGGAGGAGCAATATATATTGAACTCGCTAAAAGATTAAGAGATTATGCTAGTCAAATTAGTGGAAAAGAACAATTATCCGTTTCGGCCTTTGCTGGTGCTCTTGAAGAGATCCCTAAGACTCTAATAAACAATGCAGGACTAGATGAAATAGAAAAAATAACTGAATTACGGGCGGCACATAAGACAGATGCAGATAAATGGATTGGAATTGATACAATTAGTAGTACAGTTGCTAATAATTTTACTAGAGGAATTGTAGAACCCGCCGCATTAATTACTCATGTTATTAAATCAGGAACAGAACTCGCCAACTTAATCTTAAGAGTAGACAGAATAATAAGTTCTAAATCATCGAGACCAAGCATGGATTAACCATAAAATTTTATTTTTTTCTCATTTTTCTAATTTTTGATTTTTGGGCTTCGTTTCTAAAATATTTTTTTCGCGTTTTAATCAAAATAAGAAAATGGGTAAGATTTACCACAGAAGTCTAAAAAACTTTTTAATAACCCTTCTTTGATTCCCTTATCTTAACAAAGATATTCTTTAGGATTATTGAATCAAAATGGATTTAACAAATAAATTTGAAGTTTATCTAAAGAAAGGTCTAATGACTAAAAACGATCTTGAGAAACTTAAAGCATTAAAAAACATTCATGTGCTGAATATAACAAGCAAATTTATGGATATATGCAAACCCAACAAGATAAAGGTTATTTCAGATTCAACGGAAGATATTGAATATGTAAGACAACGAACTATTAAAGTTAAAGAAGAATCAAAACTAAATTTAAAGGGGCACACAATCCATTTTGATGGATTTGAAACAATGTCTAATCATGATCAAGCTAGAGATAAAGAACATACCCAAGTTCTTTTACCAAAAAATGATGCAAATACTTACCCTTGGATCAATACAATGGATAGAGAAGAAGGATTAAATGAAGTCTTAGATATTATGGATGGCTGTATGAAGGGACATGAATGTTTAATTAGATTTTTTTGCTTAGGTCCTAAGAATTCTAAATTTTCTATACTTGCTCTCCAATTAACTGATTCTTTTTATGTTGCACATTCTGAAGACCTACTCTATAGAGAAGGATATGAAGAGTTTAAAAATTTAAAAGGATCTGATGACTTTTTTTACTTTATTCATTCAACTGGAGAACTTAAAGACGAATTACCCGTAACTAAGGACTTAACAAAGCGTAGAATATATATTGACTTAGAAGAGGGGAGAGTTTTGTCATGTTATAATACTTATGCGGGAAACTCGCTAGGTCTTAAAAAGTTAGCATTGCGGTTGGGAATATTCAAGGCAAACAATGACGATTGGTTGACAGAACATTATTTTATTATGGGACTTCATCCCAAAGGTAAAAATAGAGTTACATATGCAGCGGGTGCATTTCCCAGTGCATGCGGTAAAACTTCAACTGCTATGCTTCCTGGTCAAACAATCGTTGGAGATGATATAGCGTATCTTAGAAAATGGAAAGATAATTACTGTCATGGTGTTAATATCGAGCGTGGAATCTTCGGAATTATAAAGGATGTTAATGCAAAGGATGATCCTGAGATTTTTAAAGCTCTTACAACCCCCAGGGAAGTCATTTTTTCAAATGTATTAGTAAATAAAGGGGTCCCATATTGGCTAGGTGACGGAAGAGACCATCCGGATGAAGGATATAATTTTTCTGGTAATTGGCATAAGGGTAAGAAAGATAAAAATGGGGTAGAAATTCCTTTAGCACACCCAAATGCTCGCTATACTATGAAAATTAATGAATTACCGAATGCTGATAAGATGTTAAATGATCCCAATGGTGTTGCGATTGAAATTATTTTCTATGGGGGTCGCGATTCAGATACCATGCCACCTATTTTAGAAAGCTTAAACTGGAAAGAAGGAGTCTTTCTTGGTGCTTCAATCGAATCAGAAACAACTTCGGCAACCATAGGTAAAGAAGGTGTAAGAAAAATGCAACCAATGGCCAATTTAGATTTTCTAGTTGTTCCCTTAGGAAAGTATTTAAAAAATCATGAAAGATTAGGAAGTTCATTAAAATATCCTCCAAAAGTATTTGCAACTAACTATTTTCTTAAGAATAAAGAAGGTAAATATCTTAATGGAATTCTTGATAAACTAGTTTGGGTAATGTGGGCAGAATTACGTGTTCATAATAATGTAAATGCAATTAAAACTCCTATTGGATATATTCCAATATACGAAGATTTAAAACATCTTTTTAGTGTTTATCTTAATAAAAATTATTCCAACGATGATTATCTAGAACAGTTCTCAATACGGAGTGATAATTTAATCCAGAAATTAAATCGAGTAGAAACTATGTATAAAGAAGAACGAAATATACCTCAATTCTTCTGGGACATCCTTAATAAGCAGAGAAATGAGCTTTTGGTACTAAATAAGAAACATAATAAGATTGATTTTTTACCAATAGATTTTCAATAAATTAAGAAAAAGTTCTTATATCAATAATTTCATTCCTTCTTTTACTTTATAACTTCTTTTCATTCTATCCAATTCAATAAATCTTTTGATTTCAAGATTATTAAGAAAATCTCTCATTTCAATTGGATCTTTATCTAGCTTTTCTGATAATCCCTCAATATCATCTTCGTAACCCTTTAAAATCTCAATTAATGAGGAATAATTATCATAAATTTGATTAACAATAAATTTTAATGCTTCTTCTAAGTTTTCACCAGTTCTTGTGCTTGTTGGGAAAATAACTGACTCTTCCGCAAGATAATTCTGAGACCTAACCACCTCTGGATGTCTAGCTCCTCCTATATCTTGTTTATTAGCCAAATACACGATAGGTGTTTCAGATGGAACCGCCTTTCTTAATGCATTTAAGATAATAATCGCATCCTCATCTTTTTCAGGGTTTGCAGCATCAAATATAAAAATTATCCCATCAGTCCCTCTCACTACCACATCACGCATAACATTAAAGCGAAGAAGTCCGGGGGTTCCAAAAAGAAATACGTCAAATCCATTGAGTTTAACATTACCCAAGTCCATTCCTACAGTATAATATCGATTGTCTCGAGCTTTTGCTTCTACATTCAATGATTTATCATCAAAATGTCTAATAAAACTCGATTTTCCACATTGCAACGGACCAGATACAACAATTTTCATATTTCGTCGGAAACGTGATTACTTTAGGCGATTATTATGTTTTTATTAACTAACACGGTTTTTATAATAGTTTAATATTTAGATAATATTACTGCAATATAATAATAATAATTAGGATTTTTAAACTTCCTAATAAAAAGATTGTAATTAGAATACGCTTTAAATTTTCACTTTTCCGTCATCAGTTCTTATTGAGAAGAATCTCTCATTGCCTATTAATGACTTTCTCAATCAAAATAATTATAAAATTCGAAAAATTAGGCACATTATTTATTGATTTTTGATAATAATCTTTGTTTTTCCGATATTAGATGACTGAAAAAGTACGTTTGCAACAATATTTAAATAGAACCTTGTCACAATAAGATAATATTAACCTTTTAAGTTTTTTAACTTAACAATTATTTTCAAAAAGGACTATATATTTTAAAAAAACAATGAATTATAATAAAAAATTTAAAAGAAATAATTAAAAACGGATTAAAAATGGCAAATAGTAATATAATGGTAATTGGTGGAGGAATTTCTGGTATCGAAGCGTCATTAACTTTAGCAGAGCAAGGATATCATGTAATACTTGTAGAAAAAACATCATCCGTAGGAGGCCGAATGGCACAACTTGATAAGACTTTTCCAACATTAGATTGTAGCATTTGCATTTTAGCGCCAAAAATGGTTGAATCATCGAGACATCCCAATATTGAACTCCTAGCATATTCCGAAGTAGAAAGTGTGAATGGTTCTGCTGGGAATTTCAAGGTTAAGGTAAAAAAGAAAGCTAAATACGTTAATTGGGATGCTTGCACGGGATGTGGTGCATGTTCAGAAAAGTGTCCGATGAAAAAGATTCCTTCTGAATTTGAAGAAGGAATGGGTAATAGGACTGCGATCTATATTCCATTTCCTCAAGCAGTTCCGAGAAAAGCGGTAATTGATCCTGTAAAATGTCTTTATCTAACGAAAGGTGCTTGCCAATTATGTGAAAAAGAGTGCGAAGCAGAAGCTATAAATTGGGATGATAAAGATGAAATTGTTGAATATAATGTTGCTTCCATAATTGCAGCCACTGGATTCGACCAACTGGACCCTTCTGTTTTAGACAGATACCACTATGGAGAATATCCTAATGTTATAACAGCAATGCAATATGAAAGGTTACTTAGTGCTTCGGGTCCCACTGAAGGAGAATTAATAAGACCTTCTGATAAAAAGCATGCTCATAACATCGCGTTCGTTAGTTGTGTTGGTTCCAGAAATGAAGATTTGTGTGCCTATTGCTCAAAATTTTGTTGTATGTATCAAACTAAAGAAGGAGTAGTGACTCGAGAACATGCACCAGATACTAATGTTACCATATTTTTCAACGATATTAGAGTTATTGGAAAAAATCAAGAGGAGTTCATTGAACGAGCCAAGAGTGAATATAATTTGACATATTATCGAGGAATACCTGGAGATGTAAGAGAAAATCCTGCTAATCATAACCTTTACGTAAAGCATGCTAATCTTGATACAGGAGAGGTAGAAACGAGTGAATTCGATTTGGTTGTGCTTGCAAATGCAGTGATCCCTAGAAAAGATGCAGGAGCCCTTGCGAAAATTTTAGGAATCGAACAAAATGAATTTGGCTTCTTTAAGACCGAAAAATCAACTGAGGATTCACAATCGACACGAGAAGGGATCTATATCACTGGCTCATGTCAATCTCCTGATGACATCGCCAACTCAGTCGCTAAAGCTAGTGGAGCAGCAGCTCTTGCGGCTAATCATGCAATCCCATTAACTCCCGAGGAGATGGAGGTTGAACTTCCTCCGTTGAAGGAGATCAATATGAATGATGAACCCAGAATAGGAGTCTTTGTATGTCGATGTGGCGTCAATATTGCAGGCTATATGGAAGTCCCTGAATTAGTCGAGTACGCTAGAACTTTACCTCATGTTGTTTTTTCGATGGAAAATAAATATAGCTGTTCTCAATTAACACAAGATATCATAAAAGAAAAAATCGAAGAGTTAAATTTGAATAGAGTAGTCGTGGCAGCATGTACTCCTCGGACTCATGAACCATTATTTCAAAAAACAATTCGAGAAGCTGGATTGAACGAATATTTATTTAATTTTGTAAGTATACGAGAATTAGATTCATGGGTTCATATGCATGATAAACCCAAGGCAACGGATAAGGCCAAAGATTTAATTAGAATGGGCGTTGCTCGAGTTGCAGCTCAAAAACCGGAATTTAAAATCAAAGGTGATGTGAAACCTGAAGCCTTAGTGGTGGGAGGGGGTATCGCGGGGTTAAGTGCTGCCATGGAGATAGCCAGTAAAGGATTTAAAGTTCACGTGGTCGAAAAAGAATCTAGACTGGGTGGACAGCTGAATTTTATTTACAAGATAAATTTCGATCGAATCGACTCAAAACAATATCTTGAGAACGTTCTTAAAGAATATAATAAGATGAAAAACATCACTACGTATTTAGATTCAGAAGTTGCTGAAATTAAAGGATCGATTGGAGACTTCAATGTTAAAGTAACAAACCATAAGGATAAAAATTCCATTACGCTCAATGTTGGAGTAATCATAACCTCCACAGGAGCATATGAATATAAACCAAAAGGTTGGTATCATTATGGTGAAAATGAGAATGTAATGACTCAACTTGAATTATCCGATAAATTAAGAAACAATGAATTAAAAGATGGAGAGACTCTGGTATTTATTCATTGCGTTGGTTCGAGACAACCTGAAGGAGGTAATGGCGTCACTTATTGTTCATTAATTTGCTGCTCAGAGTCCATTCGACATGCATTATATGTAAAGGAGAATTATCCCAACTCTAACATCTATGTCTTATATAGAGACATCCGAGTTGGTACCGATGAAGAGCCTTATTACTGGAAAGCAAGAGAAAATATTAATTATATACGATTCAATGAATATCCCGAAGTCGATGTAAAAAAAGATAAACTAATCGTTGATGTGAAAGATATACTTACTCAAGTTGATCTTTCTATAGAAGCTGACAAAGTCGTTTTATCAACTCCTCTAATTCCATACGATACAAAGAAATTAGGTGAGCAGATTAAATGTGCGCGAGATCAGAATGGTTTCTTTTTAGAAGCTCATGTAAAACTAAGGCCTGTAGATTTTGCTACTGATGGAATCTATTTGGCTGGAACATGTCACGGTCCTAAAGGAATAGCTGACTCAATCTCACAAGCACGAGCTGCAGCCGCCCATGCTTTAATTCCATTAATTTCAGGTGAAGTCGAAAATGAACCACTTGTATCTGTTGTTGATCCCTCATTATGTATTGCATGTCAGAAATGTGAAGAAGTGTGTAATTTCGGAGCTATTGGAGTGAACTTTGATAATGAAGTACTTGTTTCTGAATCCAATCCCCTATTATGTAAAGGGTGTGGTGATTGTTCCGCAGCGTGCCCTGCGGGAGCAATAACTATGGGTCATTTTGCAGATCATCAATTATACCCCATGATTGAGGAAGCAGTTAAAGGAGAATTCGTTGATGAGCGCCCACGTATCGTCGCATTTTTATGTAATTGGTGCAGTTATGCGGGAGCGGATACCTGTGGAGTTAGTCGATTTCAATATCCTACTAATATAAGACCAATTAGAGTCATGTGTACAGGAAGAATTCCTAAAAGCTTTATTTTACAAGCATTTTTAGAAGGCGCTGATGGAGTCCTAATTGGTGGATGCCATTTAGGCGACTGTCATTACTTAGAAGGTAATTATGATATGCTTCGAAGATATAATGAAGTTCATGAGGTTTTAGCAAAAGTAGGAATTCATCCCGACAGATTTCGGTTAGAATGGGTTTCAGCAAGTGAAGGTAAACGATTTTCCCAAGTGGTTACTGATTTTGTTGAGACTGTAAAAAAATTAGGTCCGATGCCAAGAACTGGTGATAAAATCGAACCTAAAAAAGAAAAAGTTAAGGAGGTAGCAAAGGTATGACTCAAATGTTAAAAAAGAATGCAAGTGAATTGGATCACGAATTTCGATATGAAATTAGTGAGAAGGTGGGAGCAAAATCGCTTCTCAAGTGTATTCAGTGTGGAGTATGCAGCTCAGGATGTACAGTAACCGAATACGTAGATATGCAACCACATCGGGTAGTAGCTTCTTGTCTTTTAGGCTTAAAAAAGGAAGTTCTTACAAGTAATGCAATATGGACTTGTTCTCTTTGTCATCGATGTACCGAACGATGCCCAAAGAATGTGGATTATTCTTTTATTTTAGCATTGCTCCGAAATATGGCAGTTAAAGAAGGAAGAGTTCCAAAAGAATATTCTAGCACCGTTGTGACAATATATAATAATGGTTTTGTAGTACCATACACTGGTGGATTGAAAGATAATATTGATAGAAGGAGAGATCGGATGGGGCTCCCGCAAATAATACCGCCGAAATTAGAGGAGATTCAATTCATAATTAATGAGACAGGACTTGGAGGTCTTGTAGAAGAAGAAAAGGAGGATGATGAATAATGGAATTTGCCTTATTTTTGGGTTGTACTATACCAATGAAATTACCATTCTTAGAAAAAGCGTTTAGAGATGTAGCAAACATCCTAAATGTAAATTTAAAAGAAATGGAAGGCGTTGGCTGCTGTCCTGAGCCTGTTGCGATGCAATCGCTTAACATTGATACATGGGTTGCTCTTGGTGCGAGAAATTTAGCAATTGCTGAACAAATGGGGTTAGACATTATGACCATTTGTTCTGGATGTTATGAAACTTTAAAAACTGTTAGTGTTCTATTAGCTGAGGATGAGGAATATCTTAAAAAAATTAATGGAATTCTCTCTAAGATTAATTATAAATACACCGGTAAAACGAAGGTCTATCACTTTGTCGAATTATTTAGCCAACCTGAATGGTTAGATAAAATTAAGAAACTAGTTGTCAAACCTCTGGATGATTTGAATCTTGCGGTGCATTATGGGTGTCATCTTATTCGACCCAGCAAGATTATGCAGTTTGATCATCCTGAAAGACCGGAAACAATTGATCTCATATTAGAAGCATTAAGCGCAAAAACTGCGGAATATGCAACAAAACTTGAATGCTGTGGTTATTGTGCACGGCTACAAGAAGAAATCGGTGAAAACTTAGTAGAAGAAAAAATGACAGAACTTTGTCAACTTGAAGAGGAAGTAGACGCATTAATCGCGGTATGCCCAGCATGTACCACCCAATATGACAGAAAAGAACGAATAGTAGCAAGAAGAACGGGCAAACAGCTCGATATCCCCGTGCTATATTTAGCAGAAGTTATGGCTATAGCTTTAGGAGTTGAATTGGAAGACTTAAGCCTTAGAAGTCGAAGTGTTAAGCCAGATAAGTTAATTAATAAATTAACGACCTAATTAGTGTATGTTTTTCAAACACAATTCAAAAATCAAGAAATAAGATAAGATAAAAAAAAAAATAAAAAAAAATTGAAAAAAAGTAATCGAAAATGATTATTACCCAATTAAAAGATATTGACGAAATTTACGATATGATAAAGCCATATGATAAGATACTTATCGCTGGCTGTGATGGATGCTGTCAACCACCCCGTTCACTCAATGAAGCGAAAATGCTTGGACAGTTACTCGAGTTAAAAGCAAGAACCGAATCTAAAAGTTTAAAATGGAAAGCTATAACTGTTCTTAGGCAATGTGATGACAGAATTGTCGCGACAACCGTTAAACCACACGCAGAGAATTATGATGCAATCCTTTCATTGGCATGTGGTCTAGGAGTTGTTATGCTTAATAAGGTAATTGACGATAAATTGGCATTTCCCGCTCAAAACAGCCATTTTGGAGGAGTACAAAATAATGGAGAGAATTATTTCATTGAATACTGTGAAGAATGTGGTGATTGTGTCATAGCGGAAACTGGAGGTATTTGTCCGCGAGCAGGTTGTGCGAAACACTTAAGTAATGGCCCCTGTGGAGGAATGGTTGACGGAATGTGTGAGGTTGGAGGATATACAATTCCTTGTGCGTGGGTACGTATTTATGAGCGTTTAAAAAAGTTTAATCGGCTGGATCTATTTAAAAAATATCGCCCACCACGAGATTACCGAACCTCGACCAGTCCCGGCTATATTCCTATTTACAAGGAATATGGAAATGAGGAAGAGGAAGAACAAAAAGAGGAGGCGAAAGCATAGATGGCAAAACGTCCAGCATATAGTCAATTATGTAAAGCGATTGAAGAAGGACACTTCGTCTTTACTGGGGAGTTAGAACCTAAGAAGATTCTTGACCTCAGCGAGATATTCCATTCCGCAGAAGAGATGAAAAAAACAGGCAGGATTGTCGCTGCTAACGTCACTGATGGACCTCAAGGAGATGCATATATGTCATCTCTGGTTCCAAGCTATTTAATACAAGAAAAGGTTGGGATCGAAGCGGTATGGCAGGTCACCGTTAGAGATCGAAATCGAGTCGCACTCTTTGGAGATGTGGTCGCAGGAGCAGTTCTGGGGTTAAAAAACATCCTAACTCTCACGGGCGACCATACTGCATTGGGAGATCATAAAAAAGGGCGTGCTGTGTATGATATCGATAGTACTCAATTTTGCGAAATGCTTTCCATAATGATTGATGAAGGAACGGATTATGAGGGCAATGAGTTAGAGGGAGGAAAGATTGAGATGAACTTTGGGTGCGTTGCTAATCCTAACAGTAATCCGCGAGAACCCGAAATCCTTAAGGTTGGTCGAAAGGTAGAACAAGGAGTTGATTTTATCCAAACCCAAACTGCATTTGATATTGACGAAGCAAAAGACTTTTTGAAGGAATTGGAACAATTTAATGTCTCTGTTTTACTTGGTGTGTTTCCACTAAAAAGCTACGGAATAGCATGGTATTTCGATAAATTCATACCGGGAGTAAGCGTTCCAAAGGATCTTCTTAAAGCATTGAAGAAGGCAGAAAAGGATAATAAAGGAAATAAGCAAGGTAAGTATGCAGCACTTGATAAAATCAATATTGAATTCTTTAACCCATTTATCGAAGAAATAAAAAAAACAACGAAGGCAGCGGGTATTCATTGCATGGCGGTTGAATATGAAAGGCTTTTTGAGCCTCTCCTCAAAAAATATCCCAAATACGTATAGGAGGTAAACAGAATTTACAAATAACCCATTTATATTAAATAAAATATATTTTTTTTTACAAATTAAAGTATTATAGATTTTAAACAATTAAGGATTGAGAATGAGATGGTCATGAAAAATTTGGATGATAAAGATAAACGGATTTTAGAAATGCTCATCGAAGATTCGAGACGTCCCTATAAAGAGATCTCAGAAAAGCTAACTGAAGAGGGAATACCCTTATCAGAATCAACGGTGAGGAAACGAGTATTAAAATTACAAGAAGATGGAGTAATAGAGAAATTCACGATTAAAGTTTGTAGAGAAGATGAGCGATGTATTATTGCCTTTTTGACTCTCATTCCGAAAACCGAATCTGAAATCAAAGAGTTGTTAAGAGAAACGCAGATTTTACCCCAGTGCGAAGAAGTTTATTTTCTAGCAGGCCAATGTGGGGTGCTTGTGAAAGTAAATGTTCCCGAAATAACTGAACTTGATGCTTTAATAGAGACGTTTCGGGCGAGGAGCGATGTAAGAAATGTGGAGAGAGTTTGTGTCGTTTTAAAACCTATTAAGACAATGCCTCGGAGCGAACGTATACCTCTCTAAAAAAGAACCGAATAGTAATCCAAAATTTCATTTATCCTACTACTTTTAAATAATATGATATCAATTCCTAGAATTATTTTTAACTGTACTTCCTCATTCTTATGATTTATTCCGATGATAATTGGAAGGCAATTAATCCCTTATCTCCGCCAAATTACAATAAATCAAAGTACAATGTAATATTTGATCAGCATTCACATACTCATTATAGTGATGGTAAGTTAACAATCAAACAAAACATCGAATGGCATATAGCTATGGGTTATAATGCCTTAGCTATCACTGATCACAACAATATGCGACATTTAGAAAAAATAACACAATTTAATTTAAATTTAAAAATATTCTTTTAAACATAATAATAATATACGCCTTTTTTTTCTTTTTTTCTAATTTTCCCTTCGTTTTCTAGATATAATAAATGACCAAGCACCTCACTTAAAGCCATGTAAGAGTTAATATCATCCAATTCTGTTCCAAAATGCATTTGAGAGATTTGAAAGGGATTTAAAGGCTTATCCTTGATTAGATCTAATATTTCCCTTAGTCTATTTTTATGATGCTCTTTTATTGCTAAAATTCTTTCATGTGGATTGAATATTACTTCTTGATGAGCAGGAAAGATAATTTTCGGATTTAAATTATCAATTTTATCTAAAGAACTTAAATAATATTTCAAAATATTATTAAAATCAAAATCATGATATTTTTCATACAACAACTCATTAACAATAAAATTTCCTATATGGGGAGTGATACGACTTAAAATATGGTCTCCTGAAAATAAATATTTATGATTTTTCTCAAAAATGCAGATATGACCAAAACTATGACCTGGAGTCCATATTACTTTTAAATTGTCAAGAATAACATCTCCATCGTGCACAATGATATCTGGTTTCTGATACATCAAGAACTGAGGCCAATAAGTAAAAAATTGAACTACTCTTTTATTTTGTTCTTTAGAAATACCGTACTTTACCATATGTTCTGCAATCTCTTTAGCTTGTTTTTTCAAATCAGCTAAATTTGCTTGATTTGTCTCCCACTTTAAGAGTTCATAAGTTATATCATGCATAACAATTTTCAAGTTAGGGTTAACTTCTTTTAGCTTTTTTGCCAAACCTATGTGGTCTATATGAATGTGTGTTATAAAACAATAATCGATCTCGGTTATCTTTATTTCTAATTCCTCAAGTGCTTCGAAAAATTTTTTCCGCCAATTACCCAGATTTAAACCCGAATCTATTAAAACTAATTTTTCTCCTAATTTAAAAAGATATACACACACATATTTTACAGCAAAAGGCACATCAATTTTAATCTGATACACTCCATCAATTTCAGTGATCTCGGAATTAAATTTGTTCAATCTTAACGACTAATATCGGTTATTCCAATAAATTATGAAATTAATTATAGAATTTTTAGTTTTTTAAATTGAAAGCATATTCAATTTAAAACAAAAAAATCATATTCATTCTTTATCCTTCAAACCGTAGTATAATAGCCAGAAGCTAATTAAATATCCGATTCTAACAATTATAACATAAATATCAGGGGCGGTTAAACCTTCTATTAAACCAAAAATACAAAAACAAAAAGCTCCCATCGATATTAAAAATAATTTAGTTCGTAATTCCCCCGTATTTCTTAGACTTTTTATAAGAAATCCAACTCCTAATATCATCGTTACACTTAATAAAAAGATTGCCATCAATATTCCAGCCATTGAAAATGTATTTACGTTATAATCAATTAAAGCATCTCCAGAAATTGTTGGAGACTTAAAATGAAACGCATTAAAAGGATCTAAAAACATGACAACATTAAATATTATTCCTAATAGTACAAATATCGAAAGGAAATACCATTTTTTTTCTATGTTTAATAACCTTGTTCCAATATAAATAGCAGTTATAATAGCAGGAGCTAACCAAATATAACTTAATAAAGCGACAATTCCATAGCTATTTTCAATATTTTTTTGTGTAATCAGAACAATTAAGAAATCTAAAAACACACCCAAATACATTAACCCTGCAAAAACAGTAGCTAATCCTAAAAATGTAAGTATATTGATTTCAGATTTTTTTGATTTATATATGAAAAAAGAGCCAAAAATCAACCCGAATAAAACTACTCCCGTTGCTGTCAATCCATCTATCCAACCTAAAACAGAGAGCATTAGCGACCGATCCACCTCTATAATTAAATCTATATGAAATTTAAGAAAAATATACAAGTATACTTATTTAAATATTCTCTTAAAAATAGCTAAAATAGATATTATTAATCGAAGTAAATTAAATGAGATCTTCACTCTTTTTCTTTTTCAAAGAATAAAGATTTTTTCATCTCGAATTCTAAATCTCTAAGTTTCCTCTGAATTTCTTTTGAGTCGTAATCCTTTTTCATTAAATCAATTATGACTTCTTTTAGATTTTCTAAATTATCAATTGCGCATTGATAAAATATATTATCTTTATCAATACTCATATTTAAGATTTCAAATAATCCATTAAGAGATTCATTGATTTTCTTATAATATTCCCATGCTTCTTCTAAATCTGAATCCTTTTCCATGTTCGTCAAATATAAATAAAATAAGAGAGTAAAAAAAATTTTACTTTTATAACAATTGCTTTATTCTTTTTGAAAGTTCTTTCGCATCAGGTTCCGATGATTCTAAAAGTTGAAACACATCTTTAGGATTTACCTTTAATGCGCCATGAAGAAGTTTTTCTAATCCAATCCGCGTATTTAATCTCTCATTCTTCTGTAAGTGAAAAATTACCATTCCAAGTTGATTTTTCAAAGCACCTCCCTCTGCCTTTAAGCATATCTGTAAAAGAGCAGGGCACAATTCTTCTATTGTGTCCATACTAACCTCACTTGCGAGTGAATATAATTCAGTTATTTTTTCATCAGAAAGACTTTCCATTTTTTGTTTAATTTCTAACATTTCGATACTCATTTTTTTCAACCTTTTATTATGTTTTTATTACTAATGTAATTAGAGATACTTTCATATATAAAGGTATCGGGATAAGATCCGTTCCCAAACCAATATTTTGGGGCAATTTCTAAGAATTATTGCGTTTTTGGCTATAAAAATAAAGGAATTAATCGACATTTTTCGTAATCCCATTAAAATGGGAGGATAAAGGATTATTGATTATAATAATTAAATGAAAATTGGAAAAAAATGGGGACTTTTTAATGAATCATGACTTTTTCATTACTTTTCTTGACGGATTCATTAATACTTCAATAAAAAAACGGTCTTTTGCTCAATTATTATTAAGAAATACGCAACCAAAAAGTGATCGAAAAGTAATAAAAATCATTTTTAAATTTATTAAAACCTTAATTTTATCAATAAAATTTTAATTGTTAGATCAAATTGTCATTTTAATGCCATAAAATTAAATTAGATATATAAATTTGAAAATATAATATTGATTGATTTTTAAATATTCTTTCTCTTAAATGAATGCTCTAAATTAAGCAAAACCTCATTTTAAATAAAATTATAAACACTTACTAATATTATTCTATTTAAAATAATTTAGGTGTTAATTATAAAACAACGACAAATAGAAAAAGAACTTTCGCGTGTAATAAAAAAAGAGCGATTCCAAGGAAAACTTATTAAATATATGACAAGCTGGGGTAAATTACTTCTCTATATCTTACCAATAGTTCTAGTAATAATGGCAATACTTACTCTTTTAAACATCGCAATTTTAGATATTACTTTGAAAATCATATTCATTATTATTCTGTTGATCTATGGGATTAATTCTATTATTTTGATATCTGGTGCATTATCTACAAATAAGTCTCTTAAGCTCCGACTTGATTTTGAACGAACGCGTGGTCGACCGATCGATAGTCTTGATGGGTTTGATCTTCTCTTTAGTAGTGTTAAACGGGTGACTAGTCTATTGAAAATAATAGGGTTTATCTGCCTTGTTGCCTTGGCGCTATTTTCCGTGATGATATTTGTACCTGGATTTCTTGATATTGGCTATGCTGCAATTGGATTTGCATTAGTCGGTTTTGGCTTAGCACTCCTTATTCGTAGCTTAAATCTTAATATCCATGATGTGAATGGTCTTCAAGATTTTTATAAACCTACAACCCATCAGATATTCTTAGACAACTTTTTCAGTGAGATCTTTTCCAATCATCTGGATCCTGTAACATTTCTCAAATGGGATGAGTATCTTGCTGGAATAAATAAAATTCTTACTCCTGCATTTATCCAAAGTGTAAAAGCAAAAGAAGAAGATGAATTACCTATAACTTTTGCCATTGAGTCGATATTATTTTTGTATTATTTAAAGTTCCAAGGAGTATTATCTGATGATCAATTCACTCGAGAACTAAAAGAAATAATTAATGTTGATTCTTTAGATTTTGATACAGATAGAGGTCTAAGAATTGAAGGAGCATGGTATTTTTCAACTAAAGATGTTTATAAATTATTTGAGTACATTAAAGCTTACAATCCTGGATTCTTCACCATTATCGACCGACTTCAACTGGAACTTGCGGACAACATTGAGCGAATATCTAAGGATCCCATATATATGGATTCCAGTGCACAAGAATATACATATGTCAACAATGAACTCAATGTGATGGTTTTTCTTTATAATAATGCTCCCGAAAGTAAGAAATACAAGATAAAAGTTGTTGCACCCGGTTTCGACCCAAGCGAGATGATACTAGATATAGAAGTTGAGGGAAGGGGTACATTCACTATTCCTAATAATCAAATTCCCCTAATCTCTTCAGAAAAGCTTGATATTGCAGGTATTCTTTCTACGATGTTAGAGAATGGAGATACAATTTGGCTGACCCTTGAACCAAGAGAAGTAGGCGAACAAACTCTTCAGGTGTTCCTTATGGCCGAAGATGGTACCATAATCGAAGGAAAGACAAAATCAGTTAAAGTAACGAAAAACATTAAAGATTATCTAAAAAAACTCACTTCTGTAGGTTCACTTTTAGGCGGGCTGGCGGTTCCGATTGCGAGAATGCTCCCTTATCTTTTAAATACTGGAGTATAAGCTTGACCTTTTTATTTATTTTTTTTAATATTCTTTTTTCCAAAAATTATTTCTAACACTACCTACAGATAAGATGTGATCTCGCTCAATAAAACACAAGTAGATTTTACACTAATTTGATTACTGAATTAATCAAATTGATGAGCAAAATTATCAGTAGAACTATCAAAAATAATAATTAAATTTTAATGCATTTCTTAATTTTTTCAATTAGATTATTTACTATTAAATTAATTATTTGAGATGATATCATAAAATGGTAGTAATTACTACAAAAAAGCCCGATGAAGAAGTCTTCGAAGCCTTAGAGAATTATAAGATAAAAAAACTCACACTTGTCTCTTGTGCGACATGTGCTGCTTTATGTCAGACGGGTGGAACAGAAGGGGCTAAAGAATGGAAAGACAAATTAGAAGGAAAAGGTTATGAGATAGAGGCTGTGGTAGTGTCCGAGGACGTTTGCGATAATAGAGTTATGAAAAAAGATTTAAGAAAAGTTGATGATGAGGTTCAATCATCTGATGCAATTCTTACTCTTAGCTGTGGACTTGGAGTTCAATCCATAATCGAAGTACTTGCAAATAAATACCCCGAAAAACCCGTTCTTGTTACTAATAATACAGAATTTATCGGAATGACAGAGAGGATCGGTAGGTTTTACAAACGATGTCAAGCTTGTGGAGATTGTCTTCTAAATTATACAGGGGGGATATGTCCCATTGCTACATGTGCCAAAGGTTTAATGAATGGACCATGCGGAGGGATGGTCGATGGAAAGTGCGAAGTAGGCAATTATGAAAGAGATTGTGGCTGGATTTTGATTTTTAATCGATTAAAGGCAATAGGTAGACTTGACTTGTTTACCAAATTACGGGATGCCCGTGATTGGTCCGAAAGTGGCCATCAACAGGAGGTAATTTTTAGATAAGAGGTGAAAAAAATGGAAAGTAATCATGCGTATTCTAAATTAGGAGAAGCCCTAGCAAAGGGTGATTTTATTTTAACGGGCGAATTAGAACCTGAAAAAACTTGCGATCTTTCTCATCTTGTCCAAGAAGCAAAAGAAATGGCACCATATGTAATAGCTGCAAACGTAACTGACAGTCCTTTAGGAATCGTAACAATAAATAGTTTAGCTGCTTCTTATATTGTACAAAGAGATGCAGGATTAGAAGCAATCTGGCAAATGACTGTTAGGGATGTTAATAAGTTGGGTATTGCGGGAATGTTGATGGGAGCACAAGCTCTTGGGATCCATAATATCCTTTCTTTAACCGGTGATCATCCAAATATGGGAGATATGCCAGAGAGTAAGCCTGTTTTTGATCTTGACTCGGCCACATTAGTAAAACTAGTTCGAGAAATGGTAGATACAGGTAAGATTAATGGTCATGAAATTGAATCTCCACCAAAAATACATGTTGGAGCTGCAGCAAATCCAAATGCAGAACCTATGGAAGCTGAAGTTTTAAAGATTGGCCGTAAAGCAGAAGCTGGTGCTGAATTCATCCAAACTCAAGTTGTATACGATTTAGATCGTACAATTGAGTTTTTAACAGCAATTAGAAAATATAGAGTGCCTGTTCTTCTAGGTATCTTTCCTATGAAAAGTTATGGAATCGCTAAGGGTTTTGATACTTTTGTTCCGGGAGTTTCAGTCCCTAAAGATATACTTGGGAAATGGAAAGGAATCAAAACCGATCTTAAAAACGATAAAAAACTACAAAAAGAAGCATATGACCAAGCCAATTATGAATTTTTCAAACCCTTCATTACTGAACTCAGAAAAAAGAATCTCCTTGATGGGATCCATTGTATGGCCGTTCATTACCCCAGAATTTTTCCAAAATTAGAGGAAGTAATTAAAAGTACAAATTAACTATTTTTTTTTATCTATTTTAGAAATGTTCTTTTTGAATTTCATAATTTCTCTTAAGGATCTTTTTCATTATTTCTTTATTCAAGTTTTATTTCATTAATAAAAACTTTAAATTCGATAAAAATCGAATTGAATCTATGGAATCATACGATTTAGTTGTAATTGGGTCCGGTGTGGGGCTCAATGTGCTTAATTATGGATTACAAATGGGTCTTAATTGTGCCTTAGTGGAAGATACTAAACTCGGTGGAACCTGTTTAACTCGAGGTTGCATTCCATCGAAAGTGTTAGTCCATCCTGCAGATTTGATTAGAGAAGCAGAGCACGCTCCAAAAGTAGGAGTGAAATTTGAGGTTTCAGATGTCAACTGGGGATTAATTGCGAAACGAATGTGGTCCCAGATAGATGAAAGTAAAGAAATGGAAAAGGGATTGTCAGAAGTTTCAAATTTACGGTTATATAAAGGTGTTGGTGAGTTTATTGATGAATATGAAATGAAAGTAAAATCTGTTAAAAGTGGAGAGGAAATTGGACATTTTAAAGGGAAACGTTTTGTAATTGCTTCAGGGGCTCGTTCTTTCATCCCTCCTATAGAAGGAATAGAAGAAACTGGATTTATAACGAATGAAAACTTCTTTGGCGACAAATTCCCTGAAAAACCTTGGGAAAGCTTAATCATCATTGGCGGTGGAGTTATTGCTGCCGAATTTGCACATATTTTTTCTGCTTTAGGAACTGATGTGACCATAGTGGAGATGCTACCTCGCCTAGTTATGACTGAAGAACCTGAAGTAAGTCAATTTTTAGAAACCAATTTTAAGAAATATATGAAGGTTCTGGTAAATCATAAAGCGATCCGTGCAAAATCAAAAAGAAAAATGAAGATAATCACCCTTCAGAATGTAAATACGCAAGAAGAGATTGAAATTAAGGCTCAAGAAATATTTATCGCAGCTGGAAGACGATCGAATGCGGACTTATTGCAAGTTCAAAAAACAGGCGTAGAAACTAATGGGAAAGGATGGATTAAGACAAATGAGTTTTTAGAAACCACAAAAGAAAATATTTGGTGTATTGGAGATGCAAATGGAATTTACCAATTCCGCCACAAGGCAAACTATGAATCAGAACTGTGTGCTAATAATATTTTCGGTCCTCCCGAAGATAAAAAGAAAGCGGATTATTCAGCAGTACCATGGGCTATCTTTTCTTATCCCCAGATCGGCCATGTAGGAATGACTGAGAAAGAAGCACTTGAAAATGGTCATGAAATCTATGTGGCAACTAAAAATTATTCCAGCGTTGCTAAAGGATTTGCCATGGGGTACGAAAAAGGCGATGTCGACGATGGATTCGTTAAATTAGTGGTTGATAAGTCATATAGGATTTTAGGAGCGCATGTGATTGGCCCCCATGCAGCGGTATTAGTACAACCATTTGTTTATTTGATGAATGCGGGATTTACATGCGAATTACCTGATATGAAAGAGGAACCAGATATTCCAAAATTAGCTCGAGCATGTCCCGAAAGCGGTTCATTTATGCCAATCTATAAGTCAATGGTAATTCATCCTTCCTTAAATGAAGTAACCGGTTGGGCCATCGGTTCGCTTCGGCCAGTCAACATCAAAATGGATCACTATCATCATGAACATAATCATTAAGATTGAGTTTTTTTTCTTTTATTATTCTTCTTTTGTTCAAAACATCACATTTTTAGATTACATTTCCTAATATTAAGAATAGATGGCTGTAAAAAATAATAAATCTACGTCTGATAAGACAGTAGGACAAATTTTCACACCAAGTTATATTGCTGAATTTATGGTAAAAAACATTTTGCGCGTTTTAAAAGATCATTCCAATAAATATGATGAATCTTTGAAATTAGAGAATCTTAAGGTATTAGAACCTTCATCTGGACAAGGGATTTTCTTAAAAATCTTACTAGAAAATGATTTTAGGGATATTACAGCGTATGAGATTGATGAATCTCTCAAATTATATTTAGAATCAACATATCCGGAAATTAATTTTAAATTTCAGGATTTTTTAGCCTCCAACTCTGAGGAGGTGTATGACGTAATCATTGGAAATCCTCCTTATCTTGGACAGAACTACAATTCCTCCCTATTTCAAGATTTAGTCCAAAAATATGATGTTTGTAAAAAATATTTTATTGGTAATATGGACTTATTTTATTATTTTATCCATCAAGGAATAGAAAAATTGAAACCTGGAGGGCTTCTTTCTTTCATAACAACTAATTACTGGATAACAAAGTCGAAAAAAACGGGAATTAAGTATTTAAAACCCTTTATCATTGAAAATTGCTTCCTTTTAGAATATTATGATCTATCTAATCTTAACATTTTCAAAAATGCGCAAGGACAACACAATTGCATCTTTATCTTACAAAAAAAAACAAGTCAGCAAAAAGAAGATCATCTTGATAAACCAATTCAAATCTATCAATTTCGAGAAGATCAAGTACTCGACAAATCTTTAAACCCTCAAAATATAATCAGTTATCAATCTGGATTGAATAATTCTGACTTAAGTAAAAACTCGTCATGGAATCTTCTTTATCCAATTGAAATAAAGAGAACAGTTGAAAAAATAGAAAATCTTTGCAAAAGAGCAGGGAAATTATTAACACTTAAAGATATATTTTTGATTCGAAACGGGCTTATCCTAATAAAAGATGATCTATTCATACTTGAAAAAGATAAGGATCTTAAGCTAAATAATGAGGATATTTTTATTAAGATTGAAAATGAGTATACAAAAATTAATAAAGCAGAAAAGAAACGCTTAAAAAGGCTCTATAAAAGCAGCTCTATAATACCCTATGGCTATAACCAGCATAAATCTTACCAATATCTCATTTATTTCAATAAAAATGATCTTGAAGGTAAAAATGCTTCAAAATTTATTGCTCTGAAGAAGAAATACCCTCATCTGACGAAATATCTAGAATTGCATGAATTAGAATTAAAGGAAACCTTAAAAAATGCAAAAGAAGATCCCCAAAATATCTATTATCCCAGAAGAGGTGGATATATCCTTATTCCTAGCAAAAATAAGACTCAACAGAAAATCCACCTCGAGCCTTTTTACGAGAATTTTCCTAAGATATTTTTTCCTTATATCTGTGATAAAAACATTTTTGGTTTTTGCGCTACATCATATTATGCAACTTCTGATACTTACTTTTTATGGCCTAAAAATATACCTTCCAATATAGATTACTATTTATGGTTAGCTTATCTTAATTCGAAATTGGTAACTTTTTTGTTTAAAGCTAAAAATATTAGAATAAAACGTAGTAAAACGAAATTGGAATCTAATATTCCCTTTCCTAACCTAACTAATTTTCAATCAACAGAAAAGAAGAAAATTATTTCTTTGATACGAAATCTTAGCATTATGTTAACAATACTTAATACTTCAGGAAAGAAATCTCTCTCAGAACAAAAAAGGAAAGAAATGATAGGTTTGATTCAAAACAGAAATCTCTACGAAATTATTTCGAATAAATTTACTTTCGAGCAAAAAATCGATTCGATATTTATTACAAAAATCATTAATACTCTACTTTTTCGATTATTTAATTTAGAGGAGGAAGAAATAGATTATTTAATCAAAAAATACTATTATACTTAAATCGATATATCTGAATAGAGCTGAAATTCTATATATGAATGAATTTCCTAAATTTGATGATGTTGGCAGTTTTCCTCTTGCAGACAATATCGATAAAGAGACTTTTGATCGGTTCTATTGGATCGCCTACAAAGCTTTCGTAAACAAAAATGATATTTTTGAAAATAAAGGCATTCAAATTCATTTTATTCAACCAATGTTGGATTCTTTCAAATTTAAACTAAGTGCTGGAGTAGAAATTATTAATTATCCCCAGCATATGGACATGTATAAGCAATTTTTAAAACCTATAGCCGATTATGAGAGAGAACCCGACCTTATTGACCCAGAAAAAGCATATGTCCCAGAAATGTTCGTAATTGAACGATTTGCAAAGGAGTTTTTTGAAAAGACTGGAAAAACTCTGAAAATAAAATTATGCGTAACCGGTCCCATTGAATTATATGTACGGAAACACCAGTTTACTATATATTATGATCTAGCACTTAACTTAGCAAAATCCATAAATACATTTCTTAAAAATTCTATCATTAATTCAAAGTATTTACATACCACCGTTGTCTCTATTGATGAGCCCTCATTAGGATATATGGATATCTTGAATACGAGTAATGCTGATTTGATTAAGATATTTGATGCTTCATTAGAGGGCATTAAAAGGAAAGATATCACGGTTCAAATCCATATCCATACCTTAAATCGAGCCGATATACCTCTAAATTCTAAGTATATCGATGTTCTGACTTGTGAGTATGCGGCAGATAACAGTAATAAAATCCCAAAAAAGACATTAGATACGTATGATAAATTTATACGGGTTGGAATCACACGAACAAATATCGATAATATTATAGCAGAGATTCTAGATAAAGGAGAATCTTGGGAACATTTACAAACAATTAACGGAATGTTAAGTCTTATCGATTCTCAGACCATTATAAGGAAGAACCTTAACACAGCATTAGATATGTATGGCGAGAGATTAAAATTTATTGGACCCGATTGTGGTTTGGGGGGCTGGCTCCATCCGCAGATTGCTTATGAATTATTGCTCCGTACTCAAAAAGTAATATCTGAAGTTAGAAAATTAAGTCACTGACTCCCATTTCTGTTATTTTTTAAAAACAATACATTTTTATATTTCTTTTAACATATTTTTATTGACAATTAATAGTTGACAAAACTATAAGGTGAGAAAATGACTGATGAATATGATGATTTTATTGAGAAAATAAAGAAAATGCTCAATATTGATTCTGATAGGTTTGATATCGATCTATTTTTCATGCCAGAAAAGAATATGAAATTTCCAATTAATCAAGATAAAGAAAATATGAAAGGCTTTAAGATCTCTTACCATTTTAACAAGGGAATGGATAAACCAGAAATTCGATTTGAAGGAGATATCGATAAAGAAAAACTGCAAGAATACTTAAAAAATATAGATATCTCCAGATATCCTCAGTTTAAGGATTTAATTGAAAAAAGGCAACCTAACGTTATTGATGCTAAGGAATTATACTTGGAACCATGTATAGGTAAAGATGAGACATGTATCATTGAACCATTTTCTGAAATGAATACGACTGATGATCGAGTAGAAATTCTAATAGAGATGCCAGGTATTGAAAAGGGACACATACTAATCTCCGCTTTAGAAGATGGAAATAAGGTGAAGATTTCTGCAGAAAATGAATCACGGAAGTTTTTAAAGACCTTTGACTTACCTTATAAAGTTAAGGTTGGAGATTATACCATGGATGTGAATAATGGTATCACCACAATTAAATTTTTAAAATCCTAAATGATGGAGGAAAATTATAATGAGTAAATTTACTGGGAGTTATAGTGGTCCAGAGAAAAAGCTTCGCGTAAAAGATGCGTTTAAAGAAGATGCGGGGAAAGGTAGAGTACGAATTGATCCGAGTGTAGTTAACGAATTAGGTCTTCGCAACGGTGATGTGATACAGATCACTCACCCTGGAACAGACATGAAAACTGCGGGATTATTGTATCCTGGGAGGCAGGAAGATAAAGAGTCGGGTATCATTCGATTAGAGCCATCCCTAAGGCGGAATTTAGGAGCCGCTTTGGATGATATTGTTTCCATTCGAAAAATTACAGCAGAATTAGCCCAGAAAATAACTTTTGCTGGATTGAAGCAAGTAGTTTTGGCTAAGGATGCTCAACAATTATCCACAACTTTAGAGAATAGAGTAGTAACGAAAAATGATATCATTAGTTTTTATAACTGGAGTGGTCGTGTCGATTTAATCGTTGTAGATTTTTATCCGAGAGTAGATGCGGTTCAGATTCATGTTGATACCGAAATTATAATGAGCGAGAAGAGTCATAAAGAACTCATTGAAATTGAAAAGTCTAGAGTCTCATATGAAGATATTGGGGGTTTAGAAGAAGAAATCCAGAAGATTCGAGAAATGATCGAGCTACCGATTCGCCATCCGGAATTATTTAAAAGAATTGGAATTGATCCCCCAAAAGGAGTATTACTTCATGGTCCTCCAGGAACAGGTAAAACCCTCCTTGCAAGAGCAGTAGCTTATGAAACCGATGCTCATTTTATAACAATTAGTGGTCCAGAAATAATGAGCAAATTCTATGGACAAAGTGAAGAAAATTTAAGAAATATTTTTGATAAAGCAAAAGAAAAATCACCTTCGATTATTTTTATTGATGAGTTAGACTCTATAGCTCCAAAAAGGGGAGAAGTCACCGGAGAAGTAGAACGACGTGTTGTTGCTCAATTGCTTTCTCTGATGGATGGCCTTGAAGGAAGAGGAGAAATAATTGTAATCGGAGCAACTAATCGAGTGAATGATATTGACCCGGCTTTGAGAAGACCCGGACGTTTCGACCGTGAGATTGTGATAGGTGTACCTGACACTGATGGACGCCATGAGATTCTTTTAATTCATACTCGAGGTATGCCATTAAGTAAAAAAGTCGATCTTCGCTTAATTGCGGAAAGAACTCATGGATTTGTTGGAGCTGATGTAGAGGCTCTTGCGAAAGAAGCTGCAATGCTTTCGATTCGAGAAATTTTGCCGAAAATCGATTTAGATAAACCAATTCCCATGGAAATTTTAGATAAAATTGAAATTAAGATGGAAAATTTTATTGATGCTCTTACAAGTATAGAACCTTCTGCATTAAGAGAAGTTTTGATACAACAGCCTACTGAGACCTGGGAAGACGTAGGAGGGCTAGAAAATGCAATATTACAACTGAAAGAAGTTATTGAATGGCCATTAAGATATCCAGATCTATATTCTCATTTAAAATCCAAACCACCTAACGGAATTTTGCTTTATGGAGCGCCCGGTACTGGAAAAACTCTACTTGCGAAAGCATTAGCTCATGAAAGCGAGGTTAATTTCATCTCAGTAAAGGGACCGGAATTTTTATCGAAATGGGTAGGTGAAAGCGAAAAAGCTGTCCGCGAAACATTCCGAAAGGCTAGATCAGCTGCTCCATGTATTATATTTTTCGATGAAATCGATGCAATTGCTGGAGAAAGAGGGAGGTTTGCTAGTTCCCAAGTCACTGAACAAGTTGTTTCTCAATTACTTACTGAAATGGATGGTTTAGAAGGATTGAAAGATGTAATCTTACTTGCCGCAACCAATCGACCTGAATTGTTAGATGCAGCATTGCTAAGATCTGGGCGATTCGGAAGACATATTGAAATCCCTATGCCCGATATAGATGCAAGAAAGGAGATTTTTAAAATTCATTTAAAAAACAAACCATTATCCAATGATGTATCAATTGATAAATTAGCAGAAATATTAGACGGTTACACTGGAGCAGATATTCAAGCCATTAGTGAAGAAGCAACATTATTAACTGTAAGAAAAAATATACCTGTTGTAGACCAGAAATTAAAAGAAATAGCCGAACGACAAGCCGAATTAGAAAATTTGAAATCTGAAAAAGGCTCTAATCTTGAAAAAATTAAAGAGATAGAGGCAGAGATAAAATCCTATAAAATAAAAATGGTTGAGAAGGTTTATATAACACAAGAGGAATTTGAACAAGCTATCGAAAAGATCCTAAAGGATGCGGACCTCGCCAAGAAAGCACATGACCGAACCCTAAAAGCCGCAGAAGAAATGTTTAGGTAATTTAAAAATAATTTATAATGGAGTGATTAGAAAAATGAGCATAGAAAAACAAGAAGAAGAAGAAAACAAAATGATAAGTTTAGATTCATTATTAGAGCTATTAGGAAATTCCACGCGAAGATTAATAATCGCAAAATTGACTAAGGTACCTCACTCGGCTCCAGAGTTAGCAAGTGATCTCGGAATCTCTCGACAAGCCGTTCATAATCAATTAAAAATGTTATCAGATTATGGACTTATTGAGATGATTGATTCTGATGATGTAAGAGGAGGTAAGTATCAAATTAACACCAATATCTCTATTAAAATAGATATATCACCGAATTATTTCAGTATAAAACACTCATTCTCTACTACTGAAGATGAAAAATCGCTAATATTAAAAGATCTTAATTGTGCTAATGCTTATTCCAAGATCAAAAGCTCCAATAAAAAGGTTAAATTCTTAGGGGATGAAATCGTTAAAATCGAAGCGAATCTTTCTGATTTGGATAATCAACGGCAGTATTATCTCCACCAAAAGCGCTTGTTGTTAAATGAAATAAAAAAACTGATGAATGAGCAGTATTTACAAAAATTTGAAGAATTGCTCAAGCAACGGGATCTTAAAGATAAAAGTGTTCGACAAACGATTAATCAAGCTGAGGAAGTATTGTTTACAATGTTTTTTAATCCCAATCGTTATTTCAACCGGTTTAACGTGGATAAACTACTTGACGATTTATTTTTCTCAGGGATGGATATACGTGAAAAAAGTGGTCGCTCCGGACCAATCAAGGATCTACTTGAAGATATGTCCCGTTTGATGGGTTTCTTAAGGGAAGACGACGACGATTGGTTTTTTGATTTTTAATTTTAAATCTTTTTCTCGGAGGAAATGCATGAATTTACATGACTTAAAGAAAATTATGCCCGATATTTTTGATAAAGTTAAAAAAGATGTTAGAAATGTTTATAATCGACATCGAGCGGGATTGAGTTTGGGATTAGTTGAGATGGGGATGTTCCAGCAAGGATTTATTGGTGGAATGCATTTTCATCCGGGTACTGAAATAGTAATGAACAAAACGCCCTTAAAACTTATCTTAGAAACTCAACCACCTGAGGTTGTATGGGCTTACACATATCATATTTTATTGCATGAATACATTCATTCTTTGGGTGTTATAAATGAGCATCAATGTAGAGAAATCACTTTGAAGATAACAGAAGATACTTTCAAAGATTCTGGTCATCCTGCAATAATTTTAGCAAAAAAGGGAATTGGAGCATATCTTCCTGAACTTAAAATGCTCTATATTCCTCCCGAGCAAAAACCAGAAGGAATGACCATTGAATATGTTTATGGGTTTGATCGTGAAAGTCAAACGTATTTTTCTTAATTATTCGAAATATAACGATTAATCTTATTTTTAATTAAATCATATCATAATTAGATATATAGTAAAAATTGAAAAGGGCTGATAAGCATTAGCTCCGAATCAAGAAAAAAACAATCCAAAGATAGTGAAGAACCTATCGAAAAAAGTCTGGAAATTGCTCCGGATCAACTCATTCTTAATTGGAACTATAAAGATGTCAAGAAAAAGCTCACCTATGATATTAAGAAATGTATTGGCTGCAGTTTATGTAAGCTTGTATGTCCTGTGGATGCTATTGAGTTGGGACCGATTCCCGAAATCGCACAGAATATTATTGACGAGTCAAATCCTAAATTACTAATTGACCATGATAAATGTTGTTATTGCATGTTATGCGCTATAGTCTGCCCAAACGATGCTTTCCATGAAAATATCAAGCCAGAGGGCCAAATTGATCTTAAAGAGTATCCTTCAATCGGAAAGTTCTATAAAATCGATATGGAAAACTGTATCGAGGAAAAAAATAACGAAATCTGCAAATTATGTTTACAAGTTCGTGAACGCAACAATATAAAAGATTATTATAAAATCGCAAAGGAATGCCCAACCAAATGTTTTAAAATCGATTCTCCTATTAAAGGAGAAGTCATTATCAAGAAGAATATGTTACATCGGTGTGATCCTCAAGGCTGCAAAGCTTGTGTGAATATCTGCCCTGTTGAGTCGTTTTTCATACCCGAAAGCGCAGAGGATGTCTTGAAGTACGGTAAAATCGCTTGCAATGAGGACGAATGCTTTTATTGTGGAGCCTGTGTAAACTCTTGTCCTGATGAATTAATCATTGTAAAACGGAAAAATATAACTATCGAAGATCCTAAGGTAAAAGGACACTTTCCATGGATACAAGCTTGGATTAATAGCATCAGAAAAATTCTTATTGATAGCCTTATTGAAGCAAAAGGTAAAGAACAAATCGAAATTCCATTTATCGAAGAAAAAATTGAGAAAGCTAAAAAAGCAGTTGAAGAACATATTCCACGCTTAACGGAGCCTGAAAAAAAACAATTTGAAGAATTAAACTCGAAAATCCAAGAATTTTTACACTCTTCCAAAATTCGATACTGGATTAAAGATAAAAAAACGGATAAAATTGTAAAAGAGTTAAGAAAGAAATTAAAATAATTTAATTTTGCTCTTTCGAATTTCGATTTGTTTTTATAGTTCTTATTTGAATTACTTATACTACCAAACTGACTCAAGGATTAAAATGATAATAAAAGTTAAAATAGTAAAGCAAAAAAAGAAAGCGAAAAAGAATTCGATAGAGCTGTGGGTACAAAGAAAAAAGGAATTAGACCAAGATATATCTCAAATATTTCAATTTTTCGAAAGTCAACTTGATTATAAGAATGTGAGACGAATCTATCCTTATTATAAAATAACTTCGAATAATCCGGCTATGATTCTTTCTCTATTATCCAGTTTACAAGAGTTAATTCCCGAAATATATTTCAATAATGATAATACAGTTCAATTAAACAAAGAAGTACATTTATAATCCTTATTTAGCATTAAGAGCTCCAAATTTTATATACATTCTTGTCTGTATTATAAACCCCTCTATAAGTAAGCTGATAAAAAGATGTGTTGTGAATCATTTATTTGAGATGGGAGGGGAGGGAATTGAACCCTCGACCCCTTGGTCCCAAACCAAGAATCATACCAGGCTAGACCACCCTCCCGTTAAAAAGAGAAAGGTAAGAGTCTTTTTAACGCTTAAACTTTATCATTTCAAGTAACTATTTAGAATTAATGAAAATAATAAAATTTTTCGTTCCTTAATAATAATGATAAGAATTGTTCTTGTTTATATTTTTCCTTTAATTATAGTGTAAAGATGAAGTGTGTCATAAATCTTCAAAAAATTGGAGAAGTTGACTCTTCAATATTAATTCGATTAAAGAAGAACTTATACTGGGTATTTAAAAACTACGGGATAAAAGTGGATATAAATCCAACGGTCTATACCCTCAAAGATGATGAATCGAGGTTTGCCTTTATTGTTTTAGATAATATTCAGATAATATTAGTGTAAAAAAAGAAACCTCTCATTCGTATTATAGAACTTTATAGCCAAAAATGTCAAATGTAAAAGAATAGTCCTTATTCATTTATAAATGGTAATTGTATTTTTTTTATTAAGTTAAAATTTTTTTTACAAATGAAATAAAATGAGGATCAATTTCAAACATACAGTTTTAGGTCTTTTAGTATTAAATCTTGTTGTAATTTCGTTCTGTTTGATAAATTCTCCAAAATCGTCTCTTAATATGGCAGGGGAATACGAAATTGAACAAGATGAGTTCATTACCGATTTAAAAACATCATCAACTTGGAATTTTACATCCTTAATAATAGATGACACGGGTGCTACGGGAAATTATACTTGGTCCGAGGCTGTTGCACTTCCTTGGTGTAGCGGTTCTGGTACGGAAGGTTCTCCTTATATTATAGATGATATTGCTATTCAAGATCAAACGACCACTTGTGGATTAGAAATCAGGAACTCTAATGCTCATTTCCTCATCAATAATAGTGAATTTGGATACTGGGTTGGCCAATTTGGGATAGGCATAAAATTAACAAATTGTACTAATGGTAAGTTGGCTAACAACTATTTCAATCGTATAAATTATAGTATCTACTTAGATAATTGTAACTCCACCAATTTAATAAAAAATAAATTTAATGCGGTTTGGGTTAATGCCATCACTTTAAATAATAGCCATAACAACTTAATTAATCAAAATATCATTCCGAATTCATTTGAATGGGGAATATCGTTAATCGAAGGTTCTACCAATAATATTATCTCAGGAAACATAATGAATTCTAATAATTGGGGTATTGGGGTAGGTGGTGAGAATAATGAAATCTCAGAAAATCTGTTAACTTATAGTGATGTCGGTATTATGATATACGGAAATTATAATAATATATCAGATAACGATGTTCTGAACAGTTACTATGGAGGAATAGAGATATCTTCTAGCAATAATATCATTTCTGGAAATACCATAAATGCGAACTATTGTGGTCTCTGGAATTCAGGAAATAACAATCTCATTATTGACAATGTTATTAATCAAAATGAGATTTTTGGTATTAGTTCAGCATATTACAATAATTCTATTATCAGAAACCAAATAAATGAGAATATAGAAGATGGACTCATCCTTCAAGAATTGAATAATAATACTATTAGTGATAATACGATATCACATAATGGGAAATTCGGAATACATTGTGAATCGTCGACAGACGTATTATTTAAGCACAATTTTATCTCAAGGAATGAACACCAAAATCTTATCATAACATCTTGCCACAATCTCACAATACTGGGAAATACTATTGAATATCAATCTTGTGAAGTGAACTTATGCAGCAATATTTCAATTTTAGCAAATACCTTCAAAGATGCTTTACTTTATCTTCATCATAGCAACTATAATCTTATTCAAGGAAACACAATGAGTGAAAATAGAGTCAGTTTAAGTGATAGCAGTTATAACATTATAAAGAGCAATATAATCAGTGTAGATATGAAGCTTTATGGAATCTATTTATCAACATATAGTAATAATAACACAATTACGGGTAATACAATAACTTACGAACAAGGCGGATGTATTTCCGAAGATGAGAGCTGCACAGGTAATACCATTGAAAATAACAGTTGTACTCAAAGAATAATATCAGGATTTGAGATAATCGTGCTATTTTCTAGTATTTGCATAACTTCTGTTGGGCTAATCTTTGTATGTAAGAAGAAATTTATGTTTAAAAAATTCTAACACCTTTTTTTTATTTTTTTTAATTGGTTTCTATTCTTGTTAGAATAGTTTTGTTCAAACTAATTATAAAGTAGCCAGAATTTGAATTATTTTTAAGGAAACATTTATAAAAAATGACTTGGAATTCCAATAAGTTAAGTATGCAATTTAATTTGCCATTCCTCAGAGTAATAGATGTGCAAATCACTATTTTAAAATCTCTTAAAAAGTTACCGATATATCAAATATATTATGGCAGATTAGAGAAAACCTAGAATTTATTTTTTTCCGATGATTATACTCTATAGATGAAAACTGTTGTTTTTATTCAAAAAATTGGAGAAGTGGATACTTCTATACTAATTAGACTAAAAAAGAATTTGTCTTGGTTATTTAAAAAATTCGCATTAAAAGTCGAAATAATCCCAAATGCCTATTCAATTCAGGGCGATGAATATTTGGAAGCAGAGCGCCATTATGATGGGGAATTAATTCTGAATAGACTCGAAAATAATTTCAAATCAACAATAAAGAATAAGCTTTTAGGGATTATTGATGCGGATATAAAAGGAATCAGAAAAATCCATCTTTTTGGTCTATCAAATTTAAGAAGTTCATGCGCATTAATATCAATTGATCGTTTACGCGGTTCATTTTGTAATGGTTATGAAGATCAAGCGCTATTTGAACTTAGAATTTTAAAGGAAGCAACTCATGAATTAGGTCATACCTTTGGGTTAGATCACTGTACAAATGAGTGTGTAATGAAGTATTCAAATAATTTAGAAGATGTAGATAAAAAACCAAAAGATTTTTGTCAAGTCTGCTTTCAAGCGCTTAAAAAATCTATTAAAACGAGAAACTAAGGATTTAAGTATCGTTCTTTAAATTTTTCATAAAGATTCTCACTAATAGTCATTATCTTTTTGCGATCTTTTATGATATTAATTAATTCAGAGGGAATGTTTTTCAAACCAAAATAGTTTCCCGCTAATGAGCCTCCAATCGCTGCTACGGTATCACTATCTCCTCCTGCAGTAGCTAACTCGTAAATACATTCTTCAAAAGAGGATAAACACTTTAAAAAAATAAAGATAGCACACACGACAGTACTTATCGCGTATGGATGAACAAACGCTTTTCCTAAAAACTCTTCTATAAAGAAAGGGGATTCCACACCAACTTGAGAAAATTTGATCAACCCTGCTTCCACAGGCATGTCAATGTGTTTTTTTACTATACTTAAAATATCAATAAATTCTTGCCATATCCTATCTTGAGAATTAGTCAATGGTGCTGTAATATATTCAAAAAATTCATCAACAGAAAACTCAGCATTTGGTTCTTTATCTATTAGATATGCGATAGCTTTAGCAGTGACCAACGCTCCTGCAGAAGCAGCGGGATGAGAATGTGTGATTATACTCGATTGTATGGCAGCATGTTCTAATGCTTTTGGATCATTGCTATAAAATAAACCTATCGGGGCAACACGCATAGCGGTCCCATTTCCTCCTGATTTTGAAGCAGCATCCTTCCAATCAATTCCATAGGCAAGTTTCTGTATGGAGGAAAGGCATCCAAATCCTGGACCAATCGGAGGATCATCAAGCCAATTGACAAATTCTCGGATTAAATAATCCATTTTAAAACCCCAACCATCTATCAGTGCTTGTGCGGTATGAAGAGTTAACTGGGTGTCATCTGTATAGCTATAAAACATTTTTCTATTATTTTTTATGAAATTTTTAAAATCTTTAAATTGGGAATGAATTCTCTTCCGAATTAATCCTTCAAATGGGCGTCCTAATGTATCTCCAATAGCAACACCCAATAAAGTGCCCTTAAATTTATCTAAGTAATCAATTTTCATTGAATTGCGAAACGAACTATTTTGATGATGAGATAATATCGAGAACCTTATTTATATTTTATCGCTGAATTGCCGGTGCGTACTTATAGTTTTGCTTAATGTTTCAAAAATAATTAAGAATTAATTGAATAATATCCTTAGGAATAAGCCTTATAAATGAAAGTATCCAATTAATATTTTAATTATTAAATCAACGTTCGCTTATAATATAACAATGCAGAAATTAGAAAAATTAAAAAAAGTAATCACAGCATTAATAACTCCCTTTAAAGAGGATTTTTCTATTGATGAGGAAAAATACAGAGAATTTATCCGATTTCAAGTAAAAAATGGCTGTCAATTGTTAACCATGGGAACAACTGGCGAGAGTGCTACGCTCTCTCATGATGAACATCATCATGCGATTGATATTACTGTAGATGAAGCAAAAAGAACTGGGAAGAATCCATTTGTTTTAGCAGGAGCGGGTAGCAATTCTACAAAAGAATCTCTTTCCCTTTGCAAATATGCGGAAGATGCAGGAGTGGATTGTCTTCTTGTGGTGACTCCTTACTATAATAAACCTACTCAGCATTCGTTAATCGAACATTATAGTAAACTTGCAGATAGCATATCAATACCACTTCTTATCTATAATGTTCCAGGGCGTACAGGCTGTAATATTGAACCCGAAACCGTATCCAAATTAGCACATTCTAAAGACAATATTGTTGGAATAAAATGCGCCAGCGGAAATATTGACCAAATCAGTAAATATTTTAAACTCTGTCCCGAAGATTTTATTATTCTTAGTGGTGATGACGTTCTTACATATCATATAATGGCACTCGGAGGAAAGGGTGTAATAAGTGTAGCATCAAATATCATACCGAAAAAACTTGTTGACTTTACTTCTATTATGTTGGATGGAAATTGGCAAGAGGCTAGAAAAATTCAATTTGAATTATATGACTTGTTTAAAGTTTTATTTATAGAAACTAATCCTGGTCCAGTTAAATATGCAGCCGAAATTATGGGATTAATGAATAAAAGAATGCGGTTACCCCTTACACCTCCTTTAGAAACCAGTCAAAATAAAATTAACGAAGTTCTTAGGAACATGAAATTGATTTAAATCCAATTACTTAGAGGAAATTAAATGATAAAGTTACTAATTTTAGGTCCTACGGGATCTATGGGAAAATTAATAAGTGAATTAGCTTTAAAAGATGAAGAAATTGAAATTGTAGCTGCATGTGGTATCGAACATATTGGGACTCCTTTAGGATCTTTAGTGGCTGTGGAAGATGTTAACAACGTTATAATAAAAAACATTGAAGATTTGGAAGAAATTATCCAAGAAACCAGACCTGATGTAGTAGTCGATTTTACCCTTGCTAATGCCACAGAAAAGAATTGTTTAATCTGTGTCAAAAAGGGAGTGAGATGTGTTATTGGTACAACCGCTTTGTCTCAAGAATTTTTATTACATTTTGAAAAACTAGTAAAAGAGAACAATGCTCCCGCTGTTATTTCTCCGAATATGGCTACTGGAATGAATATTTTTTTTGAAATAGGAAAGAAATTAAGCCATTATTTAAAGGATTGGGATATCGAAATAATTGAAGCTCATCATCATAGAAAGATTGATGCTCCTAGTGGCACGGCACTCAAAATCGGTACCTTGATTGGAGAAGCAATCGACTCTGATTTTGAAACAATTGTAAAATATGGTCGTAGTAAAGGTCCAAATAAAAGAGAGATAGGAGCACAAAATGAGATTGGAATGCATTCTATTAGAGCAGGAGATATTGTTGGCGATCATATAGTACTATATGCTGGAAGAGGTGAAAGAATCGAATTAAAGCATCAAGCCCATAATAGATACTGTTTTGCAGAAGGTGCAATTAAAGCAATCAAATTTATTGCAAGAGTAAAAGAAAGTAAAATTTATAGTACTGATGAAGTTCTGGGATTATCTAAGGAAATGAGATAAAATTATAAAGAAATCTCAGAGCAGATCAGTATTTTCATCAATTTGAATGATTCAAATTTCATTTTGCCAACTCTTCATGTGTAGAATGAATAAAGGGTATCCAGTCCTTATCCACTCTTATTTTATAATTTTATCTCGTGACTAATAAAATAAACAGAGTTTTTATCTTTTTTGATTAGATCTCCTAATTTATGGATTATTTCAGATGATCGGGTACTTTTTGATTTTGTAATAAATCCTCATAAGTTTCTGCTTCCCGAATTATATAAGATTTCCCATTTGAAAGTAAAATTTCAGCCGCTCGAGGTCGAGAATTGTAACAGCTACTCATCGTATATCCATATGCACCCGTATCTAGTATTGCTAGAGTATCTCCTTCATTTAACTCGAAAATTTCCCTATCTTTCCCAAGAATGTCCCCTGATTCGCAAATTGGTCCTGCAATATCATATTTCATAGTTTTTGCTGTTTCCGACATAAAACAAGGAATTATATGATGATAAGAACCATAAAGTATTGGTCGGATTAATGTATTGAACCCTGCATCAACTCCTACAAACGTTTTATACCCATTATCTTTAATTGTATTAATTTTTGTAACTAAAATGGTTGATTCGGCGGTGAGAAATCTGCCTGGTTCTATCTTTAATACTGGCTCGCCTATATCTCTATTATTGATGAGATCAATAAAGGGAACCAAAACTAATTTTTTATATAAATCAAAGTTAAATGGTTCCTCATTAGGATGGTATGGAATCCCAAAACCTCCTCCAAAATCTACAAATTCAAATTCGAAACCAACCTTTTTTGAGATCTCTTCAACGATGGATAAGTACTTATCAATTGCCTTTTGGTAATTCATAACATTGGTTATTCCTGACCCGATATGAATATGAATTCCAAATTGGCGGAATCCAAAATCTTTTGCTTTTTGATACGCATCGAAAATTTGATTATCCAATATTCCAAATTTGATCTCTTTTCCTGCTGTGATATCATGGACATGATGGCCCGCCCCAAATTCGGGATTATACCTAAATGAGATAACTTTTTTTTCTTTTCTTAAACTCTCATAAATTTTATTTACCCTATCTAACTGACTTAGGCTATCTAAATTAATAATAACATTATTTTCAATTGCAAATTTGAAATCCTCATCTGTGAACATATTTCCGGTATATATTATTTTATCACTTGTAATTCCTGCCTTTAAACAAGAATAAATCTCTCCTTGCGAGGTACAGTCAAAGTAGGAACCTTCTGAGTGTAAGATAGTCAATACACTTAAATTTGAGTTTGCTTTTACCGCATAGTGAATATTATAATCATTTAATACCGATTTTAATACATCATTGATTTGATTAAACCTTGTTCGGACAATTTTTTCATTCGTGATATATACGGGAGTTCCATATTCCATGGCAAGTTCTTGCACATTAAAACTGGAAAAATAAAGCTTATTGTCTATAAATTGTAAATCTTTTCTTTTTAGCCATTCTGAATACTCCATACTATTATACCCTCCAAATTAAATAATTAACATTTCAATATAACCCGTAAAAACCTTGATCGCGGGACCCTCCATAAATACTTCCTTCCCATCATAAAGGATTGTAAGATCTCCACCATCATTATGGATTAGGATAGGTTCATTCTTTTTGAAAATCCCTAATATTGACCCTACTACCACGGCAGCACAGCTCCCTGTTCCACAAGAATTTGTGATCCCTACGCCTCGTTCAAACACGCGGACGTAAGCCTCTTGATTCGAAATAACTTGAACGAATTCGACATTTGTCTTACGGGGAAAATGTGAATCGGATTCAATGGTTGCTCCATATTTGTTCAAATCGCTATCGGAAATTAGATTTTTTGTAAAAATAACCACATGTGGATTTCCCATGGAGACTGCGGAAAAATTAAAGATTTTATCTAAAATTACGATCTGCTCGTTAATACATTGTTGAGGATGATCGTCTATTTCTACAGGTATTTCTTCACAATCTAAAATTGGACGCCCCATATTAATTTGAACTGCTGAAACTGAATCATTGTTTATCCGTAATTTTGCAATTATAATTCCCTTAAGCGTTTCAATTGTAATGTCTTCTTTTTTTACAATGGTATGTTCATATATATATTTGGAAAAGCATCGAATCCCATTTCCACACATTTCTGATTCAGTACCGTCGTTATTGAATATCCTCATCTGTATATCCGCATTTTGGGATTCAAATACTATAAGTAAACCGTCAGCGCCAACAGAGAAATGGGATTTACATAATGTTTTTGCTAATTGGCTTAGAATCGCTTCCGGGATTTTGTACTTAAGGTTGTTTATGATGATATAATCGTTGCCAAGGCCATGGTACTTCTCAAACTCTAAATTCGAAATAGTATAATTTTTCATTAAATTGAGGAACA
>SDNW01000007.1 GCA_004524725.1 Promethearchaeota archaeon
TCGTTCCGACAAGAAGAATAAACCTTTTGAGTGCTCTTATTAAAACGGTACAAATAATTCTAATTTTTATATGTAACAAAAAGAATAAATAATTATGTTTTTTTATCAAATGTAAAGCTTTATTAAATAGAAATTTCATATTAAATAAAACTTTTTTTAGTTAAGATTAGAAATGATATTATAACAAAAATTATACCTATTAGGATTCTAGTTGATAAAAATATGTCAGAAAATGATGCGAAAAATGTAAAGGTTAAAGACTTCTTTAAGAGGACTGTGATCATTAACGAAATCGATGAGATTCTTAATTTTAAGCCAGAGACGCTAATTGGTATTGACCAAGTATCTTCTAATAGATTAGCTGAACATAATGTAAAAAATATAGAAGAATTGGCAGACCTTCAAGTCGATAATCTTCCCGATATCAAAGAGATTCCTAGTGCAATTTTAGTAAAATGGATCAAAATTGCTCAAGTAGTGGTTCGAGCCATAAAGGAGCAACTTAAAACACATAAAAAGTTACTCATGATCGGGCTAGATAATGGAGGAAAAACCTCTATATTAGCCGTCCTACAGGATAGGTTTTCAATTATTAAATCTTTATTACCTACAAGAGGAGTGAAAAGGGAAAAATTGGATTTTTTTGGATATCCGATAATCTCTTGGGATCTTGGAGGACAAGTACAGTATCGTGAAAAATTATATTTTAACAGACCAGAACTTTTCTTTACAGAAGTGGATTTGGTTCTATATGTGGTAGATACTCAAGATACAGAACGATTTATAGAAGCTGCAAATTATTTCCGCCAAGTATTAAAATCTCTAGATGAATTGAAAGAAGCTCCACCAGTTTTAGTCGTACTGAGTAAGAGTGATCAAGATCTCCGAGTTACTAGGGAATGGCAAAACAATATAAATGCCATTAAAACTAAATTTAACCATATTGTGAATGAATATGATAAATTTTCCATCGATTTTGCCGATACGACCATCTATCAAAAAGAAACCATCATGCAAATGTTTAGTACCGCACTCAAGAAAGTATCGGATACATCCGAGATTATCGAAAATATTCTTGAAGATTTTACTCACACGATCGAAGGGAAGGCGACAAGTTTAATTTCAATGGATGGATTGATCTTTGGTAGCTATAATACCACTGATACTGATGAAGCCTTATTGAACAATACCGCATTGATAATGCAAACCCTTTCGAATTTTCATAATTCTATAGGTCTTGTAAGAGAAAATACAATGACCTTGGATTTTCCGTTGAATAGATTCACTATTCGAGGAGAAAAATTATTTGAATATTCAGAATTACGGATACCCGTATATCTCTGGCTTCTTTCTGAGAATCCTGATTTATTATATGAAAAAATTGATTACTTTCGGGAACAATTATTACCGTTAATTAATATGTTCCTGTAAACCTCTTTATTTTTACTTTAACCCATCTTTTGCAGCAAGAAGAAATTCGTTGCATTTATCCATCATTACCATTGCATTTTCCAAATCATGCGCCACGGAATCATATCCCAATTCGGTAGCAATATTTTTCCACTTTTCAAAATTTTCTTTATGCGAAATATTATGTTCGGCCCAATGCTCACATAATTTCTCTAATTTCAAAAGCTTTTTATCTAGCATTATTATCACATACTAAAATAAATAAAGATTAAAAAAAAGAACGAAAAAATAAATATTGTTTTTATAGTTAGCTTCGACAGAATCGTTTTAATAAGGTTGGATCAATTATTTCTCTTGGTTCCCAGTTTCTTTCTTTTAGATATTCGACGATTTCATCTTTGAGGTTTATAGGAATATCTGCTTCCACTCGGATGAATTTATCTAAATCGTTTGGGAATTGAACGCCCTTATATTTGCGTTCTAGATCTATCCAATGTGATAACTTAATCATTCTGCCTTTACTATTATCTGCTGGCCTTAAACACATTTTTGCTGACAGACAAATTGCTTGTTCTATCGTCTCAGCGGTGGTTAATAAATGTTCTGGGCCCGGACCAACTAAATGGCCACCGGTGCCATCCCGTGCGTTCCATACTTTCCAAGTTTCTTCATCATCAGAGCGACCAATATACATTCTTCTATATTCGGCTGAATGCGGTCCACATATCGCAGGAATTCCCATTCCATTACAACTGCTCGCAATACTGGCTGCTTTTTGACTCATTGCGCCCCACGCTACTCCAACAGCTCCAACTCTATTGAGAATATAATCTGCGATTTCCTCGTAATTACCCCGTAAAGGTCGTCGAGCGAAAATATTTGCTACTTTGATCGCCGCCCCATTAATATGAGGGTTGGAAACACATGAACCAACATTGACCAATCCACCCCGATCGAAATCGCCGGGAAATCGATCGTAAAGTGTTTCTCCATCTTCATTTTTTACGAGTCCAATATCCATTGCGCCACATCCAGAAACGACAACGATATAATTTCGTTTACAAAATTCTTCTGCCATTGTATAAAGTTCTTGAATTTCCTTCCCATAGTTTGCACATCCGATTATAGCCACTATACCCGGAATTTCTCCAAGAACAATTGGAGCACCTACATTACGGATTTCTGTGTCCATAATGGGTCCACGTCCTGCACGCATATTGAATTTTTCGTTTCTAATCTTTTCACGTCCAGCATACATTATTAAAGTTAAAGGAGATACGTTTTTCATGCAGTCTGCTTCACATCTACCACAATCCAAGCATGAATCGAAGGCTTCAGATAAGACGGAAAAATCTCCTTCTTTTACGAGATTTACTCCCTCTACCAATGGTAAATCGTTTGGACAATTTCTCTGACAATTACCACATCCGTTACAATTTAACGCCATTTGGATGCAGCCCTCCTTGTCAGGAATCGCACTCTTACCCTCTCTAATGGGTTTTACTTTAATAGCAGTCTCTACAGCTACTTTCCCTGCTTTAATTGGATCGAGAATTAAGACACCTTTTGCTTTTTGGCTGACTAAATCTTCAATTATTTCTTCAGCAGGATCATCTGTTCTATCGGGGAGACCCCCCATAATTTTTTCATTGGTTGCAATAAATGGTGCATTTACAGCTTGTGCTTGCTCAAATGCTCGTAAGTTAACACATTGTTCATCTACCATGACAACATCAGCTAGACCAGAACGAATGTAAAACATTTGTCGAGCGAGTGAACCTACAATTTTGGCACCATCATAATATCGTGTTAAATCTATCGCAGTACAACAAATTGCTCCCACATCTACCTTATCATCATATCCTTTTTCTCGCATATAATCGACGAGTTCAATACCAGGTGCTACATTATGTCCAATCATCAAGATTGATGCTTTATTTTCGGTATCTAATGTACCCATGCCTAATTCGATTAGGGGGACGTTAGGATCTCCCATAGGAAATCCATAAGCTGCAATTTGGACAGCATCAGAAATTTCCATTCCAACAGCATCCGCACATCCCGCTAAAAATGCTTTTGCTTCATAATCAAGATGACTTGATTCTTGGCCCGTATGACCCGCAGCTAAAAGATGTGTGATGGTAAAATGTACCCATTCCATTGCGGTTTCTAAATCTTCTAAAGTTTCTGGTTTCATGCCAACGATTAATCGTGTGCAAGGCATTTCTACAGCGATGTTGTTTCCGAAGTTAATTGGGACATTCCCATATTTCTCTTTAAGCCAATGTAATAAATGATCACCGTGAGCAGAATGGCAACTAGCCCCTATAGCACATGCAATTTCTACGATTTTTGCGCAAGCAGTTTGCAAATTTATACCGCAAGCACCAGTCCGTCCTTTGGAAAGATTACATTTGCCAAAGGTACATAAGCAACACATATCGCAGATTGGCATATAGTATGGTTTATATCGTTCCATTAATTTAAAAAACCAGCTACGCAAGGTAGGAATATGAGGTTTCGGGGTAGGACCCATAGGTTCCCATTCCGATTCATCACCTTGGCTTTTAATTTTGCCCGCAGTGAATTCGAAGCCTTTGATCATTCCAAGTGGTCCCTTATAAGAATCGATCTTAATTTTAGTACCTTTCTCAGTCATTTTAGAATTTCACTTTTTAGGTTTAATACTATTTTTAATTAATTATTATGCATAATTTTTATTATAAGTGAAGATATTAAGAAAAGTATTTTAAATTTTAGAATAAGATCTAAAACCGATAGGGGCGATTAGATTTTAGAAAATTAGTGTGAAATTTCACTCTATTTCAAGATGTTATGAAAACGGAAGATAGAATTAGCAGCTAAATACTATTCCCTTTTTGCTACAAAGAAGAAAAAATTGTTTTGAGATATATAAGGTTTATTAGGTTATAGAACGAGTCATAATTATGAATTTTAGTTTAGATGAAAATGACTCAAATTGATAATAATGAAATGGATAGCGATCAATTATATGAGAATCTTCGTGATTTTTTAAGTCCAGAGAACAGTTTAAAACTTCCTAAAAATGATACAACATCAAAATTACTGAAGAATATGTATACAGAGAGCGAGGCTTATATTATTGTAAAAGGTTTTAAAAAAACACTTAGACCAATATTAGGTTGGGCTATTAGGCGAAAAATTAAAATTTCGAAGCAAACATTAAATCAAATTTTAGAAGAGATGGTCTACAAAGGAAAATTAATTAAAAAAGGACCATTTTATCTCATTTTTCCTTATATCCCTGGTGGCTTTGAATTCTATTTTACAACAAATAGAGATGATCCAGAAAGGATGAAAAGTGCTGCAGAGGCTCATGACGCGCTATTCTATGAAGGATACCCTTTGGGTTTAAGCAAAATGAATCCAACTGTATATCGTGTTATTCCAACAATAGAACCTACAAAAAAGACATATGAAATTAATAAAACACTTGATGTTGAACATCATGTGCTTATATATGAACGAATGGAAGAATATTTAGCAGAAAAGCATAAGTTTGCCGTAGTTCCTTGTAGCTGTAGAACGGCCGCAGCTATGGCAGGTAATCCTTGCAAAAGGACTGATGAGAATTTTTGTATAACTGCAGGTGTTTTAGCCGAAAATAGCATTAAATCTGGCGTGGGTAGAGAAGTTACCTTAGAAGAATTAATAGAGGTTATGAAAAAAGCAGAAAAAGAAGGATTAGTGCATGAAACTTTTAATGTTCAAGAGGCATCTCTTTTTATCTGTAATTGTTGTCCATGTTGTTGTGGTTTTTTGAAGAGTGTGAAGGAATTAGGTAATTATGGCGCTATCACCAAATCTAATTTTGAACCTCAGATAGATCATGAGAAATGTACTTTATGTGAAATATGTATTAATATTTGCCCTATGGAAGCTATTCACCTTACAAATACAGATGCTAGTCGCAAGCTTAATATAGATTATGATTTATGCATTGGATGTGGAGTTTGTGCTTCAAATTGTCCACAAGAAGCTCTATTACTTGAAAAAGTGAGAAATGATGTTCCGGTAAAGAATCTTAAAGAATATTACAAGAAATTGGAGAAATCTGATTAATAAATTTCCTTTACCCTTTTAGGCAAGGATAAGGATAGAAATAAAACTAAAAACACGAAAGCAATGATCATGATAATCCATGTGATACAATAGGAGAAGCTATCAAGATAAAAAATAGGGCTTTCTAACGCGTTAAATTTGTAAGGAGAATTAGTTTTAACCCATTTAATGCCTAAACACCATAATTGTGAAAACCTTTCTATAGATTCGATTGTCCACACCATAATATCCAAACCTGCATTAATAAGATTCCTATATTCTTGATGATTATATCCATCCCCAGAATTAATGTAGGTATAATTAAATGGAGAGCTTTGGAATTCGTTTATAGAGGGATTTCCGCCCCAACCTAACAATACTTCTGGTGTTGTGGAATTAATTAATTGTAGAAACGCTAAATTGGTAGTAGGGATCATTACTTTAGACAAGTTAATGCCCGAATCGAGGGTTAGATTTAAAAGAATCTCATAAAATTCGTCATGATAAGGATGGCTTTCAGGAGGTTGATACGGGTCAAAATCAATAGATAAATTATTATCTCGAGTGAAATTTAAAACTTCCTCAAAAGTCGGGATTCTTAACCCGCGATACGTTGCTGCTTTTTCAGAGCTGATAATTCCTTTCGAAATGCTTCCATAAGGATCTTTTTCCACAAACCAAGATCCCGCGTCAAGTTCCTTTAATTCAGATATAGTAAATAAACTTGGATCTTCGTCTTTCCGATTTGGAAAATGGTCGGAAACATTAGTTGTGCGCTTCAAAGTATGATCATGCATTAAAAATGGCACTCCATCAAAACTAATCTGTATATCCACTTCCCAACCTATGACTTCACTATATCCTAAAGCTACCTCACCTGCTTTTATGGTATTTTCGGGAGCTATATAGGAAGCACCTCGATGAGCAATCAGTTTGGGTTTCTGAGGGAGAGAGCCATCAATTATATTAGCGGGTAAAAAGGTTAAAGGGATAATTAAACTTGTAATATAACCTATTATAATGATTGAGATGAAAATTAGGGTCTTATTTTCTGGAGATAAAAATCTCTCTGAAAATAATAATTTCAATTTTGATTTATACTTCACTAAAGGATATATTAACAAAATTAATACAATATCTATACCCAAGAAAATAAAATATGAATAGAATTCGAAAAATTGGAAAATCATATATTTATAATCTTCCAAAAGTTCTATGAAAATAAAGATTAAAATGGTATACAGTACAAAAAGAACAATTGGCAATATTTTGTGAAACATATGGGGTTTTTTTTCTGAATTTATAATAATTCTCCTCAGATTTACTATTAAGAGAACCAGGCCATAGATTAAAGGAACAAGGATGATAATAAAAATAAAAAAAATAATGTTAAAATCAAATCCCACCCATCCTGAAACAGTGATATTAATTTCTGCCCAGTAAGGCTCAAGGATTGGAATAAATAGGAGATAAATTAGAAATAGACCTACATAAACTCCATACAGTAGAATCCATACTTTTCCCTTTTTTATCAATAAGGATCGTATTTTCATTATACTCTATGTAAAAAATCATAATTTGTGATATGAGGAGAGTAATAATTAAAATTTTAAAGCGATGCTAGAAATTCGGAAACAGCCTCTTCAGAAATTTCTTCATCTACCAACTTATCATCTAGTTCTTCTCCAAGTAAATCAAATTTATAGGAACATTTATCATCACCGGATAACACGCATTCGATCTCTTTCCCATCAACATCAATTCCCAGAACTTCAAAAACTCCATTAAAAATACCAAGATAGAGGATACACAGATTCTTGGCCATGATATTATCTTTTTCTTCCGTTGCTAATGATTCATATACATTAATTAGAATGTGATCTTTTCTAAATTGTCCAGTGACCGCTCCATATCCCATAAGAATGAGTGCTTCCAGAATACCAAGGACCACTTCCTTTTTAGTGGCCATATTTTCCGTGTTCCAATCTTTACTATAAAAATACCTTTCCATTAAGGATTTTCCTAAAGTTTTTCCAACCCAAATAAGAATATCATCGGCATTAGTACCCGCAAATTCACAAAATTCCATGAGTTCATTAGGTCGTAGCATAACAAGACGAATATCCTTTTTTTTATCTCCTAAAAAGAGTTGCCCGTCTTTTTCTTCAATATTTATTTCTAAGTCTTTCTTTAATCTTTTGAACATAGTGCAACCCAATCAATCGTAATTATATAGAATAAAATGTAATATAATAGAAATTTAATTGTCTAAGTTTATAAATTTAATGATTAAAGGATTCTTTTCATAATTATACTGATTTTGAGATCAATTATAATCTATTAACTCAAAGATAGTATCAATTATTTTCAGAAGATTATAATTAGTCTTGACCGAGCTAAAGATAAACTCCCACGGTCTATTTTCAAGATTGTTAAACTCAAAATACTCCATCAATTCCACTTTTGTTCGAATTAATTGTTCTTCTTGTGAATGATGATTTAAATTCAGTAAATCAACTTTATTGGCAATAATGATAATTGGAATCTCTCTTACTTCATCTCTGTTGACAATATTCCAAAATTCTTCTTTGGATTCTTTAAAACTTCGTTGATTCGCAATATCAATCATGTATATTAAGATATTCGATTCCTGAATACCATATAACCAATTTTTCCGCAGAATCAAGTTTCCAGGCATATCCCAGATAGCCAATTGCCCATCTTCTTCTTGAAGATACTCGATATTGAACTTTTTGGTTGGAGTATAAAAATTTTCACTAAATTGACCCGTTTTCAGACGTCGAATAAACGATGTTTTTCCAACGTCATCAATTCCGAACAAAAAAACTTTGGTAAATATTTCCGAGGATTGAAAAGCAATTTCATGGTAGCGCTGTATAATCTCATCACCATATCGTCGGATGTCAATAAATAATGTAATGAGGAAATTCTCGATTTCTAATTCATCTTCAAAAAAGCAACACTCGTCATTATTGAGCATTTCATTTGAAAGATCTTCAAATATCTCCTCATAATCATAGGGATTATCATCATCTTCAAAGATCAGTCCGATAATCATTTGATCATCAATCCCCATAGTAAAAACGTTTTGATCCTCTACTTTCTGAGAGACAGGGGGATCTAACCTATAATTAATTGAATTACGTACAAGATTTCTATGATTAGATACAGCACTTTCATGAGTTATTTTTTCATGCCCTTGAATTATTTTTCTAATAAAATCATTATCATTTTTAACGTTAATATCAAATGGATAACTGTATATATCCAAATGACTCATATCGTCAAGATCCTTCCCTTTTAGTAGAAAAATATTGGATAACAAAGAATAAATCCTATAATAGTATTAACAATAATATTGAAAATAAAAAATAATTAAAAAAAGTTTGTAATCTTCCCAAAAGCACTATCTTTATAGTTTTCGAAAATAATTGGAAGATCTAAGCTATGGATTCTTTCTCTAGTAGCAGTAAACGTATTAAAAATCCTTTTTAAGAGCTATTGCCTTTTTCGTCCCCAGAATCTTCTTCCTCTTTCACATTATCGTTAGGAGGTTGTTCTGATTGTACATCCCCACTATTAACTTCTTCTTTAGTTTCTTCTTTAGTGTCATCATTTACCGGAGTGTCACAAATCGGACATTTTTTCCATCCTGGTCGTAAAGTATAGCCACAATTTTGACATTCCAGCATATCATCATCTGGTTTCCATTCTGGAATATTTAAGCCCCCACCTCTCCTTTTCTCAGCCAAATTCAGTAATTCCTCTTCGGTCCACACTTCCATTCCTTCTGGGATCCCTGAACCTCGCTCTTCCGTAAATTTAGACAGCTCCTCTTCCGTCCAGGTCGGCATACTGGGTTGAGCATCTAACCGTTTTTTAGCTTCTTCTGCAAGTTCTTCCGCGGTCCATGCCTTCATTTCCTGACCTCCGGGAGTTCTGATAACCTCAGAACTTTGAACTTCTTGAGCGCCTGGAGGAGATGGAGCTTGGCAACTTGCTGCTGAGAATTTTAAAAATGCTTCAAAACATTGAGTATATTTATCTTGACTATCACTTTCATTACTCACAATCATAAGGGTGATTTTATCAGTAGGGATAGGTAAAGCAATACTGGAAATAACAATATCAGAGGATGTTCTCCCAAATTCTAAATTGGAAGAAACTTTTTCCATTACTTTTAGTAAATCCTCATCCTCCATTAAGAAATCACATATAGGATCGCCATGGCGTTGATAATCCTCGTGATACTTGGCAAGTTGATTTTGGGTGACAACAGAGTCAAAAGAATTGAGTATGGCACTCACATATGGATAATGGTGTGATTTTGGACCCTTTAAAGAATCATCAATATTATAACCTCCTAAATCTAGATTTCCCATAACCGGAGCGAATAAAGGGTCGCTATCCTTAACTTTTCCAAATAGTATGGTTTTTCCTAAAACACATTTGATCTCCCCATAATAAGCGATTGGGTGATCGATAAACTCTACTTTTTCTTTTACTTCTAACCGAGGAATCGTGCGAAAAATCACCTCTTCCCACGGAAGTTCCTTGACTGGAATAATTGCTACACATGATTTTATAATTAACTCGGAAATATGCTTTAAATAATCCTTGAGAATTTTTTTAACGTCTTGATATTTTTCTTTTTTCAATTCCTCCGAAGCTTCTTTTATCATTTGGTCAAATTTCTCTTCATTCTTCTTGACAGATCCGCCAAAAGATCTAATTTCTCCAGCTATATTTTCCTTGAATATAAAAGTCGCGTCATCGATGATCTCCTTTTGCATATCCGTGATCTCTTCCACTAAGTAATCTTCTACTCGAATTTGAAGATTTTGAATGAATATAGATATTAATTTTGCTTCAGACAAAGTGGTTACCTTATTTTTTATATACTATTTTGTGTTTTTATAAATATTGAAACGAAATGGATATAAAAATTTATTTAAATCCTAGTGATAAATTTTCTACACTCTAAAAGAGAATATGATTAGATAATATGAATAAGCTTAACGATTTGCAAGATTTACGAGTATGTTTTATTTCTGATATTCCAGAAAATGTGAAGGAATATCTTATCAATGGATTAAAGGGGCTTTCAAGGGTTACAATAATATTCCCAAAAGAGAGAACAGAAGAGAAACTCTTCAAATTAATTAAGGACGCTCAAGTTTTAATTGGTTGGCGTCCATCAATTGAACTAATGGAACATGCGAAAAATATGAGCGTCTTTATAAATCCAGGTGCTGGGATTCACCACTTATTAAGGGATTTTAGAGAAATCAACAAAAAAAGAAAGGTAATATTGATTAATGGGCATGGAAATTCCTATTTTGTAGCGCAACATACTGTTGCTTTATTACTTTCATTTATGAATAAGATAATTCCACATCATCAGTGGATGAAAGAAGGAAGATGGCGAACAGGTGATGATGATGCCGCTTCTGTACCTCTACGCTTTAAAAATGTTGGATTTCTTGGATACGGAGCAATAAATAAAAAAGTCCATAAAATGTTATCTGGATTTAATATAAATTTTTCAATTTTAAGACGAAATTGGTCTAAAACAGAGAAGACACTGCCAACTGAGATTAAAAAATATAGTCCCAATCAACTTCATGATTTTCTTAAGGATATTGATATACTTATCATTGCAGTTCCCGTTACCAAATTAACACATCATATAATTGGTGAAGAGGAACTAAAGCGCCTTGGACCCGAAGGAATTCTCATCAATGTCTCTCGAGGTGAAATAGTTAATCAAGAAGCCCTTTATAATGCATTGAAAAAAAACACCATCCTTGGTGCAGCAATTGATGTGTGGTACGATTATAATCCTCAAAGTGATGACCAAGGAAGAAAATTTCCCTATAAATTTCCGTTTCATCAATTAAATAACATTATATTATCCCCGCATCGAGGGTACTCTCCGTTTAGTGATCTACTCCGATGGAATGAAGTCATCGAAAATATTAAACGCATAGCTCACAACAGAACCGATCTCCTCAATGTTGTGGATCTAAATGAGGGGTATTGATACTTTTTTTATAATCCCTTTTTTCATAGGTTTAAATAAGTGCGCATAGATGAAATAGTAAAATCTTAAGGCATAATTCAAGGTGACTTCTGAATCTAAGGGGAATAGATCCCAATCTTTTGAACATATGCGAATGAAATTATTCTTCTATGAGAATATACCTCTTTCAAATGAAATCATAGGTATTGAAGAGGAATATAAAATACAGGATCACATAATTGATGTATATGTTGAATTAGCGAATGGAAACAAAATCGCCATCGAACTTCAACATTCGAAAATTTCTGATACAAAATTACTTGAAAGAACTCTGAATTATAACAAACAAGGTATATATGTGTTATGGATTCTTAATGGTAATTCCTTTAATAGAGCCCCACATGATCAAGATGAAATAAGAATATCTAAGCTCGAATCTCAATTACATACAATCTATAATGGGCGAGTATATTATATTAATATGGAATCGAAAGGAGTAATAAGTGGAGTATATACCCTAAGCTATGTTCCATATTTTAATATAAAGGATGTTATATATAAAAAAAAAGCTACTAGTAAAAGATGTGTTTATTGCCAAGAAATTAAAACATTAGAGCTTAAATGTATTTCTGGAAAGTATAAATTAGCTATGTTTGAAGATGTAAATATAAAGTCTCGTTGTGAAACAGATATTTATCAGTTGCTTAGGAAATGTTGTAAAGCCAAGTTTAAGGAAGAATTAACAAATAAACCCCAAACATTAATCATTCCGGTAGTAAAAATCGTCTCATTACTACGAGATAAGTATGGTTTTTATTTGGTGTATGATGCCCTAAAGACTTCTAAAAATAAATCAAATAAGTTAAAAATAGCACGACTGGGGTTTATGAAGGATTCCGAGGAGAAGATTAGAGAATGCATCAAGATATACTTAAGCGATTATATTGATTTATATAAACGATAAATATATTAAAAGTGACTTGAGTTGATTTTCTTTGTTCTATAATCGAATTTGGGTAAAAATAGGATTGCGTTTTTTCAAAAAATTGTAATTCTTTTTCTCACTATTCATAGGAAAAAAATGATAAAGATCTGTCTGGTGAAATAATTTTTGAAAAATTTTTATATATAATTGAACAAATAGTAAATTTTCTAATAAATGTATAAAACAAATTACTAACCACCTTTTAAACATGGAAAAAAAAATCATAAAAAAAGCGATAGAGGCTCAAATTCGACCATTTAAAGCCAAAATATTCAAATCAAGTCTAAGATCACTCAAATAGGCAAATAGGTAAAATTTTGGTTTTTATCAGATATTAATGCGTTAAAAAAAAAGGTTTATATATCAGTCTGCAATAAATTATTATATAAAAAAAATTTAATGAAAAATAAGGTTAAGGCGATTGCATGAAAATCGTGACAGTTAATGTACCTGAAAGTTATATAGATGCGATAAATAAGTTAATAGGGGAAAATGGTCTTTATCCCTCCCGATCCGAACTCATTAGATGTGCAGTTCGTGATTTTCTTTTAAAAGAACTTAAAGCCGCCAATAATATTGTTCGTTTTAATAAAAGCGAATTAGATGATTTTGATGAGGAAAATTTTGTTCGTGTACCTAGCGAACGTTTAGATGATAATTCTGAACCTGTTACCGAATTTAAAACTTGGAAAATTGTGAAGAGATTAGAATTTTAAACATAAATAGGATCTTATTATAAAACTATCAATATAACTGGCAAAAACAAGTTCTTTTCTTTCTTTCTTTTTTTTAACGATTTCTGAGAAATAGACAAAATCGTAAAAAAATACATAAAAGTCTGGATATTATGGATTACAAATTTTTCATTTTTTCAAAAATTTGTTAAACAACCATTTAATTTATCTAGTTATCTTTTTGAAGAAAGAAGATAAATTAGATATGCATCTTTACATAAATATCTATTAATCATAATTAGAGTAAATTCAATCTCAAACAATTTATCTAGAAATGAAGGTTAGTTGTGAGCAATGATTGATGAAAAGAATAAAGAAGGACAATATAAACCAAAATTTATGGAATGGGGTATTATTTCGAAAGATAATTTTAATGATATTTATGAGGTTCCTATTAAACGATGGGATCCCTTATCAACAATCTCTATAACTACTGATGAATTTGGGCTTCATAAAAAGTTAAAACGATACTATGGACATTATTCCTATTTGAGTCCTATACGAGGGAAACGGCCACAAGGTTATAAAGCGATTCAAGAGGCGAGTAAACGTTCAGACTTGAGTAAAGAGCATATAGATGCATTTAATGATGTATTTACTACGATTACTGAAGGTAAACTGATTTATGATACAAATGGTAATCAAATTGGAGATGGTTATTCAATGATAATTACTCAAGATGAAGAAAAGAGAGAAAATCCTTTTTCTGATACCCCTCATAAAGCGGAACGCATCCCAACAAGCTGCAAAGCTCTAACCTTGATAAATCGTTATCCTGCTATGGCACGCGTAATCGAGCCCGATATATTAAACTATATTCAAGAGCGATTACCATCACATCTGAAGTTAGCTACTGGTATTAATTTATTGACTATATCTCGAGATTTTTATCCATCTTCTAACTTTGAATTAATGCCCGAGAATATCTTAACTGGAATTTTTCTTTCAATGAAAGAAGCGATATTATACTGCATTCTCGAAGCCATTGAAAGAGATTATTATGATATACCTGTAAATCCTTTCTTTAATATAGGAACTAAGGTGGGTGGATCCCAGCCTCGAATTCATAGTCAAACTTATATCGACCTAAATGGAGACGGGCATGGATCTCGTTTAGAGTTATTTCTAAAGGCTTTTAAAGAAATGGGAGAAAATTGTCACCTCTGTGAGACTTCACATGGAGATAGTGATCGCATTATCATATCCACTCAATTTTGGACGTTTTATACCACGGGGAGTCCTGTAAGAAATTATCACATTAGATTTCATCCAAATGAACATATTCGAAGGTTTACGCATTTGAAAGTGAATCAGATTAAAGACTTGGCAAAAAACTTACGAAATATATTTCTTGCTTTAGATAATATTGGAATTGATACTAATCGAAATATATTATTCAATTGTTGCCCGTATGGATATGATGCGGATTTTCACATGTTTGGCGATATTATTCCCCATGAAGTCATAGGGGGTGCAGAAATGGCAGATGACATGAGGGTTGCTCGCAAATTACCCCATATGGCTGCAGCGGAAATAAGGGGCTCTCTGGAAGAGATTTTATAGAACTGCATGGATTTTAATAAGTGACAAGTTTTAAATTAAACTCTAAATTAGTTTATTTTTGAATAAGATTCTAAGAGTGAAATTCATTGAGAGAATGGTCTGCCATAATACTTGCCGGAGGAAAAGGAACACGGCTCATGCCATTAACTTCATTAGTTCCAAAGCCTCTTGTAAAGGTCACCAATAAGCCAATGGTAGATTATTCCATCGCACACCTTATATATGCAGATATCAAACACATCATCCTTGCGTTAGCTTATAAAGGAGAGGATTTAAAGGAATATATTAATAGGACATGGACTGAAGATAAACTTGGAGATGTTGAACTAGAATGTATTGTTCAAGAAAGTAAGGGTACCGCAGATGCATATCGATTGCTTACTGATGATTTAGATTCTGAGAATGTAGTTGTAAGTATGGCAGATATCGTTACGAACCTCCCAATGAGAGAATTCATGAGTTTTCATAAACAAAAAGGGGGAATTTCCACGATTTCTATGAAAACTAGTGAAAGCCATACAAGCCAGTATGGAGTTATTTTATTAGATAAAAATAGGAAAATCTATCTTTTTTTGGAAAAGCCAGCGCCTATGGAACTTTATTTAAGCAGCATGGCATCTAGAACAGATCTTTTTCTGCATACAAATATTATCAATACAGGCATTTATTGTTTCAAAAAAGAAATTGGGAATGTCTTGCATGAATCGGGTCTAATCGATTTTGGTGGTGAAGTATTTCCCTATATGTTAGAAAACAATTATGATCTATATGGATTCGTAAAGAATTATTATTGGTTAGATTGTGGGAACGCTCAAACTTATATCTGGGCAAATTGGGATTTATTACGTAAATATTCCTGGCCAATAACGCCAAATGGAGAGGAATATGATGGTGTATATGTAATGGGGATTATTAATTCGGGACAAAACGTAAGCATAGAAAAGCCTACATGTTTCGGAGAATGTGTCGAATTAGGTAACAGAGTTAGAATTAAAGAATTATCTTCCATTGGGAATCAAGTCACCATTGGAGAGGATACGGTAATTGAAAAAAGTGTTGTGTGGGATAATGTAGAGATTGGAGCCGGATGTAGCATCGTTGAATCCGTTATATGCGATAATTGTCAAATCGGGAACAATGTAGTCCTAAATAAAGCAATAATCGCTCCAAATTGTAAAGTAAGCAATGAATCCAAAATTGAAGATAAGACTCTTGATCTTGGTACAATCCTGTGAATTAGCTAGATTCTTTTTTTAAGATAATTTTGAGTTTTTCTCCAACTCTAAAAACTTTTGCACTTGGTAACCCGATTGATCTGCGATTTTTAACCATTTTTTAATACTCCTAAGAGTTTTATCGATTTTACTTAGTCCTAATTCATCTTTTAAGTCAATTGATTTAAGGAATGTTATTAGAAATAACCATCGCATAAGCATCTTCACTCTTTCAGCACTGAACCATAATACGTCTTGAAATCTATTGAAGTTAAGGAATTGCTGCACCTCAGGATCACTCATCAAAACAACAATATAAGAAGGTTCAATATTATCGCTAAGAGATATAGCACTAAATATGTTTTGATGTTTGACTAAAATTTTAATAAGAGAGAGTTTTTCAGCAATCTCGTCATCAGTGCCAGAATTAAAGCTTTTAAGAACAATTTGAAGATATTTCGATAGATGCCAATCGTCAATTAAGCTTCTTGTGCGCAACTCGTAATTCCTTAGATCAGTTAACTTCCCTAGATTATGTACAAAAACCCAACATATCAAAACAACTTTTTCAAACTTATTTTTGGGAAGAAAATCAGATATTTCCTTATTAAGAGAAGAACTTACGTGAATATTTTGTACTACTGTATTAAGATTAAAGATAAGGTGGAGTTTGTCTAAAATCTCTGCCTCAATAGAAGTTATTTCGCCTTTACTTGCAGAATATTTCTTCGCTTCTTTTAAAAATTTATTCAAACTTTTACCTATTTTTCGCAAGAGTTTTCTAGCATTATTTCCGTAAGAGATTAGTTCAGAAATAGTATTAGGATTAATAATTTCTTTAAAAGGTTGAATTAAAGGTTTGAAAACCATCTCTTGCAATGTTTCTTTAATATTATAGACCCCTTTTCCCGCCAATAAATCATATAATTGAGCATAATGGAAGAACTCATTATCATAGACAATCTGGAAATCCATAAAAACGAATCTTTGATAGGCTTTCAATTCAATATAAAAACCTTTCTCACGCAGATCGTTAGTTCTTCGTATGTATTCTAAACCCGATACATAATCTTTAAAAATACAATATGCATCTGGAGGTAAATCAAGCCCTTCTGAAAGTGTTTTTTGAATTATGATACTTTCATCACCAATTTTTACTGAAAATCCAACTGAACTTTTAATGAAGCCCTTAGTTTCGCGGTATTTGTTATGATATATCACGAGGGCACGTTCATTATTAATACTATTTGAATATGCGAAAACATCCTCATTCACGTAATTACCCGTCCAAAAATCGTAAATTAAGAAGTTTTTTACTTCCGAAAATAAATATCGCTTTTTTAGGAGTGGAAAAATTGTATCTTTATGATGCTGAAGCAGACCTTGGTTTATTTCCTCGTTCCAATAGGGTTTTCGATATTCCATTCCATATTTTTCATGATATCCTTCTACTTGACCATGACCAAACATAGGTAATCCCGGCATAGTCACCATAAGAGTACAAATCCCAAAATATTTATCACCATGACCAAATTGCTTTATTGCAGTCTCTTCATCAGGATTATTCATGAAATTAACAAATCTTTTGAGAATTTTCGGATCAAATTCAATAGTGTTCCGTATGACTGCTCTATACTTTGCATTATCCTCATCTCGCAGCATGTTCATAAAAGCAGAATTATAAACGCGATGCATCCCAAGAGTCCTGACGAAAAAACCTTCCAATAGCCAAAAAGCTTCAGCAAGTAAAAGCGTATCAGGATTCTTATCATTTATTCTATCAACCACTTCCCTCCAAAACTCATGGGGAAAAGCTTCTAAAAATTCAGCTCGCGGCATTCCATGTTCTGCCCTTGATGGGATTGCACCGCCTGTTCCTGGTTCGGGAAACCACAAGCGTTGATAGTGCTTACGAGTAAGGGTCATGGCAGCATCAAAACGTATGATAGGAAACAATCGGGAAACATGAAGTATCATCTGAATAACCTTTTCTCTAACGTCCGGATTTAAGAAATTTAATTGGGCGGTATCGTTCCAAGGGAAACTAGTTCCATCATTACCATGATAAATATATCTCTCGTCCCCATTTCGAAAATCATACCTTTTGAATGTTACCGCAGCATCCGACCGAGTGAAGTATTTGTCTTCAATATAAATTCCAATATCGAGATTACCTGAAAGATTTTCACCAGAATAGTTATACGAAGGAAATGGTGGATACGGTAGGGCGATAAACCATTCAGGATGCTCAATAGTCCATTTTGAAACAATTCCCATGTGATTCGGCACCATATCACTAGCTAATCGAATTCCGTACTCCCACGCTCTTCTTTTTAAATTCATTAAAGCCTCGTAACCACCTAATTCATAGGCGATATTATAATCATAGATTGAATAAGCGCTTGCCTCTGCTTCAGGATTACCGCACCACTGTTTTATCGTCTTTGAAGCTTGACTACGTTCCCAAACCCCTATGAGCCAGATTGCATTAAATCCCCACCTTTTTAATTGTTCCAACTCTTCATTCGGAATTTCATCAAGTGTATTAATGGAACGTTGATATTTTTTAGAGAGTTGAGCAAGCCATACAAAAACATTTTTTGCAATCATAACAACTTTCGGCATCCATTCTTTATCAGGAGTAAAGTTCTCATACTCCAATTGGTCATACTCATAGACCAATGATTCCCCAGGTCCCAAACCTCTAAATTGCTCCTCTTCTCGTATTAAGTCCAGAGCAGTAAGGATTTTGTAGAGGTTATTACCTAACAACCGCCCCCAATTTTGACTCATATATTCTAGTTGTTCACGGATGGAATGTGGAAATTCTAGTGCTGGTTCCCTAAGCAACTCGAATAGATTTTGATTATTTGGTCCAAATCTGGGCTTAGCTTCAAAAAAGCTATCGATTTCTTCAATAATTTGCGTATATTCTGTCTTTTTCTCTAGAGATGCATCATCAAAAAACTCTAAGTAGGGAGAAAAAGAAGGATTTTCATTAGCAGTCCAAAGATTCACAAACTCATTTAAATAATTTACTTTATTCTCATAATTTTTTGCTTTTTCTTCTAAAAAATCCTCAATAGGGACTTTATTTTTTAAAATTTGATCAGGCGGGAAATTCTCTACTAATCTTTTAGTTGTTTCAACTACTATTTTTTCTCCAAACTTCAGTGATAAATGGTCATATAACTCTTTAAATAGAGAATCATTATCGGTTTCTTGTTTATATAACTCTATTATATCATTATTGATTTCCCAGATAAGTGCCATGCCATTAAATTGAGCCACCTTTATAGCTAATTCAGGATAATTGATTAGATCCTTTTTTTGATTTAATTTCTGAACAAATAGTCGAACTGAATAAATATCACCATTGAATTCTATATTGCCTTTTTCATTAAACTCAAATTCTTCTAAATCATATTTTTGACGAGCATCTCGGGATAATTTCATATAAACTCACTTCAAATAAATGTAATAGTTAATATCGTTTCTAAGAATATTAATCCTTAATCCTTAAAAAAGCCATTAAAGTTTAAAACCATTAAAGTTATAAACTTAAAACTAGCTATATTAATTATCTTTTCCAAATAGAGAATTCAAATCTCAATTGATCTAAATGGCTGAGAATCTTAGTGAATTAAATAAGAACGGGAGAATCATCGGAAGAGCAAATTATATTTTTACTCCAGAAATTTCAAGTGTAATCGGTTCGATCCATGGTAGCTTATTTAGTGAAAATGAAACTATGGTAATAGGACGAGACTATCATAACGATAGTCGCATGTTAAAGCGAGGGTACACTTCGGGTGTCATGGGTACAGGCGTAAACATTTTGAACCTCTCAGATTGTACTTATCCCCTACTTCAATTCACTATAAGAAGATTTGGAGCAAGTGGCGGTGTTTACTTTTCGGGGGGACACTTATATAGTGAAGATGTAGGTGTTCGTTTCGTAGATGCGGGTGGGATCGAATTTTCTACTAATGAAACCAAGAGGATAATCGAAGCCTATAATATATATCCAAAACATGTCAGACGAGTAGAACCAAGTAAGATTGGACAAATTACTGCTATTCCCCAAACTCAAGATGTGTATATAAAGTCACTGGAGCAATTTGTAGATGCAAAAAAAATTAAGGAGGCGAAATTAAAAATGGTTATCGATTGTTCTTATGGTCCAACTGGTAAAATAACACCCCTATTATTAAACGGGATTGGGATAGAAGTTATCGCCTTAAATACACATTACCGTGAACGATCAATAGTCCCTGTTCCTTCAATTAATACCATTAGAAATACTGCGGACATTGTGAAAGCGTCTAATAGCCATTTAGGAGTCTGCTTTGATGTGGATGGATCCCGAATACTAGTTTTAGATGAAAATGGTTTGGAAGTGAGTTATGAAGACTTATTAATGCTTTTTGTAACCTTTAATAAGAAGATACAACAATCAAAATCAAGTCCTATCATCACCACACCATCTATCTCCCCTATTGTGAAATCATTTATTGAAGAGAGTGGATTTTCGGTGGTGCAGGTGGAAAATTATCCCGGAGAAATCTCAAGAAAGATAAGAGATGTTCGAGCATGTTTTGCAGCAGCAGATACTTTAAAATTCTATTTTCCAAACTTTGGGCCTTACTCGGATGGAAATTTTATTTTATTGAAAATCATTGAAATTCTGGCAACCCAAAAAGATTTAATTAGTTCTATTGTAAAAGGCTTTCCGAAGGGAATTAAAATTAACAAAACCGTAGCCATATCTGAAAGAAATATTGATAATATCCATAACCGTTTGATTGAATTTGCTGAAGTACAGGGATTTCGCTACCATGATATTATAAATGAATTAAAAATCATAGATGAGGGTGTATACACCGTTATTAAGGTTGATCTATATCGAAATGCGCTATTACTCTCATCTGAGTCAGAGGATAAAGGTGTAGCAAAAAAAATGATTGATGAGATATCTGCGGCAATTGAGAGTTTTGAATAAAATAAAAATTAATCTATTTAATATTTAAAAGCTAAATTCATTATATTAATTAATAATAAAAAAATTAAAATTAATTGAAAAGGGAGTTTTTACCGTGGCTTTATTCGATATTAATGCAATTATAATATTAGTTACTTTATTTGTAATATATGCTGTATTTTTATTCTTTGATCTCTTTAAAAGAAATGAGAATTATGGATACTTGGCATACATTGTTGCACTTGTGCCTATTAACTTCTTATGGTTTTTAGGTTTTGATGTTTTAGGTATCTATCTTGTGCTATTTATTTTATGGTGTATCTGTTTAATACGAGACTTATGGGGTGTTAAATCTGAAAAGAAAGAAATTAATCAGATTGTTTTATATCTGGTTTTAGCACTGGTCATCCAAATAATTCTCACTGCGATATTGCCAGTAACCAATGTTGCTTTACAAACAAATACTGATTTATTCTGGTATTTTTATTTACCCGACATCTACGATGCAAATTTCAATCCAGAAAGCTGGGTTAACCTAAATATACTAGCTGCCTTCCGTATTGTGGCTACAATGCTTGTAGCATTAGTTATAATCCCCTTGTTAGTGGACATTAAAGGAGAGGAAGTTCCTGTACCGGTTTTTATTATAATAATTGGTTTGTTCATTATACCTTTTCTTTATTTAGGTTGGATTTGGTTACCAGGAGGCATGGCGGTTCTAACCTTTCTATTCTCCGTAATCTTGTTTATCGTTCTGTTACTTATTACTCGAAGCGGCAAGGAAGTTCAGATGAAGAAAAAGCAATAATCAATGTAATTATCTTATTTTTTTGTTATTATTTTTATAGATATAATGGAATAATTTAATGAAATCCTATAAACTCGTAAAAGGTAATTAATACATGGCTAAGAAAAATGAGGAAGAAGAAACGATACCAGAGAAAGGACAAGCTGGAATGGAAAAAGAATTTGATTTGGATGATTTACCCGGAGTAGGAGAGGCGACCTTAAAAAAGTTAAAAGAAGCAGGAATAATTTCGGTGAGAACATTGGCATTATATCCTGTAACCAAATTGATAGATGAAGCAGGTGTTGGAGAGAAAACGGCACAAAAACTAATCAAGGCTGCTCAAGATGTAGAAAAGATGGGATTTAAACCAGCAGATGAGATTTGGGAAAAGCGACGTAAACTAAACCACCTATCGACCTCCAGTCAAAATTTAGATGATCTTTTAGGCGGAGGAATAGAACCTGGTTCAGTAACCGAATTATTTGGAGAATATAGAACAGGTAAAACTCAAATTGCGCATCAGCTTTGTGTAAATGTACAGCAACCTTACGATAAAGGAGGTTTAGAGGGAAATGCATTATATATAGATACTGAAGGAACTTTCAGACCAGAGAGAATTATTCAAATGGCTAACGCTTTAGACCTCGACTACTCTCAGATCTTAAAAAATATTGTTATTGGTCGCGCATATAACAGTGATCATCAAATATTATTAGCCAGAGAAGCAGTGAGATTAATTAAAGAAAAAAATATCAAAGTAGTGATTGTGGATTCTATTATCGGGCATTTCAGAAGTGAATATGTAGGTCGAGGGACATTAGCAAACCGACAACAATTACTTAATAGTCATATTCATGATTTATTGCGATTAACCGAGACATTTGACGAACTGGCAGTAGTCTTTACCAATCAAGTGTCTTCAAAACCTGATGTTTTTTACGGAAATCCGATTACTCATACGGGAGGACATGTTTTAGCTCATGGAGCAACAATTCGTATTTATTTAAGAAAAGGAAAAGGAGAGCAAAGAGTAGCAAAGGTTGTTGATGCGCCCCATTTACCCGAGGAAGATGCGGTATTTAGCATTAGTGAAAATGGAATAAGAGATTAATATGGATAACGTAAAAATTACTGTTCTTGTAGATAATTTTAACGGAGCGATTTCAGGATATGTCAAAGATTTTGGATTTGCAGCCTTAATTGAAAAGGGAAATGTAAAGGTTTTATTTGACACGGGTACCAGTCCTGAAGTCCTTAGAAATAACTTACATATCTATGGAGTATCTCCTGGGTCTTTAAATGCAGTTATCCTCAGCCATAATCATTACGATCATACTAATGGATTAACGGCGATTGTCAAAGAATATCCAGATATCCCCATCTATGTTCATAAATATTGGGATAATCCGGTAAGATATAGTGGAGTGGGGCTCTCAGAAATGCAAGTAATAGTTAGTGAAGGGGCACATGAATGTAAAGAGCTTGCAAAAGGCATATATTTAACCAATACAAAATCTTCAGGAGATTATGGAGGTATTCATGAACATGCATGTTATATCCAAACGGATGATTCATATATTCTTATATGTGGTTGCTGTCATCCAGGATTAAATAAATTCTTATCTGATCGTTCCGATTTAGATATCCCTATGGATGGAAATCTTCATTTTATCGGTGGAATGCATAGTTTTAGATTTACAGATATTGAAGCTGAAAAACTAATTGCCTATGTAAAATCAATTACCCTTTGCCATTGTACTCAGAATGCCAAAACATTTTTTAAGCAGTTTGGGGATAAATGTCAGAAAGCGGTCCTTGGGAAAACGATTTTATTCAAATAAATAAATAAAAAATAAGAGACTAAATTAATAATCTAAATTTACTTCTACGTCGATTCCTTCACGGACTGCTTGTGTAACTATACAATACTGCTCAAACATCTTTTTACATTGATCTGCTCTTTTTCTTGCTTCTGGTTCATCAATTTGCATTTTAATTTCAACATCAATTTTCTTTACTCGCCAAAAACCCTTTTCATTTCTAGCAATTGATACTTCGGCATTTGCTTTAAGGTCATTAAGACTTAAATTCTTCTTTTTAAGGCAAAAAATAAAGCTAGCGCTTAAACAGCCCAGTATTGCCATACCTAACATCCTACTTGGGTTTGGGCCCCACATAGCCGCTTCAACATCATGCTCTTCATCGATATAACAATCCTTTACCTTCATCTCTCCAAGTTCACACTTAAAAATCATTTCTTTTTCTAACGACAAACCTACATTTAATTTCTTGGGTTCACTCATGTATACTTTATACCTTTTTTTTTTCTAAAGATGATTGAATTATAATCATAAATTCAATTGAAATTCTTAAATTTTCTCAAATTAAATTATAAAATCATGTAATAAAATGTCTTTTTCATCACTTTATCTCAATTTCTTTCTGATTTCTTTAATTGATAGTGGCGAGAAAGATGGAATGCTAATCCGATAAAGTAGAAGCTAATAAAATAAATATATTCTAAGGCGAAAATGAATGCACTAATGAGCATCATACAAAATAAAGTTATTTCAATTATCATGCAGATACTGTTATTGTAATACTTCGTATCAAAAAATGACCCTGGATTTTTATATTGTGATAAATAGCGGGGGAGGTTCTCAAGTTCTTCCAGAGACATTAATAATTTGAATCCATTTTGCTTTTTGGGAAAGTAGAATAAATTGGTGCCCCAATCGAAAGTATCGATTAAGATGTGGAACATATATGAAAACCCACCCAGTAATATTACATTATAATCAAAAAAAAGTATGACAATAACCCCAATGATTATTAAAATTATACTTGGGATTAGAGAATGAGTAATGTAAAGCCGATGATTCTGATTTTTTGCAAATTTGATAAAAAATATATCAAAATCACAAATAAAAGATAAGAGCAGAACAAAGACGTACTCTATTAGGTTGAAATTAAAGAAATAATGCAAAATTGAGGTAATAATGATCCCAACCGCAATATGAATATTAATGTGCATGGTTCTTTATCATGATATGATACTGATTTTAAACTATATATTTTTTCTTTTGGACGCGTTTCAATATTTTTTTCTTGGTTTCTACACCATTAGTACCTTCCTTTTCAATTAAAAATGATGCAGCAGCAGAGGCTAAATAGGCACACTTCTCAACTGCGGTCCAACTATTATTAGAAAGGTAAAATTCCAATAAGAATATGGCTAAATACACATCTCCTGCTCCAGTTTCATCTTTAACGCGTTTCGATTGAAAAGCAGGAATTTTTAATAGTTGTTTCCCATTTTTAACTAACCATGATCCTTGCTCTCCCAAAGTCATAATAAAAATGGAATTATCATTGATTTTTCTAAAAAAATTCATTATTTCGTGGTATTCTTTGCATCCCGAAATTAATTGCATTTCAACTTCGGATCCTTTTAAAATTAAACGATCCCCAATCAAATTGATGATCTGTTTTATATTAGAAATAAGATCTTTATCGGGAGCATAAGAGACTACTCCTTGAGAATCAATTTTCCTAATAAAACCTTGAACGTCAATACCAATAAGAGTATTAGGGAATAAATCCACAATTTGCGCAATATATTCATAAGAAATTTCATTACAGAGAGGACCAAGAACAATAATTTTCGGCGGTTTTTCTAAGTAGGAGACTGGAATATCTGTAAAATTCAGATCGGGACTTCTTGATTGAAGAGTTAATATTCTGTCATGATCTAAATAATCAAGCATAAATGTTGTGTTATGAGTGTTTGACCATTTAATTCCGTTTAAGTCAATATCCATTCTTTCTAATTTACGTAATAGGGTTTGGTTAAAATTTAGATTACCTATATGGGATATTATTCCAACCTTGAATTTTTGTTGGTACTTAGTTAATGCTAATGAACCATAAGATACACTTCCACCTAAAGATGGTTTAAAAGTCTTTTTAAAACGAATTGTTCTGTCAATAGCTAAGTGTCCAATAAAAAGAATTGAAGTTTCTTTGCCCGTTTGATCATCCATTGTTTTTATTGTAAATTTGCAATCCCTCAAAAATATTTCTCATTGTGATTAACTAAAATTTTTGAGCATGTATTAGTATTGAGGGTAAAATTTAAGATATTTGTAGTTAAATTTATAGTGAATCATTAGGTTGTGGTTTAAAACAACCAGAAAAAGAATATATGCATCATCTAGAAAAATAATCAAGGGGATTTAAAGTCCACTTAATTTACTCAACTCTGCAATTTCTTTATCTTTCTCTTTGATGGTTAATTTTAATTTATTTATACTTTTCTGCAGATCGTCGACGAGTCCAGACATTGGACCTGCTGGAATCTCTTTTTGTTCCACTTGATTTAACTTGAGTTCGGTAATGATTTTATCCTTTTCTTGTAATTTTAATTGTAATTCAGTAATTTTTTGGTCTAAGATCTCTGAGTCAATGGAGGATTTTTGATTATTTTGCTCCAAATTTATTTGATCTTGTAAAGTCGCTATATCATTTTTTAAAGCTTCATTTTCCTGCTGCAATTTCTGGATATCTCCGCTTTTTAATTGAATGCCTTTACTTTCTAGTGTTGTTCTTAGCTCTGATTTTTCCTGCTTTAATTTTTCAATTATCTTTTTATATCTGTTTAAATCTGATTGAAGATCTTGACAAAGGGTTTCTAAAGGCAATGCCCGATTTTCTGGAGGGTTTGGTTTAATTAATGCTGGTTTGGGCGTTTCTATTGGTATAACATAATCAGCGGGTAATGATTTCACTTTCTCGACTAATTGTTTTTGTAATTCCTCATTTTCATTTTTTTTTTCAAGAATTTCGCGTTCTAAATCTGTAATATGATTTTTATATTTTGTTAATTCCGATTTTAATTCTTCAATCATCGCTAAGTTAACGTTATTTTGATCAGTATTTTGGAGCTCAGCTATTTTTGTGTGCAAATTATTGATTTCTTGATCTTTTTCCATAGTTAATTGAACCATATTTTTAACTTTATTGCTGAGTTCTGCATTTTCCGCCTCCATCTGGCTCATTCGAATTTTTATCCCTTGCAGACTCTGCTCTTTTTCTGTTTTTAATTGTTCTTTTTCTTGAGCAGCTTTTTTAAGGATTTCTTCAGTCTTTCCTATTAATTGAACATTTTCAGCTATCTTTTGTCGTAATTCTTGGTTTTCTCGTTGAAGGATCTCGAGTTTATTCATAGTTTCGCCAATAACTGATGGTCTGTTATTGTTTTCTGTTTCCATCTTTTTTTTCCATAAACTAATAAAATCTTCTACTTTTTCATTATCTTCGGGCATAAGTCTCAATCAATAATTTAATCATATAAATAAAGATTCAATTTATTTAAAAATTCTTTCAGAAAAATAATACTATATTATTCTAATACTAGTCTCAATAAATTACTAAAGAAAAAATTAGAATAATTTCTATTTCCTAATAATTCCCGAAAAGTAGCCAACAGTCCATGTACCTCCACCGGGAGAGATATCTTTACTTGTATAGTATTTCAATAACTTAGATTGTGTTGCTTTCATCTTTTTATTGATGGAAACTAAAGTAGCAATCGTTTGGCGTCCACATATGCTTGGACCTCTTTGATCAGAGCGAAATTGTCCATAATCTTCTTGAGAAATCACATTTTCGGGATTCAAAATATTTTCAGGTTTAAAATTAAGAAATTGATCTATAACAGCATGATCAATCTTTTTCAGGATCTTCAGTTGTTTTTGATTAGAAACATCATAATGCGACATGTCAGAGGATGCTACTAATACGATATCTTTGTCAGATTTATTAATCCCATTTATAATTTCATTAGAAATTCTATCCATCTCTTTTTGATTTATATGGTTAGTTACTTTTATTGGAAGAATCTTTACATCTTTATTACCGGCGCAATACTTTATGAATGGAAGTTGTATTTCAATATTATGCTCTTGGTAATTAATAAATCCTGAAGTATCCTCGGTAATTATTTTAGCATTTTGAAGAATTAGAGTAGCTAATTCCTCATCAATTTTTAAATTTCCTAATGGTGTTTTCCATTCACCCTTTTCCATTAACCCTACCTTTGTATAATAATGATGATGGGTTCCAAGAATAATAATCGTATCCGGAATTCGTTCCTTAAAAAGATTTAGATAAGTATAGGCGGCACAAGGACCAGAATAAGCATATCCCGCGTGGGGTGAGACCCCTCCAATAATTGTTCGTGAATCATTATTTTGACTCTTAGGCAGTTCCCCTGGACCAAAAGTTTCATTATTAAAATGACTTTCTAAATCTCGTATTAAATCATTCTTGTTATAGGAGTACCAATGCCCAGCAAAAAAAGCTTTTCTCTCAATCATAGTTTATTCTCTATTTAATTCTTGAGTCATATATTGATAACAAGGTATAAAACAATTTTTATTGGTTTTGATAATAATAAATGAATCTTGGTCTTTTACAAGAATTCTTAAGGTATAAATCATAATTCTGTCTTGATGAGTGAAGACAAGGAAGCGCTAATTTCTTTAGATGATCTTACAGAAAAGGATATACCAGAAAAAATCCCCACTAAATTCATTAATTCAAGAGTAATTGTATTTAATCCCCTATTTGCATCCTATCTGTACGTAAAACAGAATTTTTTTGGTTCCCCCTTAGGAATCAATAAGCCACGTTTGGAATATTTCTCCAAACCCTCGGAATTAAGTTTAATTGAAGCTTATTATTTACTATTAAAAGAGAAAATTACGATAGAAGATCCTGAAAAAAATCAATTTCTCACACCCGAAGAATTTTTTGAGAGAGCTAAACAACTTCATCACAAATTTGAAGAGAAATTTACAATCTATAAGGATCTGCGTGAAAAAGGTTATATTCCTCGACCTGGATTAAAATTTGGAGCGGATTTCGTAGTATATAAGAAAGGACCTGGCTTAGAACATTCCCCATTTATCGTACATGTATTACCCCATGATGCTAAGATCTCTGCTATTGATATGGTTCGAGCAGGAAGGTTAGCAACATCTGTTAGGAAAAAATTCGTAATTGCAAATCCTTTAACAATTAGTTATTACTTTTTTGAATGGTTTAAACCCTAATCGAATTTATTATTTCCACAATTTGGACAACGGTTTAGCGAACCTATTAAAAGCATCCCACATTTACTACATTTTTTTAATAATTCAGTTTTATATTCAAAATTAAGAGTAACATTATTTACTCTTTTAATCGGATCCTTTTCAAGTTTTTTTAATTGTGGTTCTCTGCGATGAAAAAGGTTATGTAATCTTTGCTTATTAAAACCCGAAATAATTGGTCCAACTCCTAATAAGAAAAGGAATATAATGAGGAGAATAGAAATATATAAATTAACATTGGAAAGAATTAAAAAACTTAATATCAAAAGGAGAAAAATAAGATAAAAAGCTCCTCCAATGATTCTGATTTTTGACTTCATTGGGCGGTCATTTTCGTTCTTATGGTCATTATTCATATTTGAAACGAGTTTGATAATTGCAATAATTCAAAATCTAAAAAAATTCTTTTTTAATTAAATTCGTAGCCTTATCTAATTCCTCTTGATTCCTCTCAGTTTCAATCTCTTTGTCTATTTCCTCAGAAATTAAATCTTTTGTTGGACCTGGTCTAAATTTTATGATGGAATACTCATTATTCAAATAGAAAGGGAAAAAGTCTATCCCAGTTCCGGTATAAAATTTGGAGAAAAATTCATAAAAGTGCAATCTTAAGCTATTGATAAACGCAAGCAATCCTTCTAATAGTATAACTACTAAATTTCCAAAAATTAAACCTACTATTCGAATAATATGGAGACCTAAAGCGGATAAAAAGGCACCTATTTCCATGCCAGGAGATATTGGGGGTACTGAAATGATTTCTGTCATTGTTATAATGGCAAGCATTAATGTAATATGAACTAAAGATAGTGCTAATAATCTAATATATGATAAGACGTTACTCAAGATAGATAATACTGTTTCGAAAGTGTCTATTGTCCCTTCTGCCATTAATGATCCAATGGATTCCTCTTTAAGATAGGATACCCTAAATAATCGTCCTATGGGTTTTAAAATTATTACTAAAATCCCAGGTAGAAGAACTAATAATATTGGATACGGATATGATAGCCAAGCATCAATATTAAACCCGTAAATAAAAATTAAAATCATTCCACCGGTCAATAAAAATATTTTCATTAGAGAATCGCTCAATGCTAAATACTTCTTTTTTTTCCTCCAATAGTTTAAAAATTGAATAAACCATCCAATATTGATATGTATAACCCCCACAAAAATCATAAATAAAAATATGGTAAATGCATTGCTTAATATATTTTGGAGGGAAACACGACCAATAAGCGGTACATTAAAACTTAGCGGAGTTAGTGGGATCCCAAAAAATTCCTCGGTGCCAAAAAAAGCACCATAAAAATATCCCCAGAAAACTGCAGCGATTCCACAATAGAATATAATCCAAGAGTAATTTTTGATTTCCCCTTTCTTTTTTCTAAATACAAATGCTCCAATCAATCCAGAAGTTATAAGTACAAGCCCATGACCCATATCTCCAAACATTAGACCAAAAAGAAGTGGAAACGTAATAGCTAAAAAAGGTGTGGGGTCGATTTCTGCGTAGGTTGGGACCCCATAAAGTCTTGTTAACGCCTCAAAAGGGCGTATTATTCGAGAATTTCTCATTATTGTTGGTGTTTTTTCTCTTAGTTTTTCGATTTCAACTGTTTCTTTTTCATCAGAAATTTCCTCCTCATCAAGATCTGATTTGGAATCCTCCTCACTTTTTCTTAATTTCTCCATTCTTACCTTTTGAGCTTTATTTTTTAGAATATCTAACGTATCAAGAATAATGTTGTCCTTGAACTTGTCTATAAGTACTTTTTTTACATTTTTCTTATTTCGAATCGGGGTATAAAATTGAAGCCGTAATCTATCTTTTGTTGATTTTGTAAATTGGTTTTCAGCCCAAATATATTCTGAAATGTTTTGTAATACCTCATTAATTGCTGCAAATTTACTAACATTTTGATTTCTCATAATCTCTTTTTCATGTTCATATTTAACTAAAGTATCATTTATGATGTTCATTTCGTTGTTAATCCTTGTAAAATTAATTCCTTCATCCGTTAGATATTTTTTTAAGATAGGCACTTCTTCAGCATGTATAATGTTAATTCTTTCCCTTAATTCTTCCTCCAATTCTCTTGGATAAAAAATAAAAAACGCGGCTCTATCTTCAATTTGAAAATTAGTTTCTACTTGATGTATATTCGGGAAACTATCAAAATTAAATAACGAATCAAATTTTTCTAAATTCTTGGTAAAGGTTGTATATGCTTTAAAATCTAATTCTTTTAAATCTGCCATACTTTCACGAGTTAGATTATATTCTTCTAAAAAAGCATAACTAGCATTAATTAATTTTAAATTTTCAAGTTCAATCACAGCTCTATTAATATATCGTTCTAGCTCATTAATCCTATTTAAATAGAAATTAATCTCATCAGAAGCTCTCGAAATTAATTCATGTAAATTTGATACAACAAATTCCATTCGATCATCTTCTTTAACTCTCAAATCCTTAAGATCATTTTCTTTGATGTCTAATTTATCATATAATGAATCAAGATTTTGTCTTAATGATTTAATTTGCGCGTTGGAGGATTCTTTTTCGGTAATTTTTGGTTTGATTTCGCTATCTTTCTTAGTTTGTATATGTATGTTATTTAGACTTGAAAGTTCACGTAAAAATTCATGCTTAAAATTATGGTTAATTGTTACTTTGAAAAGGGTCATCTCGCTTTTTTTCCCCATACAGAATCACTTTAAATAGTTATTGTTCTCCTCTTTTTTTCTAGAAGCTCTTTAGTTTTTTTTAATCTAACAAAATTTTCTCTTTCGATTTCTTCAAGTTGATTTTTGATTTGTTTTACCTTTGACTCAAGATCGGGAATAATAATATTTTTCAAGGCATTTATTCTCCGATTCACTTTATTGAAGTTATGGGCAAAAAAAATTAAAGTCTCTTCTTTTTCAGCTGTGATTGTCAATTTTTGAACAAACTGTTTTAAACCTAATACGAGATCATCTAAAAAATGGCTTGAATTATTAAAGTTATATGAGGGTAATTTTTTCTTCTTATCAAAAGCAATACTTATTTCTGATGAACGGATGCCAAAATCTTTCGTATATTGAATACTTAGCTTTGGATAATATTGGAATTTACTCATATCACTTATTAATAACAAATCGCGCTTTCCCATTTCCTTATAAGTTTGATGCATTAACACAACCACTTTCCTAAATAATCCCATAAACTGATCTTTAGATAATAAATAAGATTTCCATTTGGTATTAATTTCAGTGTTTAATTGTTCTCGTTTAAACTCTAAGAATTTTTTTCCTTTTTCAGCAAAACTTTTCTTTTTTTCTAATTTAAGAAGATTGGTCTTGGTGACTTTAATTTTTCTAAAACTCATACCATCACTCGTGGTAATATTTATCTATGAATTTATCATGAATTCTTACTAACTTATCTCGAGGCAATTCAGACAAAATCTTCCACGCAATAGATAATGTTTGATTAAAGTCTCGATTTTCATTTGGTTGTTGATTTAAGAACGAATTTTCAAATTCAGTTCCAAATTTGAGTATAGTTCGTTGTTCGTTAGATAATCCCTCTTTTCCTACAATTGATAATAAATCTCTTACTTCTAATGAATTAGAATATAAAGATAATAATTGTGAAGATACATCAGCGTGATCTTCTCGAGTAGTCTCCTTGCCAATAGCATCTTTCATGAGTCGTGATATCGATGATAACACATCAAATGGAGGGTAAATTCCTTTTTTGTGAAGTTCTCTTTCGAGTACAAGTTGACCTTCCGTGATATAGCCTGTCGTATCAGGAACAGGATCGGAAATATCATCATTCTTCATTGTGAGAATGGGAATCTGAGTGATACTTCCTGTTTTTCCTTTTATCTTTCCTGTTCTTTCATAAATAGAAGCAAGATCAGAATATAAATATCCCGGATAACCTTTTCGGCTAGGAATCTCTTCTTTTGCTGAACTTAATTCTCGAAGTGCTTCCGCATAATTCGTCATATCAATTAAGATTACTAAAACGTGCATATCTTTTTCAAAAGCAAAGTATTCTGCCGTTGTAAGAGCAACTCGTGGAATGATTAACCTTTCCATCACGGGATCCGATGCAAAATTCATAAAAGATATTATATTTTGAATGTTTCCACTTTCCCGAAAAGCTTTCAAGAATTTGATTGCATCATCTTCAATAATACCTATGCCACAAAAAATAATTAAAAATGGCTCTTCAGTTAGAACTCTAGCTTGGGTTACAATCTGAGTTGCTAGTTTGTTATGAGATAACCCTTGACCACTAAAGATTGGGAGTTTTTGACCTCGAATCAACGTAAATAAACCATCAATAACTGATATACCAGTTTGTATGACTTCTGAGGGATAATCACGCGCAAAGGGATTAATAGGATAAGCATATATGTCTTTTTCTTGATCGGTGAGAAGATTATATTTCAATTCCTTTTTAGTCTCTAGATCGATTGGTTTACCTAATGAGTTGAAAGTCTGACCAAACATATCGGTATCAGAGATTTTTATCTTAAAAGTATCTCTAGTGAATAATATTTTAGTATTTTGAGAGGAAATGCCTTTTGTACTCTCAAAGAGTTCAACAACAATTATTTCCTCATCCATTTTAACCACTTGTCCAAATCGAGTAGATTTATCTTCCATTTGTACTTTTACAATTTCTTCATATTGGACATCATGTTTGTTTTTTAAAAATAACAATGGTCCAATAACTTTCTGTACTTTTTGATATAGAATACTCATACTTATTTCCTCGACCCCGAAGTTAATTTCAATTGGTCAATCTCCTGAATTAATTGGTCTTTTAGGTTAAATATTTGTTTATATTCTTCATTTTCAATATTATTTTTAATACGAAGGATTTTTTGGATAACATTTAGATTTTTAATATCTTCAGTAAAGTATCCTTGTTGGATAAGCTTTTTACCCTCTTCATATAATAGAAGGATGATTTTGATATGACTTAATAGTTTATTTACATCGGTAAATACATCAACAGAATCGAAAGCACTTTGTATAAGAAAACCCTCTCGTATAATTTCTCCAACAAATAAGATAAATTTATCCATCTCAGGCAGATTTTCCTCTCCTACGAGTTGTAAAATATTGGATAACTCATTCTCTTTTGATAAAATTTCATTTACTAATGATCGACATTGAATCCAATCGTAATCTAATTCAGGCCAATGAATATCTCGTTCGATCCACCAATCCGAAAGATAATCTGGATAGTTAGAATATGACATAAACCAATCGATGGCAGGATAATGCTTAGAATATGCTAAATTAGCATCTAAAGCCCATAAAGCTTGAACGAATCTCTTTGTATTTGCAGTGACCGGTTCACCAAAATCACCCGCAGGAGGTGATACAGAACCTATTATAGTAATTGAACCGAAAAGTGTATGATTTTTTTGATCTCGTCCTAATAATTCAACTACTCCCGCTCTTTCATAAAAACTTGATAATTTAGAAGGTAAATAGGCGGGATATCCTTCTTCCGCAGGCATTTCTTCCAATAATCCCGAAATTTCTCTTAGAGATTCTGCCCATCGAGAAGTGCTGTCCGCGAGAACTGCAACATTATATCCCATATCTCGATAATATTCAGCAATAGTTACCCCTGAGAAGATACTCGCTTCTCTAGCTGAAACCGGCATATTGCTAGTATTAGCGATAATAACGATACGTTCAATTAAGGGGCGACCACTCTTAGGATCGATTATTTTACTAAACTGTTTAAGTACATCTGCGATCTCATTACCTCTTTCACCACAACCAATAAAAACGATGATATCAGCATCACAAAACTTTGCTAGTGTTTGCTGTATTACCGTTTTTCCGGTTCCAAATCCACCTGGCACAGCAACTGTGCCTCCTTTTACAATGGGGAAAAGTAAGTCAATTACACGAAGGCCAGTTATCAAAGGTTCTTGAGGTTGAATTTTTCGTGTAAAAGGACGTTTGGAGAATACGGGCCATTTTTGAAGTAATGTAAATGATTTTTCTTTCTCCCCTAACTTTAACTTATAAATTTCATCCTTTATTGTATATTCTCCCTTTTGAGCTATCGACATTATTTTTCCTGAAATCCCTGGAGGTACTAAGATTTTATGATTAATTAACGGTGTCTCTTGGACAGTGCCGATAATATCTCCAGGATGTACATTATCTCCAGTTTTCCTATACGGCGAAAATTCCCATTTCGATTCTCTTGATAAGGATTTTACTTCAAGTCCCCGCTTTATAAAACCGTCTTTTTGATAAAAACTATATATACGATCCAAAGGGCGCTGAATCCCATCAAAAATATTAGATAATAATCCCGGCCCTAATTCCATGCTGAGAGGCTCTCCTAAGTTTATAACTTCTTCTTTCAATTTAAGCCCAGAGGTATTTTCATAGCATTGGGCTATGACATAATCTGAATAAATTTGAATAACTTCCCCCAAAATATTAAATTTTGAGATACGAATTAGATCGTGAAGTCTAACTACATTTTCAAGACCTTTAATTTCAATTAGCGATCCATTAACCGCGGAAATGTAACCATTTTGATGTTTAGGTTCTGATTTCATCATATTTTTTCAAATAATCTTCAATTTTAGCTTTTTTTTTTGATATGAATTCTTCAAATTCCTTTTGGAAAGATTCTAAATCAACATCAATATACGAAGAGGAAAAAATTTGCTCGATAGTATTAGAAGCATTTGATACTAAATTTTCTAAAGTATAATCGTAGGAGAGCATTGCTTTAGGAAGATATAATTTAAATCCTCCAATCATATACTTTTTTGATTTTTTTATTCCTACCGTTCCTGAAAAATATTCTTCAATTTTATTCTGATTATCTTGAAAGTAGTTAAAATCTTTCGAGTTCAAGAGAATTTCCACTTGAGAAGGCTCTTCTCCGATTTGAGCGGCATTTTCCTTTATTTTATTAATCAGAAACGCAAGATAGTTTGAATAATTAGTTTCTATTAATGATTGTATTTTATCTATGAGATCTTTTTTAAAATCTGTAAGTAAATCATTCTTAACTTGAAGTAACATCTCTTTTGATTGTAGTATAGTGCTAGAGAGAGAATTACTAAGAAGTCGATTATAATTTTCTATAAATTCTGATTTAATCTTAGCAGATCTATCTTCTAACCGTTTCAGATAATCTTTTTTAAGAGATGCTTTCTGAAGCAATGTTTTTTCATTGATTGACCTTACTTGTTCTTCTGCTTCATCTAGCAAATATAATCCAAGTTGTCCAAACTGTCTTTTTAAATCTCTTTGTTCAATAATTCAATCACCTATCTATCCCCTTTTGTTTACTGGTTCTAAGATGTCTTTATATTTTTTTAGAAAAACCTCTTCTTCCGCTTCTTCGTTAAATATAGTGGGGATTATGTAAACAAAAGGTCGTTTATTGTTTAATTTAAAGTTCAAAAAATATGAGATTTGAGCTTCATTAAGTTCTATAGTAATAATGATCATTCCTATTGATTTATCAGAGATTAGATCCTCAAAAATAGTAATTAAATCTTCTGAGTTATCTATAATCATCCCTTCAATGCCTATTAGTCCAAACATTATGACCATATCATCATTACCTAATATATAGACTTTTTGATTAACCATTAAAATCAAACCCCAATCGTTTTAAAACTTCGTTAATTATTTTATCTTTATTTTTAAGGTAATTTTCTTCTACTTTCTTCATTTTATGAAGGAGATTTGACTCAAATATCGAGACCTGATCGTTCACTTCATCAGAAAGCGACTTTAAGGCCAAATCTATAACACTTCTTTTTTTTTGAATGGTTTCTTCAATTTTATTTTCTTGCTCTTCTTTGAGAGTTTGTATCTCCCTTAAATTTGCTTCTTTAGCTTTATCAATTAAATTTTCGGATATTCTTTCTATTTCTTTAGCCCACTTAAAGATCTCCATGTAGTTTTTCTAACCTCTCATATTTATTATGAATCAATCGAATGACATTTGGCATAATATCAAATTTAATTTCTTTATCTTTTTTTACAAGTAATTCTATGATTTTATAGACTGTTGAAAAATCGATATCATCAATAATCAGGTGGTTTTTTTTAAAAAAATATTCTTGATAAATATTTTGTAAGGACCAAATAAAATGCTTTCTAACTAATTTATATTCAATTTTATTCGTTTTTAATCCTTGATGTCCTTTAAGATACTTTTCTATATTAGAATAAAATTTTTCAAGATCTTCCATCCTAAATAATCGTTCCAGAGTTTCTTCATCTAAAAGAAAGTAACGTTTAACTAAAAACTGTTCTAATAACTTTTTATCAATGGAGTTTTTAATACCTCTAGCAATTATTCGCAAGTTGTAAACTTCGATTAAATAGGAAATAAATGACGCAACTATATCTTTAGTTTTTCGTTTAAAGGAGGGATGAGCCTCTTTTAAATTTTCATAATATAACCTATCTAAAAATCCTTCTAAGACAAAAATCTCTTTATTATTTTTAAAATACAATATTCCTTCTCTTATTGGTTTGTTATATTTTGTTCCGCGTAAATAGAGTTGAATTTCGTCTAAAGTATTCTTTTCCAAGAGATCATTAATAAATTTCGTGTGATCTAAATACTCTTCAACTAGAAAATTAACTCTATTTCTCCTTTCTTTAATGGGCATACCAATAATCAAGGTGATTATGATTTGCTTTATATTAGTAATTTCAAAAGTTAAAAGATAATTCCTCAAAAACTTTCTCATTGGTAATGGGCTTATAGATAAAATTTTGCCGATAATTCTAATGTAAACATGGAAGAGAGCTTGCTCTATCTCGATAATAGTATAATCTTTAATATTAATATCGGGATAATAGGGGACTATGAAATCAATTAAATCCTTGATGGTATCTAAATTTCTTAACTGTTTTAAAGATGAGTCATCGAGAATAAGTTGTTTTAGCTTATTAATTCTGACATACGTGTATGCATATGAAGGAATATTTATACTCGTTTCTTTTTCACCATAATACTACTTTTAATTCTTCAAAAGGTTAAGCTGCTGAAGGTATATTGAAAACTAATAATATCCCAACGATAAGTCCGTAAACAGCTAATGCCTCTGACATGGCTATTGCTAAAAAGGGTATTACAATGGAACCTTGACGTTCCGCTGCCGCTGAAATTGCTGCAGTACCGACAGTTTTTAATGCCCAAGCACTTCCAAGAACAGATAATCCTACTGATATTGCAGCGGATATCGCTAACATTGATGTAGTTGGTGAATTATAAAAGTCAATAGGATCTGATTGAGCCGCTACAAATGAAATAAGTCCATTTAAAGTTAAAAATACAATCGAAACTAATAATATTTGAAACAAGAGAATTGATAAATAAAATTTTTTCTTCGTATTCATTATTATCACTTCCTTAAAAGATAAAAGATTGTATTAAGTTAAAGTAGAATGACGTATAAGTTTTTTTATTCATTAAAATAATTAGAAGAATATTAAATGATTTACTATGAAATTGAATTAGAATAGCAGATATTTATATCTTTTAGAAGACTCTATTGATAAAGCAATACTCGCATAACATCAGCTATATCATGTATTCTATCAGCCATTTGCTCCAATAATACAATACTGTCTCTCATTCGCAACAAGTCTCGAATTTCTAATTTCTCATTAGAATATATGAATTCTAAGAATTGTCGATATAGCCGATCAATGTCATTCTCGTATTCATGTATTTTGGTTGTCATATCGAAGACCTTATCAGGATTATCACGGAAATACTTCAAAACTGTTTTTAATGCATTTGCCATTTCAATTATATTATTTATTAATTTATGATAATGAGGTTTTATCTCTTGAAGAAGATTTTTTTCAAGTTTAATTTTTGGGAGCATATCTACGAATTCTAACGGATAGTTAATAACGTTGTCCATTCGTAATACTAGGTTAATAAAATTACCCAAACCGGAAGCCCCAGTATCTGAAAAATCTTGTATTAATTTAATTTTAATCTCATCGGCTTCTTCTTCAGATAATTGCATCTTGCTTTTCTTTTTCTCCAGATCTTTTTCGTTTTTTTCAAAATCGTCTGCCCAGCTTGAATAATAGACACCCATATCACTTATAACAGAGTAGATAATCCTTGAATGGTCTATCAACAGTGTGAGAATTTCTTGTTTAGTTTTTCTATTCGAAATCATTGTAAAAGACACTAAAAATTTTATTATCTAAGATGAATATATGATTAGAATAATAAAAATAATCGTTTTTAGAGCGGAACCAAATCTGAATTTTTAATGACAACAATTTTTTAGATTTTTTTCTAAAAAAATTATTGATAAAATGGTATAGAAAAAGCAGAAATTTAAAATGTAAAAGAAAAGAGTGATTTTCATAAATTTATAATCAAAAAATATTAATTTCTTGATAAATTCATATTCTACAATATACGTGCGGAAAATAACGAAGTCAATTCATTATTCATATATTGAGTTGTGTTAAATGATATATCAAGGTCTTTTCAACATTTTAAGCTTATATCTTGATAATTTGGAATTTTTTTATAATTCTCTTGATGAATATTTCCATGAAAAAATAACAGATAATTTTGAGGAGGAAATCGAAGATAAAGCGGCTCTTGATCTCACCTTAGAGAAGTTAAAGATGTTTTTTTCTAAAGAGTTACAAGAAATAGGGATAGAAGAGATCGAGGTTGAAAATAAGTTATCCGATCCTTTTTTGGAACTGGATTCAGAAGATTATAAGAGAATTAGGTCTGCGTATGAATTGTATGAGATAAAAATTGCCCCCATTATCTATGAGATTTTTTTAGAGGAATTAGTTCATTATATCGCAGACTCAACTACGAGTGAAGTTATGATCAACCTAAAATCGAAGGGTTTTTTAAATATTGAATTTATCGTGGATATTAAGGGGTTAAAGAGCTTATTCGACGATAATTTAGATAAAAAAGAAAAATTAAGAAAATATATCGAAATTCGAGAAAAATTCATTAAAAAATTAAGTGAAAATAAACAAAAAATTGAGAAGTTAGAAGATTTAAAGAAACCGAAAGATAAACTTCAGCTACTATATCTTATATATCGAATTATCCAATTTTTTCACTTAGATAGACGGTTCGATTTTTCTCATATCATTGAATATATTAAGAATAATGTAGATGAGTGGTTAATGACTTTGCCACTTGTTACTCTAAAGAATCCTGATCTGTACTTTTGTGGTCTTTATTTGGCAAAGAACTTAAATGTGACACTAGATAAAGAAAAGATTAAGAATTTTCTCATGCAGTTGTATGAAGAGGGCATCGATGAGTTCGAGGCGCCATTAGTGGAAGCAACAGATGGGTTATACTACTTTCTTAAGTCAACTAATTTAATGAAATTATGGCTAGATGAATCCCAAATAGAAAGATTAATTGAAACTGAACCTAAATTTTTTGAGCCCAATTATTTAAAAAATCTCGAAACATCTCAATTAGTTATAATCCTTAAAATATATAATTTAGTCAAAAAAAAAGCAGCAATGGAACAAAATGTAAATAAAATCGTAGCCGAAATCGAAAAGAGGATAAGTTCCGATGGTATTACCCAATATAGAGAGGGTTTTGTATCCTCAGAAGCCACATATTACGTATTATTTTGTCGTTATATGAATAGATCCCTAGAAAATTTACAAGATTATGACTTATTAAGCACTATTGTATCTCGGATATATAGAAATCTCGAAATTTTAGAATTTACAGCAGATATGAATTACGATCTCATATCTGAGCTCTTTTATTCATTTGAAAGCTTAAAATTATTTAATTGCATAGAGACCAAGCAAATGATTATTCAGTTAGCAAATTACTTATTTCCCACAAAAGTAGTAGAGAAAATTGAAAATTCAAGCGAGATTGTAAATTCTGATGCTAAATTTCGCCATTTGAAAGTGGACCGTATTACGGGAGAAACCATTTATTAATTTGTATAGTTTCTAATATAGAATGAATCATATAAGAGAAAAATGAATTTGAAATAATTAGATGCAAATTTAATAACATTGTTCAACCGTTTATAAGAGTAATTCTAAAGAGAGAGTATAGCTAATGGGTTTAAAGGAAACTATAAAACGGTGGGGAATTTATCTTGAATTTTTTAATTCGGTCACAATTGCTCGAAGAAAGTTAATGTTTAATATAACGATAAATATAACATTTATAAATTGATTGATACATTTTAAAACTTATCTAAATCTTTAAAAAGCGGGTAATAGGAGTTAATTAATTGAATATTATTGAAAAAGTTAGAATATATGCTAGAATAACTAATTTATGGAGTGTCGCTCGAAGATACTTCGTAAATAACTTCTATGATGGTATGCTTACTGTTTTAGGAATTCTCTTGGGATTTTTTGTCGTTGTACTCAAGGATAATATCGCAGTTATTAACAGCAACTTAGTGATTCTTACAGGACTTGGATCATCGATAAGCATGCTAATTTCTGGTCTTACAGGATCCTATTTATCAGAGAGGGCAGAACAAAAAAAAATTAAGGATATTATCAACAAATCAATGATAATTAATGAAGAGAGTGGTTTAAATTCGGTAGAGAATCAATCTTTTGAGGAGATAGAGAAATCTATGCTCATTAAGATTAAAAAAAAGCGACTTAGAAAACGGAATATGTCTCGAAGTGAAAAAAGGCAGATAAGAACAATACAAGAGAGAGCTGAAACCTTCACCAGCATTATTGTATCAATAATAAATGGTTTTTCTCCTTTTTTTGGAGGAATAGTTCCTTTACTGCCATTCGTTTTTGTTTCAGAAGCAGGAATAGTGACCTTTATCATCTCCTTTTTAATCATCTTGATATGCATTATCATGTTAGGAGCATTTTTAGGGCTAATTGCTCGGGAATCTATCATTAAAAATATTCTTCAAATGGTTTTTGCTTTTGCAATTACAATCATAATTTCAATCTTTTTCTTAGGTTAGGTATTCCTAAAGTGTAGATAATAAAATTAAAATCTTGTTAACCATTTTTAAAATAAAATTAAAAGGAGAATAACGAGATCGTGAAGAATTTTATTGGCATTGACATCGGATCTTTAGCAACGAAGATCGTTCTTATCAATGATGGAAAATTGTTAGATCATAAAACTGAGCGCTCCACGTACGATTTTAAGCGAGTAGGTCATAATTTATTTGATGATATACTTGCACAACATCACTTAGAAAGAAATGACGTATTTGTAATGAGTACTGGTTATGGTCGTAATACAATTGATATTGCTGATGACAGAGTAACTGAAATTACTGCCCATGCACGCGGAGCCCAATATTTCTTTCCAGATGCTGCTTCGGTTATTGATATTGGAGGTCAGGATAGCAAGGCTATAGTAATGTCTAAAAAGACGGGGAGTGTTATTGATTTTCAGATGAATGATAAATGCGCAGCAGGAACCGGGAGATTTTTAGAGGTGATGGCTCATGCCTTAGA